>JAYVJZ010000221.1:0-10385 GCA_043768865.1 Sphingobacteriales bacterium
TCAAAGAGCTGGCAGTAACGTTAGATGCAGAAATCAGTAATGGCAATTTTGATGGGCTTTATCAGGTCATTGATACGCTCATAGAGGGCAGAAAAATCAAAAAATTCGTAGCCAAAAAAAATAATTTACGCATCAAAAATATAACTACCGTATTCAATAGTTCAAAAATAAAATGTTTAGCCAAACCCGATATGGTAACCATAGAATTAGCAAATAAGAATTTATTGTACTCTTACAATAAAACGTATCTGCTCACTGATTCGTGTATCAAAATAAAAGTGGAAGAAGAGTCATTATTCTCAAGCACGACGCAAGTAGAGGTGGTTTTTAAAATCGTAAATTAAAGGCAGCCTTTTTTTATTAACATCATTGACCACATTGTTTATTTCACTTTGTTAATAATTTTCACAGTCCAATTGCCTTTATTTTGTTGTAAAATTTTAAATAAACAGTACTTTTACGCTCCTACTATTTCAAGGTAGAATGATTTTGAAAGTAGTATTAAATAAAGTTCGGGTAACGGTAGTGTTTCATATAAATAGTTTTTTTCAATGTCAGATGAATTACAAGATAAAATCGAAAAGTTAAAAGTGCGTGCACCCAAACGTGTGCCTACCTTGTTGCCTGACATATATGGTAAATTGCCACCTCAAACACGCGAACTCGAAGAGGCTGTGCTAGGAGCGTTGATGTTAGAAAAAAACGCTTTCACGTCAGTATATCAAGCCCTGCACAAAGATGTATTTTACACTCCTGCTCATAGTGAAATTTTTATTGCAATCAAGCATTTGTTTGACGGTGGTGATGCCGTAGATTTATTAACGGTTACCAATGAGCTGCGCAAGACGGGTAAGTTAGAAGAGGTAGGCGGTGCGTATTATATTTCAACTCTTACGAGCAAAGTAACTGGTGCGGCTCACATAGAATATTATTCTCGAATCATTGTTCAAAAATATATCATGCGTGAGTTGATAGCTATTTCAAGCAAGATACAACGAGATGCGTACGAGGAAAGTGCCGACGTTTTTACGTTATTAGACGAGGCGGAGAAGAGCCTTTATGAAATAACTAGCAAAAATTTGAAGCGCGATTTTGCAGATTTAGGAGGGTTGCTCCGCAAAAGTTTAGATAAATTAGAAGAGTTAAAAAACAAGGAAGATGGGCTGAGCGATGAATCTGTACCCTCGGGGTTTATAGAACTGGACAGGATCACATCTGGCTGGCAAAAGAGCGATTTGATTATCTGCGCTGCTCGTCCGGGCATGGGCAAAACAGCTTTTGTGTTAAGCCTGGCGCGCAACGCCGCTGTCAATCACAAGAAAGCAGTTGCTATATTTTCATTAGAAATGTCGGCTATACAGTTGGTCAATCGATTGATATCATCGGAGACGGGTATCAACTCTGACAAGCTGCGAAATGCAAATTTAGAACCCTACGAATGGATTCAATTACAACAAAAAATTACGAGTTTAAGCGAGGCTAAAATATTCATCGACGATTCACCTCAGATCAATATATTTGAATTGCGTGCCAAGTGCAGAAGGCTTAAACAAATGCACGGCGTATCGATTTTTATAATCGATTATTTACAATTGATGAGTGCGAATAGCAATGAAAATAAAGGCATGAACCGTGAACAAGAAATAAGTACAATATCTAGGAATTTAAAATCGTTGGCAAAAGAATTGGACACCCCCGTGATAGCATTAGCTCAGTTGAGCCGAGCTACGGAGCAACGAGGCGGTCTGAAACGCCCTATGTTGAGCGACCTCAGGGAGTCTGGCTCGATAGAACAAGATGCAGATATGGTAATGTTTTTATATCGTCCTGAATATTATCAAATTACTGAAGATTCTGAGGGAAACAGCCTCGTGGGAGTGGCGGAGATAATATTAGCAAAACACAGAAACGGTGCTACAGGCAGTGTGTATTGTAAATTTGTAAGTCATTTATCTAAGTTTGAAGATTTCAGCCCAAGCGATTTGCAGACGTTCACCTTAGTAGATGGTGAAAACAAAAAAGGTAGCTATTCAAAAGGCGGTGCAAGGAAAAATAACACAACCAACACCGTACAAAGTAAAGGATTTGGTGCGCAATCGAGCAGTCAAAGCGATGTGCCGCCATGGGAAATATAATAAAATTTAAAGAACGTAAATGATGATGTTAGATGCGATACGGGATTATTGTTTAGCGTTGAAAGGCGTAACAGAGCACACTCCTTTTGATGATCGTACTTTGGTGCTCAAAGTAATGGATAAAATGTTTTGCATCACAGATTTGATAGATACTACAAGTATCACGGTCAAGTGCGACCCAGAGCGGGCTGTAGCGTTACGAGAGCAATACAGTCAAGTGCGTGAAGGATACCACACCCACAAAAAATTATGGAACACGGTGGCGGTCGATGAAGGATTGTCATTTGACTTTATAAAAGAACAAATAGCACATAGCTATACAGAAGTTGTTAAAAAATTACCCAAAAAAACGCAGCTAGCATTAGAATTACTTTAGGTTCGACAGACGAGACTAAAGTTTGTAGATTTTTAAAATAAATTGTGATAAACACAGTCATTAAGTTTTTTTTTAAAGTTATTAACCAATTATTTGAGCTGCATCAATTTATAAGTTGCTACATCAATTGTCATAAAATTGTAAATCAATAAAGCACAAACAATATTCTTAAAATAAAAGTGGTTACGTAATAATATTAAATTTATAACAATGAACTTAAAATCTAACGTATAACTATGTTTGTAACTTCTTAAAATAAGTGAAAAAAAAGAGATTACAAATTTGTTAAATTCAACATGCAAAGTTAGATTTGCCTTTTGTTAATCTATCATTAATTTGCTTTATTATTTTCTTATACTTTATTATCAATCAACAACAATATAACTATTAATTAACCACCAATTTTTTTTAAATTTTAACAATTATGAGTATTCAAATGAAATCAGCTGAGAATGCGTTCTCAAAAACCTTTGCAAGTATTTTAGTGCCTGCAGCTTATGTTATGGCGCTAGTGATTTATATGTTTTTACTTTGCTCAAGTGGCAATTTTGAAGGAGCAGATAAGTTGCCTTCACCTTCAGTTATGGAGCGTTTTGGCGGCAGTGCTTATGGTTCAGCTCACCCGAGTGGCTACTTAGGCACCATATATAAAGGCGGTTTCATTGTTCCAATATTGATGGCGATGATGATAATCGTAGTAGCCGTGTGTATCGAACGTTTTTTGACTATCTCAATGGCTAAAGGCAGCGGAGATTTGGACACGCTAGTGCGCAACGTACAATCTAACCTCAACAAAGGTAGCATAGATGAGGCTATCAGTGCGTGCGATAAAAACAAAGGAGCAGTTGGTAATGTGATACGAGCAGGGTTAGTGAAATATCGATTGATGGAAAGTGATACGCACTTGGCTAAAGACCAAAAAGTGATGGCCATACAAAAAGAAATCGAAGAGGCGACCTCGTTAGAATTGCCGATGCTAGAGCGCAACCTAGTACTACTAGCCACTATTACTTCTGTAGGTACTTTGGTAGCACTTTTGGGAACAGTACTTGGTATGATACGTGCCTTTCGTGCATTGGCAAATGCTGGAGCACCCGATGCCGTTGCACTTTCTACTGGTATCTCAGAGGCCCTCATCAACACGGCATTAGGTATCTCAACCTCAGCTGTTGCGATTGTATTTTATAATATTTTTACAAGCCAAATAGATAGTATGACGTATCGCATCGACGAAGCAGGATTTAGCATCGCTCAAACGTATGCAGAGAAGCATTAATATGACTGCCTAATTTTTGATAATAAACTAAGTTACATCATTGATATCAAAGTCAGTGAGTGTGTGCTAGTCAAGTAGAATGAAGTATCCTCATATTTTTTTAAAATAACTATTATGCCCAAAGTAAAAATAAAAAGAAAAAGTACGCTAATCGACATGACAGCGATGTGTGACGTAGCTTTTCTGTTGCTTACATTCTTTATGTTAACTACCAAATTCAAACCCGAAGAGGTAGTATCTGTTGATATACCTGCCTCACGGTCAGAATTGCTGACGCCAGATAGAGATATAATGATTATCTCCATCGAGAAAGGGGGCAAAGCTTTTTTTAGTGTAGATAATCAAACCCTACGCGGCGATTTGCTTGATAAAATGGGTGAGATGTATAAAGTTACTTTCACGGCTGATCAACGAAAAAATTTTCAATTAACAGAAACATTTGGAGTAGATGTAAGACAGCTACCGCAGCTATTAACAGTAGCGACAGCTGAGGAGAAGCGTAATTTTGCCCAAACTGGCGTGCCTATGGATACAGTTAATAATCAATTGGGCGATTGGATACTCGAGGGTAGAAAGTTGAACCCAAAGATGCGCATAGCAATCAAAGGCGATAGACAAAGCGATATGCCTGCCGTGCAACGTGTTATAGAGATTTTGCAAGAACGCAAAACCAATAAATTCAACCTTATCACATCGTTGAAAACCAACTAATCCAAATAGTTTTAGTTTTTTGTATTTTGTACCAATTATCCAAATTAAGAATTAAATAAAATAACATAACATGGCAGAATTAGATACCTCCGGAGGGGGCGGTAAGAAAGGCGGAAAAAAACGCTCCAAAAAATCGCCCGGCAGAGTTGACCTAACCGCAATGGTGGATTTAGGTTTTCTTTTGATAACCTTCTTTATGCTAACTACAACGTTCAATAAGCCAAAAGCGATGGACGTTATTATGCCCGACAAAACAGAATTGCCACCCGAAGATCGGCCTGATGTGCCTGCCTCTAAGGTTATTTCTTTAATACTTGGCAAAGACGATAAGGTGTATTGGTACGAGCACGTCGATCCAGGATTAGCACCACAGATGCAAATTGCAAATTTTGCAGAACCCAAAGACGTAGAAAAAGTGCTCTACGACAAGCAAAAAATAGTAGCAGCTAAGTGGGGCGATAAATACGAAATGATAGCGTTAATCAAAACAATGCCCGACGCAAAATATAAAAATTTAGTATCTATTTTAGATGAAATGCCTATAACTGATACCAAACGATACGCTATCGTAGATATAGAAGATGCCGAAAAGGAAATGGTAGAGAAGTTATATGCTGACCCAACATTCAACACAGGAGCAACGGCAGCCACACCTTCAACACCAAAATAATTTTTTATGGATTAATTATATTTTTATCATCTCATTGATAACAATGTATATTATTTCAAAATCAAAATATAAAATTAATTATGAAAATATTAGATTTAAAATCTGCTGATCTCACCGAAATGGTGTTCAATAATAGAAATCAACAGTATGGTGCTTATCAGCTCAGACGCAACTACAGCAAGCACATGACTACGGCGATATTAATAGCCTGTGCCATTTTTTTGTTATCAATAGGGTTTCCAATAGTGGCTAAAATGCTTAACTTGTTCAAAGAAGAAGAAAAAACGGCGATGATAGTAACACAAGTAGAATTAGTTGATCCACCTCCTTTAGATGAAAACAAACCAGAACCACCCAAGGTAGAACCACCGCCACCTGTAAAAGAAACGATACAATTCGTAGCACCAGAAATAAAAAAGGACGAAGAAGTAGTCGAACAAGAAGAAGATCCGATCAAAATAATCGACTCCCTCAAACTAACAGATGCGCAAGTAGCGAATAAAAGCCAAGAGGGTGATGAAGATGCCACTGAAGTAATAGGTAAAATCGAATCAGAGGTAAAAGAAAAAGTAGATGTGGTCGTTAAGGAGGTCGTAGAAGCTCCCAAAGTTTATACCATAGTGGAGGTAAACCCAGAGTTCCCGGGGGGGTATCCTGCCTTGGTTAAATACCTCAAAGAAAACATAAAATACCCAAAACAAGCAATAGACAACAACATTGAAGGAAAGGTATATTTGACTTTCAAAGTAGGCACCACAGGCGATATAAGCGATATACAATTGAAGCGTGGAATAGGAGGAGGCTGTGACGAAGAGGCTATGCGAGTGGCTAAAACAATGCCAAAATGGAACCCAGGCAAGCAACAAGGCAAAGCAGTTATCGTTCAATTTAACTTGCCAATCAATTTTGAATTTGCAAAATAAGTAGTGCTAATTTTTATTGACAAATAGTATAACTCTGTTTGAAAAAACAGAGTTTTTTTTTAAACTTTTTGTTGAAAAATAGTATTTTATTACACACTTTTATAATAATTTTACAACAACTAATAAATATAAAATACAAGATGAAAAAAATTTACATTCTAGCTATTTCTTTTTTTGCTTTTCATTCAATGCAAGCACAAATCACCATTACTAACGTCGATTTGCCACAAGTTGGTGACACTTTTAAACTTGCCCTTGATTCAAATTCAGTCATTGCAGCACCACTTACAGGCACAGGCGTTAATTGGGACTATAGCAGCTTGGAGGCAACCCCTAGCCGCGAAATGGCTTTCACATCGAAAACTGGAGTGCTACTAGCCTCTGAGTATTCATCAGCCACTATGTGCACTCAAGGAAGTTTTGCTGATGTGGTTGGAGTTACATTGCCGTTGCCGGGCGGTGGATTGCCACCTGCCAACGCTTTTATGCATTATGGAACAGGTGGATTGTTGATAGATGGGTTTGCTACCGACCTCAATTTAGGGGTGATCAACTTCGGTAATGTTGCGTTCAAAGCTACGCCAAACGATGTTCAATTTATATCGCCGGCTACTTTCACTGACTCTTATACAGGCTCAAGCGAATATATTGGCAATAATTCAACTACGGGAACGCAAGACACACTAATAAAAATTGTGATTGACAGAACTATACAAACTGTAGGGTGGGGGACGCTCACAACTCCTTTTTATACAAACCAACCGGCGATGTTGTATCGCGAAGATTTACTGGTTGACGTTGGGTTTCAAGGAACTGTATTTGGTTTTGTAGTACTAGATAGTACGTTGATTGCTGATATACCGAGCTCTCGTTATTATTTTTTAACAGCAGGTCAGGGGTATCCAATGTTAAGTATGCCCGTGGACGGTGCAGGTGTTGTGCAATCTGCAGAAATGCTTTTTCAAGGTACTAGTAGTATAATTAATACCGACAATAGTACCATGTTGAGCATACAACCTAACCCGGCTAGCCAAAGTGTGTTGGTGAACTACGAAGGTGCTTTGAACGAAAATTGCACCTTGACCATTGTTGATATGCAAGGTAGGATAGTAAGCCAACAGCGCATGATGGTTTCAACTAATACTCTCGCTATCGATGGTTTGGTTGGCGGTATGTATATAATTAGATTACAAAACGATGCTACTATAATAGCCGCTAAAAAGTTAATAGTTAAGTAACAAATCATATCAGCGTAGTATTATGAAAAGGAGCAGCAGTAGGATGCTCCTTTTTTTTATAACAAAACTGTATTTGGTTTAGATGTATTCACATTAATACTAACATCTTTAAGCTACTTTTGTGAATTAGTATTAGATTATAAACATAATTATGCCCACTCTATGTTAGTAAGTATTATCACAATAGGCGATGAACTTCTTATTGGTCAAACTATTGACACCAACGCAGCTTGGATAGGGCAGCAACTCTCACAATTGGGCTGCACTATTAAATCGAAATATACTTGCAGTGATGTGGCCACGGATATTATCAACACGCTACAGCAAGCCACTCTTCAGGCTGATTTAATAATCATAACAGGCGGGTTGGGGCCTACTAAAGATGATATTACAAAGCATACCTTGGCCCAATTTTTTAACCAAAATTTGATTATTCATACCCCCACACTTGACCGATTAACAGCCTATTTTGAAGCATCAAAACGATCTTTTTCAGCCTCATTAAAATCAATCGCATTGCAACCCGACGCGTCGATTGTATTAGCCAATACACAAGGGTTAGCACCTGGTATTTTAATTGAAAATGATAGTAAAAGGTATGTTTGTTTGCCAGGAGTACCTGCTGAAATGAAAGCCATTTTTACAGAATCTTTTTTACCTGTTTTTCAACCCACTTTGACTGTAGAATCAGCATACGTTACTCTCATGACCGCTGGAGTAGGAGAAAGTGTGCTTGCCGATAAAATCAAACATATAGAGGAGACGATGCCCGAGCATGTTACAATAGCTTATTTGCCTGATTATGGAATTGTACGTTTGCGTATCACCGCTACAGGTGCAACGGCTGCAGCCGACGCAACTCATTACGCTAATAGCATAAAAGCGGTTGTAGGTTCGTGCTGTTATGCAGATATTCAAATCGAATTGGCAGCATTTATAGGTCAATTATTAACACAAAAAAAATTAACATTAGGAATAGCCGAAAGTTGCAGTGGGGGATATGTGAGTCATTTGATTACCTCACAACCTAACTGTAGTTTTTATTTTAATGGGGCAATAGTGTGCTATAGCAACGCCCAAAAAATGAAGCATCTTGGTGTCGCTCACAAAACGCTCGAAACCCACGGTGCCGTAAGCGAAGCAACAGTCAGCGAAATGCTAAATGGAGCGTTGCAAGCACTCGATTGTAATGTTGCGATAGCGATATCGGGCATAGCAGGGCCGGGTGGTGGTTCTATTGAAAAACCGGTCGGGACGATAGTCATAGGAGTAGGGACAAGCGAAAGGCAATGTATTAAGGTGTTGAGTTTGGCACGAGATAGAAAACGTAATATCCAATGGAGCTCAATGCTTTTGTTAAATGAATTACGATTATTTGTAACGGAATATTTATAATAAAAAAAGTTAGTATGTTACGCTTAAAAACATAATTATACTAACTTTAAAATAAACAAAAACACACGGGTGACTGATGGGGTTCGAACCCACGACCCTCGGTACCACAAACCGATGCTCTAACCGACTGAGCTACAACCACCATAATTTCAAAGTGCAAAGGTAATTTATTTTTCTAAAAATACAAAATCAAACGTGTTCTAGTTTCAATGTATTTTAAATTATACTATTTAGAGGTTGTCATTTTATTTATAACCTAGTAATCTGTATTTTCGCACTATATTTTTTATAAATTTCACTATGTTAGAACTAAAAATACCGGCAGTTGGCGAATCGATAACCGAAGTAAGGTTATCCAAAATACTAGTAAAGTCAGGGGAATATGCAGCTATGGACCAGCCGATAGCTGAAATGGAAAGCGAAAAAGCGACCTTTGAATTGAATGCAGAAAAATCGGGTGTTGTTCATTGGTTAGCGGAAGAGGACGCAGATTTGCTCATTGGTGCGGTAGTTTGTAAAATAGACACCCTCGCAACAGCCCCTGAATCGTTTGCTGCACCTGTTGCTACTATAATTCCTTTAGCTACAACCGCTACAATAGCAGACCCTCCTGCATCTTCTCAATTATCTACTAAGGATTTATCATCGGCTGCCCCTTCAACAATTCAACATTCTGTAGCAAGCCCTGCTGCTAAAAAGATACTAGCCGAAGCCAATATTGCAACCCAATCTATAACAGGCTCGGGCAAGGCAGGTAGGATAACCAAAGAAGATGCGATGAATGCGGCAAAGGGGGCAGCATCAGGTGCATCGAACACATCAACAGCAAGCAGAGAAAGTCGTTTTGAAAAAATGTCGCCTATTCGCAAAACGATAAGCAAGCGCCTCGTAGCTGCTAAAAATTCAACGGCCATGCTCACCACATTCAATGAAGTTGATATGAGTGCGATAATGGATTTGCGTACTAAATACAAAGATAAATTTAAAGAGAAACATGGAGTAGCATTGGGGTTTATGTCTTTTTTTATAAAAGCCTCTTGCCACGCTTTGCAGGCGTTTCCCGCAGTCAATGCGCAAATAGATGAAGACCAAATACAGTACTTTTCATATTGTGATATTAGCATTGCAGTGAGCACTCCCAAAGGGCTAGTAGTGCCTATAATCAGAAATGCTGAAACCAAAAGTATAGTACAATTAGAAAAAGATGTGATGCAATTAGCCGCAAAAGGACGCGACAATAAGCTAAGTTTAGACGATATGACGGGGGGTACATTTACTATCAGCAACGGTGGCGTGTTTGGTTCATTGATGAGCACACCGATTATCAACGCCCCTCAATCGGCGATTTTAGGAATGCACAAAATACAAGACCGTCCGGTAGTTATAGACGGTCAGATAGTTATCAAGCCGATGATGTACTTAGCTGTAAGCTACGATCATCGCATCATTGACGGCAAGGAGAGTGTAGGGTTTTTAGTTAAAATAAAGGAACAATTAGAGAATCCTAACGCTATGTTATTTGGAGAAGATCCATTGAAAATAATGCTAGAAATGTAATTATAGTTGTTATAAATTATGGCTTAAATTAATAATTTTTTTATTAAAAAATATAGAATATAAATGTTGTTAAAAGATAAAGTAATACTGGTAACGGGAGGTTC
>JAYVJZ010000222.1:0-3475 GCA_043768865.1 Sphingobacteriales bacterium
ACAGAAAGAGCAAATAAAAAACACTGTATCGCAGGCTATAGCTCACTTTGGGGGCATTGATGTGCTTGTGAATAATGCAGGTTATGGGCAGATGGGCGCTTTGGAGGAAGTGAGCGTTGATGACATGATGCTGCAATTTGACACTAACTTTTGGGGCTCCGTGCATTTGACACGAGAAGTATTGCCTCACATGCGGGCTCGTAAGCAAGGCACTATTCAAGTAGTTACGAGCATAGCAGGCTTAATTGGGTCTGCGGGTGCTAGCGTTTACAACGCCTCAAAGTTTGCATTAGAAGGGCTTTTTGAAGCATTGAGTGTTGAATTGCAAGAGCATAATATCAATATCTCAATAGTAGAGCCTGGGCCATTTCGTACTGCTTTTTTGGATTATTCGCTTAAATTGCCCGATGCAATAGAGGCCTACACCACGGGTGCTCCTGCTCGTACAAGAGCATTTTTAATGGAAGGTAACGGCATGCAGTCGGGCGATCCTGTGCTCGCTGTCAATCACATGATTACTGTATGCAATATGGCTAAGCCCCCGCTGCGGTTGTTGTTAGGTGCTTCTGCGTTCGATCGATACAAGAGTAAGTTGCAAAAAGAATTAGAAAAACTAGAAGAGGTGAAGCATTTTGCGATGCACGCTGATTATATTGTAAAATAAATTATACTTGTTGAATGGCAAAAAATAATTACCCTGAAAATAATTTAGCCAAAACCACTATCAAAGAGTGGGCAGAGGAGGACAAACCACGAGAAAAATTACTCCAAAAAGGAGTTAAAGCCCTCACCGATGCTGAATTAATTGCTATTTTGATACGTTCGGGCAATCGAAAACATACTGCCTTAGATTTGGCAAAAAATTTAATGCTGCAACATGATAATAACGTTCAAAATCTGTCAAGAGCGAATGCGATGATGGTGCACAAGAAAGGCGTAGGTGTCGTAGCGGCGATAACTATCGTAGCGGCGATAGAGTTGGGGTTGAGGTCAAAGGCAGCGACAAACGCCACTAGTGATAGGTCGTTAAATTCTAGCGTTGCATTGGCAGATTATATAAAAGTAGCGTTGAGCAACTTGCCACACGAGGAGTTTTGGATTTTGTTATTAAATAACCGTATGCAGCCGATTGGTAAGAAGAAAATAGCATCGGGTGGGATAACCTCTGCGGCAGTAGATATACGTATAGTGTTACGTGAGGCGTTATTAAATGACGCAATCAACATAGTACTAGTGCATAATCATCCGTCGGGGGCACTCCTGCCTAGCTCACAGGATATTGAATTAACCAAAAAAATAAAAATAGCTGCTCACCAAATGGACATCTGCGTTTGTGACCACATCATTATCGGCAAAGAAGGTTATTATAGTTTTTATGACGACAACAAACTCTGATTAAATACGCATTATTTCTTCTGATTTAATAGTTCTAAAAACACTGAAATTTCCAACAATTCAGGCATAAAATTATTAACTATATCAATGTTTGTAGGGTTTAACAGCATCGCATTTTCAATCATTATTTTGCCCTCTTGTTGGCGTGCAGAAACAAATTTTATGCACCCTTCTGCCATCATCAATTCATTACTATTTGGGATGTGTTGATGAGCAAGCTCAGTGATATCTTTCAATATGTCGGTTTCATTTAGATAATAAAAATTAATCAAAGCGAGCACCCAGGCTTGAATCATATTCGGCTTTTGGCTTGTAGCCTCCATACATTTTATACAACTCTCGCTATAATCTTCTTGCATAAATAGCTGATAAGCAATTGCATACAAGTATTCTTCATTGTCTTGATCTAATTTATTAGCCCGCATCAAAGCATTGAGTGCCTGCACAGAATCGTTTTCCTCATCGTAGGTTTTCGCTATTCTAAAATGGGCTTCGTGAAATTCAGGCGACAGCCGCAGTGCCTTTCTATATTGGGTTCTAGCTTTTTTGGATTGATTCAAATATTCATAACACAAGCCGATTTGATAGTATATCTCCTCAGTAGGTTTGCTCGCTTGCATTGCTTTTTCAAAATACTCAATCGCTTTAGAATATTGTTCTAAAATCATGAACGTGTCTGCACAATCGCTATACGCAAACTCGTACGAATCGTTGATAGCAAGCGTCATTTCAAACGCCTCAATAGCTTCAATATAACGCTCTAAACCAACATAGGCATTGGCTAAATTGTACCATGCAAGGTAACTATAAGGAGCTAGGTCTATTACTTTTTGATTGAATTGTACACACTCTTCGTAGTTGCCGATGAACTCCATCAAAAACCAAATACGGTCCAATGCCTCTTCATTGTTAGGGTCTAGCAATATCGCTAGTTTTAAATTTTCAAAAGCCTGTTCATAATTTTCCCATTCCTCAAACACATCTGCTTTTTCTAGATATACATCGATTTTTTCTTCTTTGTTAGCGAACGTTAGCACATAATCTAACACCTCAAGAGATTGTTTATAATCGCCAAGACAGCACAGCACATCGCTTTTGAGCAGAAGCAAATGTATAGCTAGCGGGTCCTGCGAAAGGGCTTTTTCTACTAACACATATGCATCATTTGCGTTGTTCTTGTCCAACAACGCTTCCGCTTTTAGTGCCATAAAGTCAGTAGAATAAGGGTGTTGCTCTAATGCATAGTCGATGAGTTTTTCGGCTTTTTTCCATTGTTCATTTTCCTCATAGTACGCAATCATCTGCTCCAACACTTCATGGTCAAAGTAGGGTATCTCCTTAGCACGACGAGCCTGTTCGTACTTGCTTATCATCTCAAGTACGTTCACCTCTGTATCGCCGTCATGCATTTCGTCCTCTTCGTCATCTTCAAACATATTGATACGCTTTTATTTTAAAATTAATTAGTAAGTCCAACTATAAACCATGTTATTTGAATAAAAATCGCTCTTTTATTTAACGTAAAATTACAAATAAATAGTGGTAAAAATCGTTCCAACTTTTCAACATCTGCCAAAAATAGTACTTATGTTGTTTTTTTCTATACAAAAGATTATATAGTTACACCCTTTGAAAGCTACAAATGGGTCTTTGCATCATAATTTAATTTCAAGTCCGTTACATAAGCAAGTAAATTATTTATTTTTGGGTTTGGTGTAGGGGTTTGGTTTAGGGGTTTTGGTTTGGTTTTTTTGTTTTGAGTTTTTCGGCTTTTTGGTTGCTTAATTGACTTTTGAATGGTTCATTTTGGTGCTTATTTTTTGCAATCTTTATGTATTTCGTCTTATTTTCTTGCAGTTTTTCGTTGTTTGATTAGCTGTTTTGGCTACATTTTTTTAGCTATTTTAACGACCTTGCATACGTATCCTTGGGCTGCGGTATAAATTGTATGCCATCGCTTCCATTAGGTTTTTAAGTGTGCATTTTCTCCAGCCCTCTATACCTCGCTACTCCGCCGTTCAGCCAGCGTTTGATGCTGCCAAAGCAGCGTTCCACTTTGAATCTTGTACTTCATTCTAGT
>JAYVJZ010000223.1:0-3164 GCA_043768865.1 Sphingobacteriales bacterium
GGTCTAACACTTTTTTTTCGTTTTACTATGATTATTATTTTTCTTTTAACTAAAATATTTATTGCTTAGGACATCGATCCGATTTGAAGTTATGTGTAAGCGAAAGGGTTAAAAACATAAATCCATCTTTGCTTTTAGAATCGCCACGTTGCTTGCCTGCCATACTTATAGACGCACCTATCTCAGAGCTACGATCCGCTAATATAGGAGTTATATAATTGCCACCAATGCCAGAATTTAAAATTCGCTTATCAACAAATGTGCCGCTAACATCATCTAAATAATCTGTGCTAGTAAATCGATAGCCCGCTTCAAACGACGCACTCCATCTGTTATGTATCCAATATTTAAACCCCATTCCAATAGGAAACGAAAATTGATTGGTTTGGTATTTGTCAGTACCCGTTACATCGCTTCGTATTTGTCCTTCTGTGCCATAATCACGCAGGTTGTAAGTTGTGCCATTCAATTTTGCCTTTGGATTATACCCAAAAACACCTACTCCTATGATAGCATAAGGGGTGTAAAAAAAATCGTTGCTTTGCACACGGTATTTAAAAAAATTGAATTCAAAGGCAAATGAGCCCTCGTACAACGAACTATAAAAGGATAAATTGCGTGCACTGAAATAGGGGTTTATAGAATTTTTATCACTGAAATGAATCAATCCATACGTCCCCGTTACCCGCATAGCTATATAATCTGTAAAATTATATTTGGCTATACCGCCTATCATGCCTCCGGGTTTGCGCATAGAATTATACATATTCAAATCTCCAAAATAATGTGCTGTTCCAGCTGAAAAACCGACCTCCCAAAATTGTGCCTTGCCAACTAATGTGAGAAATAAAAACAATGACATGAAGGCGACTTTTTTCATTCGTGTAAATTCTAATTTATGTAACGTTAAAACGGTAATACATGATAGTTTGGTATAATAATTTTAGTAAAATAGTTGGTTGCAAATGTACTACTTTTTAATGATATAAAACGGGTGGCTTGGTGCTAAAGTTACAGTAGAAATGCTGCCTCATTAGCGTTGTACTATTCGAATAAACGCCGCTCTATGATGAAAATATGTAGTATGAAATACCAACTTATAAACCACTATTATACCCTCACAACCATTGTTCATAGTACTTACAAGGCAAATAATCGATATATTTATCCACATTTTTGTATGCTATTTGGGTTGTTTAATAGCTTGCAAATCAAGCAATAGCAGTGCTTTACATTATTGCATAACCCTAAAACATAGGATTATCAACACTCGGCCTATAGCCAAATCTTGTAATAGTCAGCTAATACGCTACTTTTGTGGGGCTTTATACAATTTTTTATTAACCCTAATTAAATTTTATCACTATGAACAAAGGCGAATTAATCGACAAACTAGCTAAAGACGCTGGCATCACTAAAGTACAAGCAGGTGCTTGTTTAGATTCTTACATCGACGCAGTTACTGACACTTTGAAAAAAGACGAAAAAGTAACTTTAGTTGGATTTGGAACTTTCTCAGTATCTCACAGAAGTGCACGCAAGGGTCGCAACCCACAAACTGGTAAAGAAATCAAAATTGCTGCTAAAAAGGTAGCTCGTTTCAAGCCAGGTAAAGATTTGAGTGACAAAGTAGCGGGTGCTAAAGCGAAGAAAAAATAATTTTTTTTGCAATAGTTCAGTTTCGTTATAGATTTGAAACTTACAATGCTAACAATACAAAATTATATTTGTACTGTTAGCATTTTTTGTTTCGCAAAGGGTTCGTGGTTGCAGCTTGTTACTCTTGTTTTGTTAGATGCAACTACTCTGATGAGGCACATAAGGTGTTCTATTATAGCACTTCATCGCAGTAGGTAAAGTAGGCAGTAACCTAATCTAAACGCCTACAAATATCAATTAATCGAAACATAATAAATGACAAATGTTTTAAAAGTTATTTTGTTTAATGAAATACAATAAGACTAAATTTTAAGCAGGTAGTGAAAGCACTTGTAGTATTTTAATTACACTTGCTTTAGAGTTCGACTAAATGCCAATTAGCGAATAAATACGAGGCTGCTAATTTACGTATCAAGTGTAAGTATAATTAGACAATAGCAATAGTTACCCACAACACAACGTAGAACGTAGTTTCGATATAATTTTGTTATACGTAAAGGTAACTGTTTTTTTATAAAACACCCTGCCGCACTCGAGCAACTATATATTTTGATATTAAAAAAAATGATTATGGCAAAAGACGTAAAAGGTAGTAGTAGCAGGACTTCGACTGTTGCACCTACAGCAGAGGCAGAGGTGGTTTTGCTAGAAAAAGTAAAAGATTTTTTTAACGATAATCGATTTCGTAAAGTCATTGGGTTATTATTTATATGGTTTTGTATATCTTGTTTAGTGGCATTTTCGTCTTATTTTATAACATGGAAATCCGACCAGGACGAAGTTTTTTTGTTCTCATGGCGGTTGCTTTTGACAGGAAATGTACTCATAGAAAACACCTTGGGTCGCCTTGGGGCAATACTTTCACATCAATTTATGTTTAATGGTTTTGGGGTTGCCGCATTTGTGATACCTTATTTAGCCGCAGTAATAGGGTTAAATTTATTATTCAGCGGAACGTATAAAAAAATCATATATAATTTGGCGGTAGGCGTGCCCTTGATGATATTTTGTGCAACGGCAGCATCTGTATTTTTTGGGCATTTAGAGTTTGCAGTAGGGGGAGGTATCGGCAATGTTATAAGTCAATGGTTGCTAGAATTTGTAGGCTTCACAGGCACTATGCTAGTGCTTGGCTTTGCTATAGTAGTGAGTTTGGTAATGATGTATAATCTCAATCTGTTGCAGGTAGTGAGTTGGTTTAAGCGAAAAGAAAAGATGGTTAATACGATTATAAACCCTGACGCAATTGCTAAATCAGAGATGCAATTGACCCCAACCTCAATGACTAATGAAGAAGATGAGTTGATGCCATATATATCGAACACTGTGCCTGTGCCCAAGCCCGTAGTAGAAGTAGCACATAGCTTTGAGCCATTTATAGATATACAAAATCCAACTTTTGAAAACAACAACGATGCACCCGTTGCATCTGCTAAAGGGGCTACAACCCCCAAGTACCATGCACTTGAGATTGAAAATACTACGGCTGACGACGATTTGTTTCT
>JAYVJZ010000224.1:0-6156 GCA_043768865.1 Sphingobacteriales bacterium
ATATCGGCAGCGAATAAAAACACCGGCAACGTACTTTTTTTTTGGTTATAATATTGCGCATCGATGTTGCGTATTTGTTTGTTGAATCGTGCAGCTTGCAAAAACGAATAGCCCACACCTGCTTGCAGCCCTACTGTGTGTGAGAGGTTAGATTTATTGCGCATGAGATCGTTCATGTTTTCACGCCCGCGTCGCTGCCCTACAGCCTCATCTGCAACGCAACCGAGAAGCAATACGAGCACAACTATTAATTTAAAATCCATATTGGTTAAGGTACTTTAACGACCATTAAAATATTGAAAAACAATGAAAAACAAATTTACAAAAAAATATATAATGAAACGACACCCATTTTTTAAACACTACTTTTGCAGCTGTTAATAGTTGCAATGTAGTTGCAATGTAGTTGCGATATAGTTGCGATATAATCAAAAAAGACGATAGGTGCGATGAGTAGCAAGTATGAAAAAAGTACGTGTCATTATTTTAAAAAAATAATTTTGAACTACTATTTCTCTAGTATCTTTTTTAGATTTTCAAGGTTCTGTACTTCGGCCTCTTTTATGAATCTCTGCCCAATGAAGTTCATTAAATTCATAGGAAATTTACTCTCTCCATAAAATTCACTTCTTACTTCAGTTTGCTTATCAGCCGTGGTTTTCAGCATAGTCGAAGCGGTTGCATTGTCGGACATCGGGCGTATGAACTTCAAATCTACATCGATACGTTCATTGCCAAGTATAGTAGTAATTGTCTGACTGCCCGCACCTACGTTGTCGTCTTTGCTGTTCCATGTCATCGACGCACCCACCGTGCCGTCAACGCCCGCATATACTATCGGCATACCCTTGTCTGCCATCAACCAAACACTGTATGCCTCTTGATTTTTTAATACTTTTACATAATCAAAAACCTCTTGCTGTGGTTTATTAATTAGTATAGATGTACTCACCGTGTAGCTGTTTGGAATCAATAGTGCAGCGATGAAAAGTAAAATGATAATGCCGGCTAGAGCGATGCCAATGGATTTGATAATTTTCATAATTTGATTTGATTTGATTGGGTTATTATTATTACATGTACGCCTAAATTGCTTTCCAAAAATAATAAAATAATCCCCGTTGTCCGTTAAACCCCAAAAAAATAGTTTTTTGATTTCTGTACCTGCTGCTATGACTGCGTTTTTGTTATTTAAACACTTCACGTCTCAAATGCAAACGCAGTGTTGATTATACATAATTATGATTAAATATAAATAAACACCCTACTGCCTCTTACTGCTAAAGTAGCATCGTATTCAATAGTTAGTGGCTTTGCTTGATACCAATCATCGCACTATTGCCCGACACGGTAGTTAAGTAAACGCCCGTGCAGATAGCGATAGCTGAGAATAGTTTGACCCAAGTGAGGGGTTCATGAAACATAAAAACAGAAAGCAACGTAGCTATGACAGGTTGTATATAAATGTAAGCACCCACGACTGCGGGCGAGGTATATCGCAATGCAATGCTATTGAAAAGATATGCCAAAAATGTAGCCCCTATAACCACTGATGCCACAGAACCCCACACTGCAGGACTAAACGTATGCCAATTTATGTTTTTAAATTGTGAAAAACCGGTAATAAATACTAGAGGCAGCGCAAATAAAAATATTGTTTTTGCAACTGTAACAGGATGATATTTTTTAGTATAAGGCTTTACGATTATCAGATAAATCGCATAAGAGGTAGCATTGAAGAAAATACAACTATCGCCAAGCAGTGTGTTGCTTCCTTGACTAACGTCTTTGCCTAGCAGAATCAACACAAGTGCACCTGCTAGGGCGATAACGATGCCTAAGGTTTTAAGTGGTGTGGTTCTTTCGTTATTAATAATTCGTGTTAGCACGACTACTAAAACGGGCGTCATAATCATAATGAGGGACGCATGTATCGGTGTGGTTAGAGAGAGTCCAATGAAAAAAAGTAGTTGATTGATTGCCACCCCAAACAGGCTACAAAGCAGCAAGCCTTTGTAATCGCTTCGCTCGATTTTTTCATTAACAAACATGCGATGCATCAAAAAAAAAAGCAAGCCCGCTACTGATACTCGTAGTAATATAAATGCAAATGGCGGAATATAGTGCGGCAATGCAATCTTGGCGATGCTAAAATTGATACCATAAAAAAAATTAGCTAGAAAAAGCGGCCCGTGCAAGCGTTGTATATTTTGCATACCAATTAATTGAAGAATAAATATTGTTATTTTTCTTTTTGAGACATAAATAAATATTCACTCAATAAAATCAAAACAATAGAAACCAAACTGCTGAGCACAATGCGCCGCAGGGCTTCGTAGCCGCTAAGACTAGTAAGAAAATGAATACCAAAAAGCACCGCATGATGCACCAATATACAGGAAGCTACATAGCTTATAAAAAACTTAAAGCCCAAGAATGCTAAGCTAGGAAATGGGACATTGCTCATCGTGTTATTAGATGAAAACAACAAGATAATATTGGTGCGAAAATACGCCAAACACACTGTAGCTGCGGCATGTATGCCATAACTGTAATTGAACATATCGATAGTCAAGCCAAGCACAAACCCAAGGGTCAGCACGAGCCATTTAGGAGTTTTGAAGGGTAATAGTAATATAAATAACGGGTATATAAATGGGTTGATGTATCCGTGTAAATGCAACTGATCTAACAGTACTACTTGGCAGAGCACTAGCATCAAAAAACGAACTATATTAGGTAAAATCAAACGACTGTTCATGGCTTAACGGGGCTTTATTTTACTATTTTTAACCTCGATGCTGCGCTGCTCATCGAGCAATTGGTTACGCATAATATACACATGATTTATGGTTGTAAAATCGGTGCTTATCAATATCGTTATACTTGCAAAATTATCTTTTTCGTTGGCTTTGCTGCTGTGCACTACCCCTATCGGTATGTTTTCAGGATACAAAAGACTACCGCGCGTTACGATTGTGTCGCCGGGCTGTATGAACGCTGCTGCATGTTTTGGTACAAATTTCATGGTTGCAAAATGTGGATCACCACCTTGCCAAACTATAGTCCCGGGGATATCATTTATTTTAACTTTTGCGCTGATAGCAAATTTAGAATGTATGATCGGTATGATAGTAGCAAAATTTTCTGTCGTATTATTTATAAGCCCAACCAACCCGTGGCTGCTTATAGCTACCATATCGTTTTTTATATTTTGCCCCAATCCTTTGTTTATCGTTAGATAATTATCATCATGATTGGTGGTACTATTAATCACGCGAGCTGATTCAAATTGATACTTAGGTCTTCGCTCTATAATCAACATGGTGTCCCTTGCAGGCAACGTATCGTTACTTTTATACGAACGCCTTATAGTATCTTTAACAATGTAGGATAGCCCCTCAAAGCGCAAGCGAGTAGCATCGTATTTGAAATCTGGGCTAAGGTTTTCATTGCCTTCTACTATGGTTTTTAATCGAGCATTCTCAGCAGCCAATTGCGAATTTACTTCTCTTAAAGAAAAAAACTCTAAACACCAATTGCGCGCTCCAAAGGTGACCCCTACTATCTGCTGAGAGGTTTGTGAAAATTGCGCCTGCTGAAACCAATTGTTTTGAACGATAATAGTTACACAAAGGGCCTCTAAAATAAGAAATAAAAAGAATGCGTGGTACTTTCCAATAAAAAGCAAAAGGCTACGCATGTAAAATCAGTTTTTAAAATTTTTTTTATTAGGATTAATTTTACCACCGAATTACTTCATCAAAAAAGGATATTTTTGAAGATTTTTTAAAGCAATACCAGTGCCCCTTACTACTGCTCGTAGTGGATCATCAGCTACAAACACCGGCAGCTTTGTCTTCATAGAAATACGCTTATCCAACCCCCGCAGCAGTGCACCGCCCCCAGTCAAATATAAGCCGGTACGCAATATATCAGCTGACAATTCTGGAGGCGTTGTCTCCAATGCTTTAAGTATAGCTTGTTCTATTTTTGAGATGCTTTTGTCTAAGGAATGTGCTATTTCGCTATACGTTACAACTATTTGCTTTGGAACGCCAGACATTAAATCTCTCCCGTTAACCGGATAATTATCAGGAGGCGCTTCTAGTTCTGTTAATGCCGATCCGACATTTATTTTTATTGCCTCTGCAGTGCGTTCACCAATCAAAATATTGTGTTGTCGGCGCATATAATCCATAATATCGGCCGTGAACTCGTCTCCCGCTACACGTATGCTCTGATCACACACAATACCTGACAGGGCTATAACGGCTATCTCCGTAGTGCCACCTCCAATGTCGATTATCATGTGGCCTATCGGCTCATCTACATCAATGCCAATGCCTAAGGCAGCCGCCATAGGCTCATGTACCAAGTAGCGTTCTTTTGCATTAGCTTGCTCTGCAGCATCAAACACGGCTCGCTTTTCGACTTCTGTTATGCCCGACGGAATGCAAATCACCATTCTATAAGAAGGTTGGAACAACCATTTTTTAGGGTATATCATCTTGATCATCTCTCGTATCATAGTGTCTGCTGCATCAAAATCAGCAATCACACCGTCTTTGAGAGGACGAATAGTTTTAATATCTTCATGCGTTTTTTCGTGCATTTGCATAGCCTTTCGACCAACTGCAATGACCTTGTTGTTTTTTCGACTTATAGCAACTATCGAGGGTTCATCTACCACTACTTTATCGTTATGAATAATCAGCGTATTAGCTGTACCTAAATCTATGGCTATGTCGTGAGTAAAAAAACTAAAGAGTCCCATTAGGAATTAATTAGGGAGGGTTAAAAAAATAAAAAAATAGTGTGTAATCGGTCTTGAATGGCTACTTGCAAAAGTATAATTAAAAAGTATATGTTTAACAACTATTTTCATAATTTTATAAAGAATTTTTATCATATATATATTTTTCTAAATAGTCCTATGCTTTCTTTAAATAAAAGTTTTTGCAAGAATCGTTTTGTAATTTAATAAAATTAAAGTTACCTTTGTGGCGGAGAGATGGCAGAGCGGTTTAATGCGGCGGTCTTGAAAACCGTTGTGGGTTACACCACCGGGGGTTCGAATCCCTCTCTCTCCGCTAAAACCCCAAAACCATTGCTGGTATTGGGGTTTATTAATTTTGAGAAGGTACTATTTCTACTTCTCACGTATTGTACTCACGTAACTAGTGGCCCAATCATTACACAATGAAACAGCTATTAGAAAAAATTATTGTGTTTCAAGTCAGGGTACTTCCTTACCCACCACAGCTACAACCCCACCAGGCGCGGGTTCGTGAGCTATGCAGTTGGTGGAAAAGGAAATTCATCATTTAACTATACCTCATTAGGGTTCAACTTCATTAGTTGATTATTGTTATTAAATGGCAATTTACAAAAAAAAACTAACTAAAAAAATTTAGAAAATGGAAAAATTGATACTTGTACAATCTGAGAAAACACTAACAGATATTGACTTAGCCGAATTTGAAACGAAATTCAATATTCAATTACCTGCTAATTAATTGAAATTAATTAAAAAAATTAATGGCGGTTTTGTTAAAAACTTTATTGAATATGTGAATCATATCTTAAGTATTAAATAGGGTGATTTAACAGTTGAATCTTCTATAGAGGCACATCAAATATTTGAGGATAATATACCTAAAGGATATTTGCCAATTGCATTAGATGGGTCCACAAATCCAATTACTTTAAACTTGAATACTGGGGGAGATTATGGCAAAATAGTATTATTTTATTTAGATATGGATTCAGAACCCGATGTATTAGCAACTACTTTGGAGGAATTTGTAGGCGTTGAAAGTATAGATGCTATTTAGATCAAACTCTCCTTACTTCATCGGTTGTGAGGGTTTGCGGATAGGATAGCATTTTACAGCAATAACACTTTAAGGCTTGCACTTACAGTTTTGCATCTACGATTGTGCGACATTTATAGTTAAAAAATCAAGGGCAGCCGAGAACATGGTATTGATAAAAGTCGAGGTGTGGTGCGTGGGTGCGGTGATTTACTTTTTATGAGGTTTAAGTAGTATATTCGAAGTATGGATTTATCTATGCTCGACCTTCATCAATACCCAACCGTTGGCTGCAAGCTCATGAAAACTAACGTGATAAGACACAAGATTAAGGAATGGA
>JAYVJZ010000225.1:0-2120 GCA_043768865.1 Sphingobacteriales bacterium
TAATAAAATACGTATTTTTACATCAAGAATTGCAAGTAAAAAAGAAAAAAATATTTATTATGAACAAATATCCTAAAGATTTTAAAAAAACGCATTATATGATTAACGAACGTACAGATGCAGAAATGGATGCTATGTTTGAAAGAATAAAAAATAAGCCAGGCATCACATTAGCAGAGGTATTTCGTCGCCATACAGCACGTAATGCACAAGCTAAAGACCAACCTGTACTTGCAGTTAAATAAAGGGCGTTGTTCGCATAACTTAATTACAAGCCCTGCTGCTATGCGGGGCTTTTTTTATGTTTAAAAACCAAGCATTGGGGCGACTACAGCAGCTACCACGACCCGGTGCACTTTGAGCTACGCCTCGCCTCGCCCGACGCGTTGTTGGCATTAGGCATAGAGCAATACGGGGCCGTAGCACGCATCGTAGGCAATGCCGTAACCATTGCAGGAGTTGTATCGCTGCAAGGTATAAAGTACGATGAGTGTAAAAGCATTTGCGGCTGCGAAGAAGATTTAGATTTAGAGTATCTTCGTGGTATGGAAGAAGAAATAATACCAACAGCAAACTCAAGTCTATTGCCACAATGGAACACATTACCAGAACTGATTATACTTGTGAAAGAATGGCTAAAAACCAATATTCAAGGAAAACAAGGAATTATTAATATTGACCAAAATATTGATATTGAAATTAACAACACTTCGATAGGTAAAATGTTTAGTGCAAAAATAGGTGAAACAAAACTATTAGCCTATACAGCAATAGAAGAGATAATAATTCATGCAAAACTTTCTAAAGTTGAAGAGGACAAAAGAAATAGAGAGCATTTTAAAGCTATTTTATACTTCGATAGTAAAGTGAAAGTTAATGGTAGTTTGTATTATTTTGGGTTTAATGTGAGACACACAACAGAAGGCAAATTTTTGTATAACACTGTATTACCTGTAAAATAAAAAACCAGTACTTTCACAGACCAACGCAATTGTTTAACAAATTGCCTACGATCGATTAGCCGAAAATACCAGTTTCTTACCACAAACATACAACATCTATACCAAATAAAAAAATAAATTTGTTTTTTTGGCACGATTATTTGTACTTTTGTAGTGCAAACAATCCAAATATGTATTTCAATTTTCAATCATTCTTATTTAAAAATGTCCGCCCCGTAGGGAGCGTCAGCAGTAATGCCCGCAATTTTCCTTTAATGGATTGTTTGCAGCCCTGCGGGTCGGACAATAATATTTTTTATCATGCAAACAACAAAAAAGACCGCTCCAGCTCAGAGCCAAAACGAGCAAGCATTACGCACGATGCCGCAAATGCTAGCACCCGCAACGGTTGATTTACAAACTCCACCCAAACTGATGCTATTGTTTCTAAAAAAATGGGTGATTGAAAATGAGATTATGCACATTGAGATATTCGACAAAGAACGCCAATCGTTCGACTATGAAGTGAGCCACATAGTACCTCAAAATATTGAATACAGCCAGTTAATAAATTAAAAAACAAAACTATGACAACGTTAGGAATGCCTGCACGAGCACCCAAAGTACATCAATTCATTGGGCAAAGAATTACCCAAAATATTTATGAACAAATAAATTTAGAGGACCTAATCCCAGTGCACGAGGCTAATTGCATAGACGATGACCCAACGAGTTTAGCCCCCGACGTTACTGTATTTTCATTGCCTGATGAGGTGCCTGTGGTTGCGTTTCAAGTATGCCATAAAGCTGGAATAAAAAAAGAACTTAAAAATTTGGAAACACTTTTTAATTATGGGTTGCAAGAGGTTTTTTTATTTGTTTACAACGGAACAATAACTGATTATGAAATTACAGAAATTCACAAATACACGCCAGCAGGCGAGGACACTGAAAACAACGAATACAGCGATGCTTTAGGTATTGATATTGATGATGATTTAGCAGCACCTTAAAAGTATTTAAAATAAAAACTACTACCCAAAAACCGCTCCTGTAGCGGTTTTTTTTATTTTCATTGTCCATACATTGTTGCAAAAGAGAGCTTCAAAACACCCTCCGTAAACCCTTGCTATTCCTACATTGTTAAAACACACCCTCGGCCGTGGAGCGAGGCTTTTT
>JAYVJZ010000226.1:0-11832 GCA_043768865.1 Sphingobacteriales bacterium
CAATACTATCATCATGCAAAGCATACAAACAGTTTTCACTGAAAGATTTTGATGCTTCGTAAATCTCATTTCTATCCATCTTCTGAAACCAAGGACTCAAAAACCAATGTGGAACATTTTTATTGAAATGCCAAAGCTGTCTTTCTGTTTCTGTATTTGCTGTCGTTGAAAGTTTCTGAAAAACTAAACTCTGCTTTTCATCAATTGGTATTCTCTCAATTTCATTTACAACTTGTATTGCATCTTGAATTAAATCTTGTTTGCCAAAAGAAACATGAAAAATAGTTTACGGTGAACCAAGCATTGGAAATCATTCTTGCAAACAGATTCCTTTTGGAAACTTTTAAGTTTCCATTTTCAACCTCTTGCAGAATGGAGAATAGCCAGTAATACTTGTAAGTTGCAGAAGTATTATTGAAACATGCTGCCAAAAGATTAACAGGTAATCCATTTGACTTAGGTAGTTGCATGTAATCTGTTCGCTTTTTCTTTTAGAGTTTCCTCATTCAATGTTTCTTCCAATTGAGCAATCGTATTTAGAACATGCTCTTTGGTTACAAAAGAGTTTTTAGGAAATTCTTCTTGTGAAACTAAAGTTTTATAATGCTTCAAAGATTCTTGTAAAAGATAAATTTCGAAGCCACCAAGTTTGAGATTTTTCATTGCTGTAAATTTTATATGTGAATGTAGTTTGCATTAGGGATACTAGCGGAAATCCTTTTTTTCTTTTTCAGAAAAAAAAGATTGCAGCGGATAGCCCGACACTGCCTGTGCGTTTGCCTTGTGCGTTTGCAGAGGCAGTGGAATGCCCAAATTATTTTCAGCAACATATTCAGATGCTAAAAACAAAAGTTGTTCAACGGGTTCATTGAAAGTAATCTCTCTGAACCTTCCTTTAACTTTTGTCCACTCTTGTTTCTGTGAACTTGAGAGCGAATATGCATAAGACTCAAAGCTCTGATGAACCGTTGTGATTAAAACTATATTGTGCTTTGGGTTATTGCAAAACTCAGCTAACTGCTGAATGAAATATAATTCTGTTTCTGGATTGTGCTTGCTCGCATATTCTAAAAATTTCCCAAATTCGTCTAAGAAAATAAAAAGAACTCCATTGTTTTTTTTAAGCGAATGGTAGCGGTTAAAAATCTCAGATAATATATTTTCGTGCTTGTTCTTGTTGGTGACTACTTCAAAGGTATCAGCAAATTGCTCAACGATTGAAGTATAAGAGCCAATGAGTTTGACAAAATCTACTTTGAGGAAAGCCCCAAAGTTGGGTTCAAAAAAACTGTTCGTTCCTTTTATACTTTGTTCCAATGCCAACAAAAAAGAAGATTTTCCTGTGCCATAAGTTCCAATGATATTGAACGACCGAATACCGCTTTTGAAGTCGTTCACAATTTGACTTACAACTAGTTTTGAATTAGGAGTGGGGATGTAATGGAAATCTTTATCAGTATCCCTTAGAATGTTTACGGAAGTTGAGAAATTATTTGCCATAGTATTTGTCTAATATTGAGTGGGCATTCGGTTTATTTTTAAATTGTATTTCTTTGATTCCCGCATGGTCAGTAAATGTAATTTGCTTGCTACTATTCGCTATTTCATAAATTTTATTTGTCAATCCAGATCGACTCATTGCGAAAATAGAACCTGAACTATTTGGCTCATGCTCCACAGTATTTAAGCTGATTGAACTGCCATATTTTGGATTGTCTAAAATTGAATATAGTAAAATTTCTACTGGCAGTTTATCTCTATCACTGTTTTCAATTCGATATTGTTCGTCTTTTCCGATTCCGTTTGTTTTTAGCAAATCAATTTCAGAGAGAATTCCTAAAAAACAATCCTCAACACCTTTGCTGCTTGTTTCGCTGCCTTGATACATTTTAATGAACACGCCAAAGTCATCTGCAACTGTATTTTCATTTATGTTTAAAGCTTTTTCGGCTTCCTTTCTACGTTTCAAATAGTTTACGAAAGTTTCTTTGGTAAAGAATATTTTTTCTTTTCTAAATTCATTAAAAATAATGCTGTAAGTAGAGGCTAGATTGGTTTTTATAAGTTGGTAATGTAATAACCACAAGCTTGCTTCGTCTTCAAGAAAAGGGTCCCACCCGTTGTCAGCAAAAAGGGCCGTTCCAAATGCCGTTATATTATCTTTATTGTCAATAACATTGAAAGCTTTCATCCAGTACCGTATTGAAGAAACCATATTTTTTCCAACTCCCAATTTCACAACTGCATCTCCATCATTAAAAGATTTTTTAGAATTGATATAATCGTAGCCTTTTTTGAGCCACAGTTGTCGGCACTGAAATGAATCATGTCCCGAAAAAGTGTATTTTATTGTGTCTGTGCCTACTGCTATCATTACTATTTTAATTTTGTTACTTTGAACTAATGTGCAAATAAAATTAAGCCATAAAAATAGCATTAGCAAAAATAAATACATTGCAGTCAGTCATAATCTAAGCTTTATACTTATCGTTTTATTGAATTGCCTTAGCGCTACTTCGTCGATGCCACTTCGCTATCAATGCGGCTACGTGATAATTTAGTACTAAAATATCCTACTTGCATCTATTATTTTTTTAGGATTGATTCGCAGCCGCCACATAGACGCATCATCTTTGCACTTGTTTTAATTGAATACTATAATTGCAGTGAATAGATCGTAAAACAACGTAACCCAATAGTACAAATTTGAATTTTATGAGATATCAATAATGCCTCGATCTTGCTTTATTATTTATATAAAAAAAATAATTCATTAGCCTAATAATACAACTGCGCATCGGCAATGCTTAACTTTTAAATTACATTCTATAATCACATTGTGCACATTCATTATTCTTACTTTTATTTCATCAACTTATATTAAAGAAGAGCACCCGATAATTTTACATTTACAACTAGAGCGTGTATATTTTATTATTGCATAACTGAATTACCTACTAGCCAACACGCCCTTTACTTATCTATTAATTATTCTTAAAAAAAAATATTAAAATCATAATTTTCAAGTGTGGCTAGTCGTGTATATTCTAGTCATATAGACGCTTATGTTACTAAAAAAGGGCCGTTTATTCTTTTAGCAAGCGGTGGGTAGAAGTGCCTCTACTGCCTGAAATAGTAATAAAATACAACCCATTGCCTAGACTCTCTATCGGCACTGTGATTGCACTAGTGCCGGGAGCAATCTGCTCGCTCCATACACGCAACATGCGCCCGTTGAGGTCTTTAATTTCAAATTGAATATAATCGGCTACAGGGCTTTTTATATCCAAAAATACCATGTCTGATGCAGGCTGAGGGCGAATAGACAGTAGCTGATATTCACTTCGGTGGCCTCGAACTATCGTAATCATATCTGAGAGTTCAGCCTCCCCTTGTTTATTTATTATAACCAAACGATAATATTTTAAATTCGCAAGATTGGCGGCATCTTTCACTTCATAGTATCTCACATCATTGCTGTTGCCTTGACTCATCACTTTTGCACAACTTTTAAAATTAATCCCATCTGTTGATTCTTCTAACATAAAATAATCATTTTCATTTTCCAACATCGTGCTCCATGTGATCATGTTGTAGTGGTCATTGGCCTGACCGTCGAACTGCATAAGCCTTATTGACAACACGCACGATACGCTTTGTGATACTCTGCAACCGTTAGCATCGGTTACTGCAAAAGTAAAAGCACTGCTCCCCGCAGGAGTAATACCTGAGAAATTAGCAACAAAACTATACGGTGCTGTCGTGCTAATGTTGGTGATAGTAGTTGGAAAAAATGTAGAAGTGCCATTGCTCAGCGTAACATTCGGTGTAGAAGGGAGAGAAGCATTAAAGGCATTGAGGCCTCCATTAACCGTAAATCCTGCATTACCACTGTTGCAAGCCGTTGAGGCTATAGCAACGATAGGGCGTAAAAAAGTAACCGGCACGGGCGTACTTAGCTTCGCACACGAGCTGCTGCTCCATTGAAATGCTGCAAAAGGAGCCTCCAATGACACTGCATAAACATACAATGGAACATTCAAATAAGCTGCTGAGACGCTATCTGAGCCAAAGTTGCCGGTAGGATAAGGCAACCCTGCTACTGGCATAGAATATAGTAGCACTGGCGCCACCCCCGATTGAAAATCAGCAAGGGTGTAAGTGTTAGCGTTTGTTAATATAAATCCGACCTCATGGTCGCTCGCTATGCTCATGCCTGCTCCTGTAACTGCGTCATACAAATCGACTGTGGCATAGACGCCCGCAGTAGCGGTTTGACAGACATAAGGCAATGCTTTGCTGTGAGCATTCAAAGAGCAAACGCCGTTAGCACCTGCTACACAAGGCAACACACAGTCGTAGGGAACAGTGATAGTCTCAGGGCATAGGCCTGTTGCGTGTTCTAGCGTGTATATCAGTGTGCCGTTGTCGCCATTTGTGGTGGTTGTGAATGTGTTTCCGTTGGCTGAATCGCCTCCCCAATAGATATTAGAAAACGCTCCTATATCGCCTACGCAGCCCGTTGTAACACTCACTGAGCAAGTATTGGCCCCAAAAATATTATACGTAGCAGCTGGAAAAACAGTTATAGGTACTGAGCCTGAAGCCAAAGTAGAGCCATCTTGCAAGCAAGTAACTATATAAACAAACGATTGATTTTCGATAAAACACTTGTCGTTGTTCACCACCACTACCGGGTTGATATCGTTGCTACTAAATCCATACGGCCCTGCCCAGCTAACCAAAACTGCCTCGCCTATTGGCAACACTGCTATAGATAGAGTAACCAAAGCTCCAGAGCATTCAATTGCTGCTGCATCGCTGCCAGCACTTATAAAAACAGGGCAACTACCTCCACAATTATACGCAACTACCTCTACTTGAGGTCCACAAGGGCTGCCTAAAGATGGCGTAAAGGTAAAATTCACATTGCCGCTCGAGGGATCAAGCGCATCATATACATTGCTTGCTGTGTTGCCGCCCGTGATAGTGAATGCACTTGGGCAAACGGATTCTGTCATCGTAACTGTGCAGCCTGCATTGGAGTATTCATAAGAAGGATTGGCAGAAGGAAAAACGGTAATGCTGAACGTAGCTGAAATCGCTGTTGCACAACCTCCGCTAGAAGGCACAAAAGCAGCATGTATAGGCAATACTACAGGTGTACAAAAGGTAGTGCTTGCTGAAATAGTTGTGTTCGCTCCTAGCGCTATGACGTCTCCAGTCAATTCATCTATCCAATTGATGCTACCTGCTGTTCCGCTTGGGTTGTTGATTGTAGCATTTAAAAATACATCGTCTCCATTACAATATACTGCTGCATCGGCCGTGGCAGTAGTAATTGATGGGCAGCTGCAAGGGGTAGCAACGCTTGATGAACTTGAGTTGCAAGTAGCGTCATCGGTTTGTGTAGCGGTAATAATTACTGTTGAGCTATTGCTATAAACTCCTAGATTGGTTATTGAGCCAACGGGAAAGAGTATAGCGCCATAGTTCGTGGTTGGGTCGTTGTCTGTGAGGGTGTAAGTGTTGCCCGAGCTACCTCCTGTGATAGTTACATCAAACGTATAGCCTGTGGCGGTTGCGTTGCAGAGCACGTTGGTAATTGTAACAATAGGGGGGATGCAAACAACCGCCGCACAAGTTATTGTTTGTGTTGGAATGATTAATGAAGTGCAGCCTGCGGGGGCGAGCGGGTTGGTGAGCGTGTGTGTAGTAGTTGTCCAAATGCCGCCAACAGCATTATTTTCTATTATACTTGCACTGCCGTCAATAGTGTTGCTAGGACAAGTTGGCGTGAATGTTATACTACAACCGTCTGCTGAAGGCGATGCTGTGTAATAGCTTGTACTCAATGAAGGATAGACGGTAATTATTTTTTCGGCAGTTACATCATAACAATTAGGGGTAGTGCCTACGGTGTCTATATAGGCTTTGATGTAATATAATGTAGGGGTGCAAGTAGAAAGCGCAGCAGGAGTAGTCGCTGAAAGTAACGCTCCGGTGCCTAGTGTAGTGCCGCTTGTGAGCGGATTAAACCCTGCCGTAGTGCTGTATTTCCATGTGATAGCTTGTCCACAACTAGCAGCGGGCAGATTGCTTCCTGTAACGTTGAGGGACAAGGGACTGCCCGCACAGGCTGACAATGCGGTGGTACTAAGCACTCCGACTTCTGGTGTTTGATTAATGGCGTCTATGCGAACGTCAAAGGTGGTTTTGTTGGTTTCGCCAGATATACACACCCAATAATCGCCTGCTGGCAGAGCTCTACAGCCTGTAAACAGTGATGCATTGGCCACTCGACAGCCGCCTGACTCTATTACTCTATCTGTATTTAAGGAATCTTCGTTTACTGTCAATGTACCTGTGAGTGGGGCTGGTGCGGGTATAGAAGAGATTGGGCAATCTACATTGCTCAAAATAGCCATATTAAAATTGCCTATTCCGTTTGTGATTGTCGCACTGATACGAGCACAATCGTATGGCACGGTAACTTTGAACCAAGCTACACTATTGGTGCTACCTAGCGAACAAAATGGCGATATTACGCCGGGGTTAAAGGCAGGATTAGATGAATTAGAATAAAGTCCGCCGTTGGCGGCAGAGTTGCAGAGGCATGTGCCTATAATAGTTGCTGAAACAGAGTCGGGATTGGGTGTTGTAAGCAAAGGTGCGAGGGTAGGGTCGGCACAAATAAATCCGGGGCTATACGGCGATATATCAAAACAATAATCTCCAACCGACGGAGCTAGTGGGTTGGGTGTTATTTGAAACCAATAGCCAATCGAATCTCCATAATCTGCACTCACAGCGGTAGCGTTGGGTATGGTGCCTGGTCCTGCTACTAGTTGATTGTTGTCTAAGGTTGGGCTGCCGTCACAAAACACATTGGCTACTTCGTAGGCTTGGCCTGTGAACGCCACGTCTGTAAATCCGTCGGGGCAATCTGCCGAAAGGGCACCTATAAAAGGTATGCCACTCAGATACGCTCCTATGTGAATAGAAACGGTAGGTGGGGTGTTGGGGTAGCCCGGGTAATTTTGCCAAGCAAAGACCAAAGAGCCGTCAAAGCCGGGTACAGCTCCGTAGCCCGTATATGGATCGCGGGCGAATAGCCATACATCGTTGGCACTAGACCCGGGCGTTGCACCACAGTCTGGGGCAGTAGCGGGGCCGGCTCCGTTGGCTGCCACGCCGGCATTGACGCATATCGTTTGGCAATTAAAAAAAAATTGATTGATGACTAATGGGGTGGTGCATGATTCATTTATCGTTGCGATGTCGAGCTGTGGTGCGGCAGGACATTGAGCTTGCAGTCTAAATGAACAAAAAAAAATGAGTAAAGTAAAAAGTATATTTTTCATTTGTTTGGAAGTATTTGCTAATTGATTTGTTAGTTTATAAGAGGATATAAAAATACTTATTTTTTATTAATTTAAAAATAAAATCACTTAGGGTAGTTGTTGTTTTTTAAATTTGGATTAATTCGTTAGATATTATGAATGACTGTTGGGTTGATTGTATAGTGTGATTGGTAGGCATACAATCGGGTGCTCAACTGCCCCTATGGGTAGCGTGAGGGCGAAGGCGTAGCTCCTTTTTAAAAGCGGTATTTCCGCTTTTAAAAAGAGCGGGAGCCGAGAGACCGACCTCGCCTACGTATGGTTTTGGTGTGCGATGATGCTTAGGCGAGGGCACGCCCACATTGTATTGTATTGCATGGTTGGCACCTTATTTTGTTTTGCTAAGTCTGGTAACATTGGGGGCTGATTGATGTTGTTTTGGGTGGTTGTTTTCAACGGCTAAGGTGCGGCGGTATGTTGTTGTTTGATTTTTTGGGTAGTGGTTGGAGGGCTATCAAAAACTATGAAAGATAAGGAGTTGTGATAGTGCAACTTTTGTATTTTCGTGGCATGATTATACACAAAAAATGGCTTGTAATTTGGCTGGCATTTGGCTTGTTTTTTATTGTGGTGCAGGTGCTATTAGGGGGCATTACAAGGCTTACTGGCAGCGGATTGTCTATCACAGAATGGGAAGTGGTTGGGGGTATATTGCCTCCGCTCAATGAGGCGGAATGGGGGGTGGCTTTTCAAAAATATAAAACGATACCGCAATTTGAGTTGGTGAATATTGATATGCAGTTGTCGGGCTTTAAGTTTATTTATTTTTGGGAATGGATGCATCGGCTGTGGGCAAGGCTTTTGGGTGCTATTTTTTTTGTTCCTTTTCTTTATTTTTTGTATCGGGGTTGGCTGACTAAATCGTGGATTAGATTGTTGTTGAGTGCTATGCTGCTGGGGGCTGCACAGGGCTTGGTGGGTTGGTTGATGGTGGTGAGTGGGTTGAAGGATAACATTTATGTGCGGCATACCAATCTGACGCAGCATTTGTTGATGGCTTGTGTGTTGTTTGGGTACATGGTATGGTTGTATTGGCTGGCGGTAGATGAGTGGCGTGGCACGGGGGAGACTTCTGGCTTGGTTATGCTGAAGAGGCCTCTGTTTGTGTTGATGTGCATAGTGGTGGTGCAATTGGCTTATGGCGGTTTCATGGCGGGTCAGCGTGCGGCTATTGATTATCCGACGTATCCGTTGATGAACGGCAAGCTAGTGCCTGATGTGCTTTACAACTCGAGTATATCGTGGTATGCTAATTTTATTGACAACAAAACGATGATTCAATTTATACATCGATTGTTGCCTTGGTTGATTGTGAGTTTTGTTTTTTATTTATATTTCAAAATTGAAGCTATCCAAATCTCTAACCGCGAGCGGGGTATATTTCATGTGATGGTTGGTGTAATAATAATACAAATATTACTCGGGGTGCTGACGATTACGAATAGCGACAAGGGGCACGTACCTTTACTTTGGGGTGTTTTGCATCAATTGATGGGGGTAGTTTTTTTTATCGTTACGGTGAGTGCGTATTATCATTCATCAAAAAAAGCGGGGTAGTTATTTCCAAATTTTCTCATCAGGATAGGGCGCTACTACATTGATTTTTTCTTTGCTAATGGGGTGCTGAAACGACACAGAGTGCGCGTGCAGGCCTATTGACTGGGGGTTATATACGAATTTAGAGCCATATTTGAGGTCGCCTATAACGGCACACCCTATTGAGGCTAATTGGGCTCGTATTTGATGGTGGCGGCCTGTTTGTAGTTTTACTTCTAGCAAATAATTGTTGGACATGGCGCGCAAAAAACTATAATGCAGAATGGCTTCTTTGGTGCCTGCGGCTTGTGTGTGATAGAGTTTAGCAAAGTTAATTTTTTCGATTTTTTTAAGATAATGCGTCAACGTAGCTTGAAGGTGTTCGGGCTTGTGGCTGACTACGGCATGATAGGTTTTGTCGATAGTACGGTCTGCAAACACCTTCGACATGCGTTCTAACCCTTTGGAGGTTTTGCATAATATACATGCTCCGCTCACGGGTCTATCGAGCCGGTGTGGAAGGCCTACGAATATATTTCCCGGTTTTTTATATTGTTTTTTTAGATAGCGTTTGGCTGCATCTATGAGGGAGTCGTCTTTGGTTATATCGCCTTGTACGAGGGTGCCGGCTGGTTTATTGACTATCAGTATATGATTGTCTTCGTAGAGCACATGGAGTGTGGTGTGGGTCAATTGCAATAAAATTAAGTTACAAAAATACATTCAAAAATCTACAAATAAGAAGAAACCTACTGCTGTGCGTGGCGTTGCTCCCATGCTTGCATGGTGTTCTGCATCAGGCTAGCTACGGTCATCAAGCCCACTCCACCTGGCACAGGGGTTATGTATGAGCATTTGTTTTTTACATGTTCAAAATCAACATCGCCTACGAGTTTATACCCCGATTTCGAAAGATTATCAGGCACCCTATTGATGCCTACATCAATGACGACAGCCCCTTGACGCAGCATATCTTCGGTTACAAAACACGGTTTGCCAATGGCAGCTATTAGCAGATCGGCTTGCTGCGTTATGCTTTTTAAATCTTTGGTGTGTGAATGGCAAAGCGTAACGGTGCAATTGCCCTGAGGGCGATTTTGAGATAATAGCTGTGCGATTGGCATCCCAACTATATGACTACGACCTAGTACCACTGCGTGTTTTCCTTTGGTTTTGATGTTATAATATTCCAATAAAGAAAGCACGCCTTTGGGAGTAGCGGCTATAAAAGTGGGTTGATTGAGTGCTAACTTACCTTGGTTGATAGGATGAAAACCGTCAACATCTTTGCTCGGATCTATAGCGTTGATGATAGTTGCTTCGTCGATGTGTTTGGGCAAGGGCAATTGCACTATATAGCCATCGATATTCGGGTTTTTATTTAACTTTTCTATTTCTAAAATGAGTTGAGGCAGCGTAACCGTATCGGGCAATTCTACAAGCGATGCATCAAAATCTGCCTCCGCACAACTTCTTATTTTACTTTGAATATAATACCTACTTGCCGCATCGTTGCCAACTATAACCGCAGCTAAGTGTGGCTTTCGCAGGCCTCTTGCGGCGCCTGCTGCTACTTTATTTTTTAAAATCGCTTTTATGTTTTGGCTAACTAATTTGCCGTCTAATAGTACCATATAATAGGATAGTAGGGATTGAATGATATTATAAAAAAAAAGGTGTGTTTAACGAATCAAAGGCTGTGCATTTATCTGTTGCGTAGTGTTTTTTGAATCAACCAAACAAGAGTATGATAGTCTTCTTTATAAGTATAAATACGATTGAAACAAAAACAAAAAAAATAGCACTACAAACGAAGCTATTGCATACCTATCAACTCCTGTAATTACTCTTATTTTTTAACAATTCAACAACTATTTTGTCAATAGGCAACGACATAGTAGGTGCTATATCATCAGCTAAACTAACCCACTCAAATAGTTGATCATTGGGAGTTTGAGCATAATCAGTAGTAGCTGCAATCACACTGTTTATCTTTTCAATTTCGTTGGTTTTGATGATATAATACACGCTTATGATTTGGCTATTATCAAACACAGAAGGCACATAAAAGTCTGTTGTATAAAAATGTTGAACTACCGATATTTCGATATCTAGTTCTTCTATAAACTCCCTGTGCAAGGCCTCTAAAGTACCCTCGCCGAGCAATAGCCCACCACCCGGAAATTTTATATACTCCTCTCCTTTTATTAATTCTTTGCTCAAAAGCAGTTGATTGTTATTCAACAAAATACCATAACATCGCACATTGAATCTACTAGGCTGCATGATATAAAAATTATGCTAAAGCCGTTTTTATAGCCTCAAAATTAGGCAAATCGCCAGCCGATTCTAGCACTTCAGCATGAATAATTTTTCCATTTTCATCTACTACAAAAGCCGAACGCTTCGCTACGTTGTTCATACCAAGCACGAACTCATCATACTTACAACCATAACTTTGGCAGGCAGTTGCATTGAAGTCAGAGAGTAAATCAAAATTTATTTTTTGCTCACTTTTGAATTTTTCTAAAGTAAAAAGCGAATCCACCGAAATACCTAATACCACTGCATTGGCGTCGTTATAATCGGCTATACTATCACGCACAGCACACAACTCGGTCGTGCATACACCCGTGAAAGCAAGCGGAAAAAAAAGCACTACGACTTTTTTGCCCATATAGCTTGATAGTGTTATAGGTTGCTTTTCAGTGTTCATTAACGTAAAATCAGGTGCTTGAGAACCAATAGATACTTGCATAATTATTTTTTTAAATTTAAGTTGCAAAGGTAAGTTAAGAATTTTATATTTAGATTTGTTCTATCATGATATCACTCGATCCTTATAAGCTGATTTATATTGACATTGAAACTGTCTCGCAAGCGCCCACGCTGC
>JAYVJZ010000227.1:0-12820 GCA_043768865.1 Sphingobacteriales bacterium
ATATTGTGGATTACTTGGCTGCTTATTATTGCTTATTAATTATAATAAAAAATACGGTTGTAGCTGATTGTGGTATAGCTGATGTAGTTTATCATTGGATGTCGCTAGCTAACACCATTTCGTTGAGCCAACTGTTTAGGTCACTTTGTACATTATTTATTAAAAAATAAATTATTCATTTATCGTATGAAAAAATGTTTTTCTTACTACTATTTCTATGATTAATAAAATCAAAGCAAATAAAGCCCAAACATAAAATTCCTCTTTGAATTGTTTTTTTGTATTTATTTCGAGCGAGGTTTTTTCCAATTTATTTATTTCTTTATAAATATCTTGTAGTTTCTTATCGTCTGTAGCCCTAAAATATTGCCCTCCTGTTTCATTCGCTATTTGCTTCATCAAGTCCTCATCGATTTCCACTTTCTGCATCGCATACTGCACACCAAACATTGTGTTTATCGGCATTTTGGCCTCACCATACGTCCCTACGCCGATAGTATATACTTTTATGCCAAATTCCTTAGCTGTTTGAGTGGCTGTAACTGGGTCTATGCTACCTGCATTATTAACACCGTCGGTAAGCAATATTACTACTTTGCTTTTGGCTTTGCTTTCTTCGAGGCGAGCTACACTATTTGCCAATCCCATACCCAACGCAGTGCCTTGCTCTAATATTCCGGTATTTGATATTTGACTGATTGACTGTATAAGTTGGGTTTTATCGGAAGTTAACGGCATTTGAGTAAAAGACTCCCCAGAAAAAAGCACTACACCTATTCTGTCATTTTGACGCTCATTTACGAATTGTATGGCAGTATTTTTGGCTGCTTCTAACCGATTGGGCTCAAAGTCCATAGCCAGCATACTGCCCGATATGTCCATAGCTAATAGTATATCTATGCCTTCAGTTTTTATTTTATCTTCACTGTATTGTGTTTGCGGTCGGGCTAGAGCAACTATGATAAGGGTGAGGCACAATAGCCGCAAAACAATAGGAATATTCCTTAATCGCACTTTTACGCTTTTGGTTTTGGTAGCCCCTAGCAACGATGCTACCTTGAATGTACCCCAGCCCTGCCGATAACGATACCAATAAACAAACAGTACTACGGGTACAAGTAATAATAAATACAAAAAGTAGGGTTGTGCAAAAAGTATAGAATTCATCGCTTTTTAGCTCCTTTTTTTGGTAATTTAACGTCCACGTTTGATGTTTCGATTTGTGTTGTAGTATTAATAAATGCCAATGCCTTTGACATAGATTGTTCATTTTCTGCCTCATCGGGCTGCACTTTTGCAAATTTTACAAAATCAGATAAGTGCAATATTTCGTCTAATACGGCACGTTCTTTGTGGTATGTTTTTGCCTTCTTTTTAAACTCCAATAATAGTTCATCGGTAGTTGACTCTAAAGTATTAAATTCAAATCTTCGTTCAATATATTCTCGTATTATCTCCGACAATGCTATGTAATGTTCCTTCGATTTGCCTTCTCTACAAAGTTGTTGCTTATCGAGTAATGTTAATTTTTCTATAGCCCATAAGTGAGGCAGCACAGTTGAAACAACTTCTGTTTCGATAGGGTGTCTGTTTTTGTTTTTCAACCTACTATAATACCAAAACACAATCGATAAAATTAATAATAGCAGCGCCCCTATTATACCATATAAAGTGTAATCTTTGCTCACTTCTATGATTGGGGCAATCTCCCTAATAGGCTGTAGTGTATCGACAGGTACTGTTTTGATAAGTATTGGTATCGGTTCAGATACTTGTTTTTTGTTGATTTTATCGGTAAATACCAATGAAGGTATTAACATCATCGCACTATCGTATGCCGCAAGTACAATAGTTTGCGATTGTGCTACTTGGCTTTGTATTGTTTTTTTATCAATTGGGCTGATGCTTATCACTTCAAACGTGCCTAACGAATCTCCAAATGTCGGAAATTGACACGTGTTTTTTATATCAAATGTGGCATTCAAAGTGAGGGTTATATAATCGCCTACAAGATATTCTTTCTTGTCTGTTTTGGTTGAGATGATAAGGTCTTGGGCGGGTGCAGGCAAGAAAGTACAGGATAAAAAAACAACAACAAATATTGTTTTGATATATGTAATAATATGACAGTTAGTATATTGACGAAGTTTTGACAAATTATGTATAATATTTTATTTAGAATTTGTTCGTTTCTTAAAAAATAACATAAGTGTTTTTATATATCCTTGACTAGTTTCAAATTGAATGAAATCGGTGCCTGCTTTTTTGAATAATTGTTGCGTATTAGTGTCCATCGTTTCATAATAATCTTTAAACTGTTTACGAGTATTTTTATCACTTGTGTCTATCCATTTAATCGTTCCTGTTTCTTCATCTATTGCCCTTATCAATCCTATAGTTGGTAAATTTGTTTCATTTTTGTCAAAAACCTTCATACCTACAAGGTCGTGTTTGCGAGCAGCTAAACTCAGTGGTAGTTTATAATTAGGTTCATGCAAAAAGTCAGAAATCAAAAAAGTAATCGCTCTTTTTTTCATTATATTATTAAAAAACTGCATAGCCATCAGCATATCTGTCTTCGCACTACTTGCCTCGGTAGTTACTAACTCTCGTATAATTCGTAATATGTGAGATTTTCCTTTTTTAGGAGGGATAAACGTATTGATTTTATCACTGAATAGTATCAACCCAACCTTGTCGTTGTTTTTGATAGCGGAGAAGGCAAGTACAGCGGCCAACTCTGTTATAAATTCGTTTTTGGTTTGTTGTTGAGTACCATAAAATACCGATGCACTCACGTCGATTAATAGCATCATCGTAAGTTCACGTTCTTCGTTGAATACCTTTACATAAGGTGCGTTGTTGCGTGCGGTAACATTCCAATCGATACTTCGTATTTCATCTCCATAGCCATATTCTCTTACTTCGCTGAACGACATGCCCCTACCCTTGAAGGCCGATTGATATTCGCCGCTGAACATTTGATTGGTCAACCCTTTGGTTTTAATTTCAATCTTACGTACTTTCTTTAGAAGTTCGGAGGTTTCCAAGTTGAGTAGTTGGTTTATTTATAATAAGTGATAGATTAAAAAGAATAACATTTTGATTAGTACAATACAATTAAGGCACTTCAACTACATTTAATATTTGGGTAATAATATTTTCGCTTGTGATGTTTTCGGCCTCCGCCTCGTAGGTAACCCCAATGCGGTGTCGCAACACATCTAAACATACCGCTTTTACGTCGTCGGGTATCACATAGCCTCTGCGCTTGATGAACGCATATGCTTTTGCGGCTAAGGCCAAGTTGATACTTGCTCTCGGCGACCCGCCGTAGGATATCAAATCCTTGTATTTTGACAGCCCATACGTATCAGGGAATCGAGTTGCAAACACGATATTGATGATATATTGCTCTATCTTTTCGTCAATATAAACATCGCGCACGGCTAACCTCGCCTGCAATATATCCTTGGTATCAACGATAGGGGCAATAGCTGCAAATGTTTGATTTACATTATTACGCATGATAATTTTTTCCTCTTCTTGTGTGGGATAGCCAATGACTACTTTCAGCATAAATCGATCGACTTGAGCCTCTGGCAATGGATACGTTCCTTCTTGCTCTATTGGGTTTTGTGTAGCAAGCACCAAAAACGGCTCTTCTAATTTTGTAGTCGTATCACCTAGCGTTATTTGACGCTCTTGCATCGCCTCTAGCAACGCAGATTGTACTTTTGCAGGAGCTCTGTTGATCTCATCTGCCAGCACAAAATTCGCAAATATAGGGCCTCGTTTTGCCACAAATTCGTTTTTTTGTTGGTTATATATCATCGTACCCACCACATCGGCAGGCAGAAGATCGGGCGTGAATTGTATGCGGCTAAACTTAGCATTCACCGCCTTGGCGAGCGAGTTGATAGCGAGCGTTTTAGCCAGACCCGGCACGCCTTCGAGCAATATATGACCACTCGATAACAACCCTATCATCAACCGTTCCACCATATAATGCTGTCCAATTATTACCTTACTAATTTCATTAATCAACAAATCTACTACCTTACTCTCTCGTGCTATACGTTCATTCAATGCGGCTATTTCGCTACTTTGCATAAATACTATTATTTATTATTATTTTGTTTGTGATTTAATTTTAATGTGCAAAAATATAAATTATGAGGCGAATAAACTTACGTTTCTCTTCATATAATAGAATAATTTTTTTAAATAGTTGCTAACGATAAAATAAAAGCAATGTCAATGTTCATAACATATAAACTGAACTTTCACAAATTTTTATATACTCAATTGCAATACAATCAATCAGCAACTAAAAGCATTTTTCTTATTTTATTCTCATTTAATAAGCCGCTACAATCAGAAAATCTAAGTTATATAAAAGCCGAAACGCTACCCTTACTGTATATATATTTAAATTATTTTTTAGGATAATGATAAAATTCAAACCCATTGTCAGCCTCCCATTTTTTCAAATAAGGCACGCTATATGACTTAATCACAGCGGCTTTTAGGGAGTCATAAGGCAATACTTCATTCGATTCATTGACCACCTGCAAGGGCACAAGTGGAGCATTGTTTAGCAAAAGATGCCGTACTTTTTCTTGTTCATTAATTATAAATAACTCACTATCGATATACATACAAATCACTTGATGTTGCAAAAAAGCGGGCAAATAAGCAACCTCGCACTGCACCGAACTTGGCAGCAATCGCTTTGGCGATAGCCAATGTGGAAGCTGTGGTTGAGCGTTTGTTTTTGCGAAATATAATTTTTTTATTGTGTCTTTCACCTGCTCAACTGTTGCTGTGGAGGTATCTATAACCGCATCAAAATCTAAATATATACTCGGCTTGATGCCATAATTTTCAGCAAATCGATTGTCCTCCAAAGTACGTCGCTCTCGCTGTTCGAGCATTTTAGAAGCGACATCAGCGGCAAGCGGCTCACCCACACGCGAGGTGTCTATGAGCACACGTGCAGCAGCCACTTCGTCGGCCGCAGTTAGATATACTTTGAATGACGAAGTTACAAAATGCCACGCCAAACGCGAATCGAGTATGTATAATTCGGCCGCATTGTTTATGTCTCTCAAGCGTTGATCAATAAAATCATCGACATTCAGATTTTCGTTAGTATATCTGTTAAATTCAAGTGTATTCATGCCCATATTCGCTGCTAACTGCCGCTGTAGCCCACCCGTAGAGAGATATTCAAGCCCTAGCTCCTGACTCAGCGCCTTTGCAACCGTGCTTTTGCCACTGCCTAAGTCGCCCGTTATCGATATGTGCATTCGTGCCATTGTTGTGTTATATGCAATGCAAATATAAGAAAAAAAGGGCGAATTATTTTTTTTAGACAGGACGCTCACATATCAACTATCAAATCCAAATGGATAACTTTTCCTTTTATTTTTTTTAATAATATATCGTCATTTTATGTACTTTCGTTTTATTATTTTAAAAACAAACAAACAAGCGAGTAGTTTCTTTTTTTATGGTAATTAAAGATTTTGAAGTAACAAAAATATATTGGAGCATCAGCGAAGTAGCCGTTCGTTTTAATGTTGCCCAATCGCTTATACGCTTTTGGGAGAAAGAGTTTGACGAGTTGCAACCCAAAAAAAACACGAGCGGCAATCGATTGTTTACGGTCAAAGATATTGACGTGTTTGAAACTATATATACATTAGTAAAAACACAAGGCATGACCCTAGACGGAGCGAAAAAAAAAATGAAAGAATACAAAAAACAGGCAGTACCTCCGAACAATAAAAATCTTAGACAACGCCTAGAGCAGCTAATCGATAGACTAGAAGAGCTTAAAAAAATAATATAAAATAAGAAGTGGATTAGAGCTTATAATCGTTTGAACGCCTGTGTTGCTATCCAACCCTCTCGCCCGTCTATCAGCGCTACTTTAGCGAAATCGGCCTGTGTTTCTAGTATCAAAAGTTTACAACCTTCGTGCACCACAAATGCCTCCTCTGCGTTTGTAAAAGGCTGTTCGTAGCCTTTTACTTTGGCCTGCATCACGATAGCAGTGTTGTTCGATGTTTCTATTTTTTTATATTGATATGCAAATACTAAAAAAACAATACACAATGTGCCGCTCAGTGCCATAGCCGTGTAGGTTTTCCATTTCTTAACTTCTCTTAATCGCAATTGCAAAATAATAGATAGCATTAAAATCCAAAAAAATACAAGCGAAAATATAGCCCAAACCGTCGTGTTGTAGTGCGTCATAGCTTGCCACCACCATACATTGAAGAACAGTTGAGGCTTGGGCTTCATCTTGTCTATAGTGGACTCTAAGGCGAGTTCATAATTATTGACAATGCGGCTATTGCTCGGCTGCAGGCGTTTTGCTTTTTCTAAATAATATACTGCTTGCGCTATGCTATCATTTTTTAAGTAGATAGTTCCAAGATTATAAAACAAATCACTACTTATTATTCCATCTTGTTCCAAACTTTTCAATCGAGCAATAGCCGATTGCATTTGGCTGGTTTTATAATCGCTGATAGCCTGTGCATGCAACTTTTCAGCTGACTGAGCCCGTGCATCGAAGCCCATTAAAATTAAAATTATAAAGAAGATAAAGGGCATATTAGGCAAGTAGTAAAATAATTTTGGTATGCAAATATAAAACTAATCCCACTTTTTGATTGCCATTTTTTTGACTGTTGCATAGCAGCAACATGAAATAAGATGATCATTAACCATGCCCGAGGCCTGCATAAAAGCATAACAAATCGTGCTTCCTACGAACTTAAAACCCTCTTTGCGCAATGCCGCACTCATAGCATCGCTTTCCATAGACGTAGCCGGCACCTCTGTACCCTTAACTCTGCGGAGTGTAAGGGTTTTATGACCGGTGAATTGCCATATATAATTTGCAAAACTGCCGTGCTTGATTTGCAATTTTAAAAATAATTGTGCGTTTGTGATACTTGACACTATTTTCAATCTATTGCGTATAATAGTTGGGTTGTTTATTAATTCTTCGATTTTCAATGCATTGTATTGCGAAATTTTATAGGCATCAAAATCATCAAAGGCATTGCGAAATCCCTCCCTTTTGTTTAAAATTATTTGCCAGCTCAACCCAGCCTGAAAGGAGTCTAGTAGCAAATATTCAAACAAAATTGCATCGTCTGTAGTCGGCACACCCCATTCCTTATCATGGTATTCTATTTCGTTTTTGTGCCCACGCACCCACGAGCAACGTTGGTTTGAAATATCCATTTATTTATTTATTTTTATAATTGCATCAATAGCTGTAGCGAGGCATTCATCTTTTTTGGTAATACTATTACCTGCATCGTGAGTAGTGAGACGTATCTCTACTCTGTTCCATGTATTGCTCCAGCTGGGGTGGTGCTGCTGTTGCTCACATAGCATCGCTACTTGGGTCATGAATGCAAATGCCTCACTGAAGGTGTTAAAATAAAATATTTTACACAAATTATTATTCTCAATTGTCCAATCTTTCATCTTGTTTTGTAGGTTTTAATTATGCTTATGTTTTGATATTGTCGAGGGCTTGGCGTAAATCTTCTATCAACACGTCAGCCTCTTCGAGCCCAACGTAAAGCCTTACTAGGTCTATGCCTAGCGTGTTTTTGTTGTAATTTTGACTTACGTCCAAAGCCGCCGCAGGAAAAACCAAGCTCTCGTATCCGCCCCATGAGCAAGCCAATAAAAAATAACGCAAGCCATCACAAAACGCTTCTACATCGCATCTGTTTTGAGTATTCAAGCGGATACTAAAAAGTCCTCCTGCTTGTTTCATTTGTTTTTGTGCTAATTCATATTGAGCAAAACTCGTATGATGAGGATATATGACGGCAGCCACTTTGGGGTGATTATTTAGATATTTGATTACCTTGTGTGCGGTGTCGGTCGATTTATCTAACCGCAACGGCAAGGTGCGGAGGCTGCGTAACATCAACCACGCATCGTGTGGTGAGAGTATGCCGCCTAGTGTCATATATTCATTTGCAAAAATAGTATTTATTTTAACTTGACTACCTACCAAAACCCCTGCTACTAGGTCGCTGTGGCCTGCATAATATTTTGTCCCACTATGTACGCTCATGTCAATGCCTAAGGCGATTGGCGATTGATTGAGCCCCGTGCTATAGCTGTTGTCGCATATAGTAGGTATATTTTTTGATTTTGCTAAATAGGCTACTGCCGCCAAATCTTGCAACTCAAAAGTCATGCTGTTCGGTGATTCTAAATATATAAGCGATGTGTTTGGGGTGATAGCTGCCGCAATATTTTCAACTTTTGTGCCATCAACAAAACTTGTAGTAACACCATATTTAACTAACAATTGAGTAAACAATTTATACGTCCAACTGTATGGTTTGCTCACGCTCACTACGTGGCTATTGAGTTGCACGCAGCTCATCACAGCAGCAGCTATAGCGGCACAACCCGAACCAAATACCAACGCATCGTCTGCTTGTTCTAGGGCAGCTAGTTTCTTGCGAAGTGTCTGCACCGTTGGGTTGCAGCCACGTGTGTAAAACGGGTTTTCTTTTTCGTTGGTCAATGCTTGTCGCATTTCGCTTACTGTTTCAAAACAAAAATTACTATTCTGAAACAACGGTGGAGCGACTGCATTTTTATAAGTTGCTCTGTCTTCGCCAAGGTGATTAAGTATATACGACAGGGAAGGAGGGGTCATTTATTACGATTTATTAGACATTAAAATTACTAAAAAAAAGGCAAATGGAGTTATAATTTTATACAAACATTTTTGGGTTCGGTGAAGAAACGCAGTGCCTCTAAACCGCCTTCACGCCCTATACCACTTTGCTTCATGCCGCCAAATGGCGTTCGCAAATCTCGCACTAGCCAACAGTTGATCCATACGATGCCAACGTCTATGCAGGCAGCAAGTCGATGCGCTCTTTTCAATTGATTAGTCCATATACACGTAGCCAAGCCATAGGCAGAGGCGTTGGTAGCTGCGATTACCTCCTCTTCCGTGTCAAAAGGTTGTAAGGTTACTACCGGCCCAAATATCTCTTCTGTGTTGATGCGGCTACCGCAGGCGAGGTTTTCAAACACTGTCGGTGCTATATAATATCCGTTTTCGCAGCCCTGAGGTTGTAGTGAAATGCCGCCTGCAAGCAGCGTCCCACCTTCTGTGGTAGCCAATACTATATAGCTATTTATTTTATCAAAATGAGCCTTGCTAACTATAGCACCAAGTTGTGTAGCGGCATCGAGAGGGTTGCCGACTTTTATATTTTTCACCTTCTCGACGAATGCTTTTTTGAACTTTTCATACAGCGGGCGTTCTATATAAATACGAGACCCACACAAACATATTTCTCCTTGATTGCTAAATGAACTCTGCACCGTAGTTCGTATCATTTCATCAAAATCGCAATCTTCAAAAATAATAGTAGCATTCTTGCCTCCTAACTCTAACGACAACTTCTTAAACATAGGCGCAGCAATACTTGCAATGTTTTTGCCTGTAGCAGTACCCCCCGTGAACGATACAGCTTTTATATCGTGATGCTTAACCAAAGCCTCGCCCACCCTGTGTCCTAGCCCATGGACAACATTCAAAACACCTGGCGGTAGCCCTGCCTCAATGCACAATGTTGAAAACAAATAAGCAGTGAGCGGCGTAACCTCCGATGGCTTTGCGATTACACAATTTCCACTCGCTAATGCAGGAGCTATTTTCCAAGTAAAAAGATATAAGGGCAGATTCCATGGCGATATGCACGCAACCACGCCTATAGGTTGGCGTAGCGTATAGTTGAGGCACTCTACACTATGATGACTCTCGCTTGCAAACTGCGTAATAGCTTGAGCGAAAAATCGCATATTGGCCGCTGCACGTGGTATGTCAATACGCCTAGCGAGGGAGATAGGCTTGCCATTGTCAAGGCTTTCAGCCAATGCAAGCGACTCCTGATGCGCGTCAATGAGAGCAGCTATTTTGTACATTATTTCGCTGCGGGCTTCGACACTCGTGTTTTTCCAACCCGCCAAAGCCTGCGCAGCTGCCTGGTATGCTGTTGCTACATCGACCTCATCGCTATCAGGCAAAGTGCCTAGCAGTGTGCCTTTTGAGGGATTGATAGTAGTCAAAATAGAGCCGTTGTGAGCGTCTATCAACGTACCGTTAATATAATTTTTAATGGTAATCGGCTGTGTACTATCAAACATAAATAAAAATAAGAAGTTGTTGATAAATTAATAAAAATAGAATTATTGAACGATATTTTTTCGTTTGTATATCGGCACTGTGCTACAAGGCTCGCCATACATAAGGCTTTTCACCACTGTCAATAGCTTCGCACTAATAGCCGCATAAGCATCGACAGGTAGCGTTTTGTCCCCACACCCTTTTATAACCACACGTGCATCAACATAAGGCGTAGTATCTATTTTTTCGATGTTTTGGCGAACCAAATATTGCAAATGTTGTTCAGCCGTACCTACAAAGACCGATTTAGCGTGGCTTTGCAGACAATCAACTAACAACATATACGCCCATGAAGGTATAATAGCATCGACAGAACAGTATATATGAACATGACAACTCGCAAACACAGTAAAATCAGTAGAGGAAAGTTGCTCGCGAAAACTTTTTTCTTTCAAAATCATTTTCATAAACAAATATTCAGCTATATCAATCGACTGTTGCGGCTCGTTGGGCAGATAAGTTGCCAAATCAATCGTCAAAATGCCACTTTGTGCCACTTTGTTTACAACTATTTCCGGTGTAGTATTCATACCGCAAAATTACAACTAAAAAAAATAAGTATATGATAAATGCAAGTGCCGTTTAAGCGGCATAACACAGATTAATGGAGTCTTTTATTAAACAAAACAAGAACGCAATACAGGCAATAAACAACAGTTTAAAATTAAAATTATTTGGGCGTGCCCCTTCGGGTCGGGCTATCCACTTCAATCTTTTTGCCCTTTGGGACAAAAAGGATTTCCGTTGCTATCCCTCACGCTGCAGGACACATCAATTGAAACTAAATCGAAGGTAAAAAGCATTTTTTTTGTTTAAAAACTAAATTAAAAAAATAGGTAATTAAATTGGTTTTATATATTTAAAACTCAATTCAATATAAAGAAATTGATTTTAGTTGTATCGATACAACGCACGGTATAGTTGCTTTTTAGTTGAAAATACAACCCGACATGAACCCCAAAAAACACGCCTATCCATATTTCCTAAACGCACACGCCGTCCTAAGTATCTAGGATAATGTAGCCTCAAAAAAACACGAATAATTATGATTATAAACAAACAACAATTTTTACCAAGTTCGCAGTGTTTGTCATAGTAGCTTTTACTTTGTACTTTTGTAGTAGCTCTTGCGAGGGTTCATTATATGATAAAGAAACAATATTTTAAAGCTATTTTTTTACTACTCAATTTAGGTTTAATAACTATCACGTCATGCCAACAGAGCAATGTATTTGATTCAGTACAACCCATACCAATAGAGGGTTTCGGCTATAGCGACAGTCTCGTTTATGATGTAAAAATAAACGACACTGCCGCACACTACAACCTCTACATCACCTTGCGTCATAAGGCCACTTATCCCTACAGCAACCTTTGGCTAAAAGTAGGCACGCGGCTGCCTGACAACTCTTATACAAGCAAAGACCTCAGTCTGCCCTTGTGTGAACTAAGCGGCAAGTGGTATGGAACGACTATTGCCGATATTGTAAGTCAAAAAATCAGTATTCAACCCAACGCTACGCTATCACAAGGTGGTGTTTATACGTTCAGTATCATGCAAAACAGTCGCGACTCTTTAGTCTCCGATTTGCTAGAAATGGGTATTCGTTTAGAGCGAATACAGCCCATATAGTTTTATTAAAATCACTTATACACGTCAATTTTTATTTTTAAAGTCTATGATACAGTCAAGTACATTTTTATTTTTAAAAGAAGTAGCGGAGAACAACAATCGTGAGTGGTTTGCAGATAACAAAACAAAATATACTGCCGCACAAGCCGATGCACAAGGGTTTGCCGAGGCATTATTAACCAAGATGAAGTTAGAAGACCCGACGCTAGAAGGGCAAGATGCAAAAAAATGTTTGATGCGAATATACCGTGATGTTCGGTTTAGCAAAAACAAAGAACCATACAAAACCAACTTTGGTATCGGCTTTAGTATAGATGGAAAAAACGGCAGCAAAGCGGGCTACTATGTGCATATAGCCGAAGGGGAAAGTTTTGTAGCAGGCGGCATGTGGCAACCTCTGCCCGATCAATTACAAAAAATAAGACAAGAGATAGATTATAATGGTGTTGAATTTGCAAAAATAATGAATAGCAAAGCCTTTGCAGCTGCTCAGTTGGAGCTCAATATGTTGCCCACTTTAAAAAATCCACCCAAGGGCTACACTTCAGCTCATCCAATGTTGATGTATTTGAAGCTCACCTCATTCACCGCTAGTGCTATGATGACACAAAGCAACCTAAGCTCGGCTTCATCAACTGCTTTGGTTTTAAAAAAACTAACAGCCCTACAACCGTTCATCAATTTCATAAATAGGGCGGTTACATAATACGGGTTTGGTGGTGTATAATTTAACATTTTCAAAAATTGAATGTAAGATATTATTCCAAAGTCAAATGATTTGAAAAAAGTGTATGTGGTGCAGAAACTAAATTTATATCAAACTTTAGAGAAGGTTCAATTTTAGAACTTGCATTATGTATTCTGAAAGAAATATACCAGCCGTCTGTTAGAGTAACCAATAAAGTAGTTTGAGAATTATCTTGGTA
>JAYVJZ010000228.1:0-18294 GCA_043768865.1 Sphingobacteriales bacterium
ACGACTTCGATTAAACGATTTGGCAATTTTAGTTTTTGAATTTTGAGCTTTGGTTTAATCTCATTGAAAGATAAGTTCAGGGTTCCGTATAAATTATAAGATTGAATTTCGACCTTGTTTTTTCCTTTTATAACTTTATAGAAATCTTGTTTACCAATTAAATATTCAACTAATTTTTGAGTAACAATTGCAGGGTTATCTTTATCAAGCCTCAGCAATTCTTTTTTAAAAGCATTTAAAATTGGAACATAGACAGTCGAGTGATAATCTCCAAGAGAAGACCATTTTTGTGTAGCTTTACTGGCAGTTCTAAGGTTTGCTAATGTATCAAATATTGGTTTTATTTCAGAAAAGTAATTTTGAGAGCAAGATAACCCAAGCCATTTCTCGCCGAAGTTTATATCGTTTGAAAGACGAGAATGTTTTACGGCCCTGTGATTATTCTTTGCTGAAATACCAATCTCCCATTTTTGTAAAGAACGAATTGCTAGAACATCTCTAACATCACCAATTTGACCTTGTTTGTCTGAAACAATTTCAAGTTGTAAAATATCAGTTTTATCAATTCCGTTTGACAACCTTGGTTCTAAATCAATTAGAAAGTTCACAGCAAAACTTGCATTCAAATTATACAACCCTTTTTCAGTTTGATTGAAACTTTCAAAACACTTTTTTGCAGTTTTATATGGTTCATTTTCAACAACAGAAACCGTAGTTAAAACTTGCAATCTTTCTAAAAATGAATTTAGCAAAGCGTATTCAAACGCTTTACCATTATGAGTTTGCTTGGCTACTATTGGCATAAATTTATTGGGATACGGCATTTACAATTTCAAGCATACGTTCACGGACGGTATGACCAGAAAGAAAATTTGGGTTTAAATTTTTTGCTTGTTTTTTCTCAACCTTAATATTTGCTAAATCATTGAAAATTGTTTGTGCTAAAACTTTTCCCATACGAACAGGAACAGCATTGCCAATCATTTTGTAACCAGCGACTACACTTGTATAATGGAAAGTAAAACTATTTGGGAAAGTTTGAATTCTTGCACACTCACGGACAGACAAACGACGATACAAATTTTCTTTACCTTTGACAAACTCTCTAAGATTTTGTTCGATGAATTTCATTTTAGGGGCTTGCGGATGAATTGGAGCGTGGCGACCTCCAGCTTGGATTGTAAAAGAAACTTCATCCCAAGAACGAACTCTATTTCTTGACATAAAAATTGAAGAAAAGCCACCAATCATGTATTCATGGTTCGTAATTTTACAATCTTTACCGTTCGTTAAGTTTCCTACCTTCGCAGGCAAAACAGAATCTTTCAAGTCACCAATTGCTTTTATCAAAGTGATTTTATTGTCAAGTGTTGTTGGTTTTGGAAACTCAAACTTAATTTTTAAATCATTACGATAGCCAATAAAGAAAACACGTTTTCTATCTTGTGGAACTCCAAAATCGGAAACGTTTAATACATACTAATTTTTTGAAATAAAAGATAAGAAACAGAATAAGTAGAAGAATAATTTGGGCTTGCCTCTATCGGGTCGGGTTATCCACTGCAAACTTTATTTTGTTCCTTAAAAAAAGGATTTCAGCTACTATCCCCCTTCGCAATAATCGCAGTTAATAACCAATTAGCAAAATTCCTTTTAATGGAAGGTGCAGTCGGTTAGATATATAAAGTGTTTCTAAAAATGTATGTACTATTTCAAAATCTTTATGCTTTCTGTAAACATTACGTACAACTATGACAAGATATTCTACTTCAAACATCATACAAGCTTGAAAAATATCTTTTAAAAATTGATTATTTTCAGTTGCCCTCCCTGCTTCAATTTCAATTACTATTTTACCATCTTTACTAACAGCATCAGCATTAAAAGCTTTATCAACTTTATTATCAAAGCCGAATAAAACAGGAACACTAATTTTTTTATCTTTAGATTTACCCGTCTCACAAATAAAACCTGCCTTTTCTAAATGAGGACGAACAACTTCTAAAACTTGATTACTTGATAAATCAAATTCAGCAGATTTTATTTTACTTTCCTCTAACTCAAAACAAGAAATTATATTTTGAATATCTTTTGTAATACCTTGTGAACGAGGAAAAAATTGAAATTTTATCATAATACTTCCGAAAGTAATAAATTAATTAAATCGTTGTCAGAGAGTTTTACTTCACTATCATTAACAAAATAAAAAATCATTTTATCAACAAACTCTGACTCAAAAGAAAAATAACTCCCATCTTCATTCATTAGTAATTCATTCAATGAGTTTACTGAAATTAAAACTAATCCAAATTCAGGAAGTTGAATTTGTCTAACAGGAAATGATTTATTATTAAATGAAATAGTATCCATATAATTAAACTACATTTTTTACTTTATTATTGATAACTTGAAACATTTGCTTGATATTAGCCAATGCTTCTTTATGTTTAGGTAACAACATACCTGAAATATTTTCAGCAAGGAAAAATGTAGGCTTTTTGTCAGCTAGATTTCTCATAAACTCGTAAAACAATTGACCCCGTTTATCAGCAATGCCTTTCTTAGAGCCAGCCTCCGACCAACTTTGACACGGTGGACCGCCTATTATTCCATCGCAGTCAGGAATGTCAGAAGAAGGAATATCAACAATTGAACGTCTATCTAAAATCGTGTTTTTGTGATTTTTTTCGTAGGTTTCCCATATTTCTTTGTCATATTCATTTGCCCAAACAACATCGAAACCAGCTTTTTCGAAACCTAAATCAAGACCGCCTGCACCAGCAAAAAAGGACACGACTTTCATATACTAATTATTTTAGCAGAATATAGAACCAAATTTTTATTTCTCCAAATTTTTTATTGAAGTTTAGAGTTTCATTAAGTCCAATTTAATTTTTGATAATTTTGATGCAAAATCAAAAGGCACTAGTATATTGTTTGGCTATTGTTCAAAAGAAAGTTTTAAATATAGATTTTTTTTTCGCTTCATACTTAGAACTTCGAATGTACTGTCGCTTTAGGCAATTGAATAAGATATTCCATAAAATCGTAAAGCCTTAAAAAAGTTACATAATACGGGTTTGGTGGTGTATAATAAGCGGGTGTAGTATGTGTGAGCAACGCAACCGACGCTTTATAGATTTTCTCAATAGTACATTTGTAACTAGCTATTATACTTAAAGCCTATTTTTGTGGCATAAAATTATAGAATATGACTATTACACAATTGGAATACTTAGTAGCTGTTGATGCACACAAAAGTTTTGTTGATGCTGCCGATAGTTGCTTTGTAACACAGCCTACCTTAAGTATGCAGATACAAAAGCTAGAAGAAGAAATGGATATATTGGTGTTCGATCGTTCAAAAAAACCAGTAACTACAACCGAAATCGGCACTTTAGTTGTCGAGCAAGCGAAGATTATTTTGCGAGAGTCTAACCGCATACAAGATCTTATTAACGTTCGCAAAGGTGACATGGCAGGGATTTTAAGAGTGGGTATCATACCTACGTTGAGTCCGTATCTAACACCGCTTTTTGTAACTAATTTTATTAAAAAATACCCTGATGTAAAGTTGCATATAGAGGAAATGCTTTCTACTCAATTGCTTGCGGGGTTGAAAAACAATGCCATAGATGTGGCAATAATGGTGCCGCCTAATGGTGATAATTTCAAAAAAACGTCTCTCTTTTATGAAGAATTTTTCTTGTATCTCTCTGCAAGTCATAAAATGAATGAAAAAACTGAAATAGAGCCAGAAAAGCTAGATACGCGTGATATGTGGGTGCTTCGTGATGGGCACTGCTTTAGAAGTCAGATAGAAACTATCTGTGGCGAATCGTTTGACAACACTACTTTCGACCGGGTGCGATTCGAAGGTGGCAGCCTCGATACGCTTCGCAAATTAGTAGATAAAAACAGCGGGTTTACATTGTTGCCAGAGTTGGCGATACAAGAGTTAAGCACCACACAAAGCAAAATGGTGAAGCGATTCAAGGGGCGCAAAAAACCCGTTAGAGAAATATCGCTAGTTATGCACAAAACATACCTGAAAGAACATCTAATACAAGCTCTTGGCAAGGAGATAATGGAAATTGTACCTGCTCACATGTTAGACAAATCGCACGGCAATACTATCGATTGGAAGCAGTAATTTTTCAAATTTAGCTTCTTATATTCAACATTCTCGCTATGCTAAAATTACTATGAAACGCCTAGTGTTTGAATGTTTTCTTTAAAATTATTAGTTGCTCAATAGCATTGATGTAATGTCAAAATGCACTAGTTAGTATTAATTTTTGCCTAAGTTTTTGAGCTAGATAATTTTTTTGGTTTTGCTTGCAATTAGTTACACAACAGCGTCTCTCTTACAGTTGCGCTGCTATGAGCGTTTTTTTAAAATAAAACACCACTATTTTGTGTACAAAATAGCAGGTGTTGATTTTTTTTTACAACTAACGATACCAGTCATGCGAGGCTTATTGAACATTCGTTCGTTTCGCTTTCATATTCATTACAAAAATTAACACATTACCAATATCAAGGTTATAACATTTTTGTACCTTTGCACCTGCAAAAAAACCACTATTTATTTCACATTTTACAATTTTTTATTATTATGGCAATGATTCAAGTAAACAACGTATCGCTTCGCTATGGAAAGCGTGTATTGTTTGATGAAGTAACCGCAAAATTCACCCAAGGCAATTGTTATGGAATAATAGGTGCGAATGGTGCAGGCAAATCTACGTTTTTGAAAATAATAGCGGGTGAGATAGACAGTACAACAGGACGAGTGGAGATAAGCCCTGGTGCTCGTATGAGTGTGTTGAAGCAAAATCATGCAGAGTTCAATGAATTGGCGGCTTTGGAAACGGTAATACGGGGTAACGAAAAGCTGTGGAAAGTGATGCAAGAAAAAGATGCAATATACGCCAAGGAAGATTTTTCGGACGAAGACGGCCTGCGTGTGAGCGAGCTAGAAGGCGAGTTCGCTGAGATGAATGGTTGGGAGGCTGAAAGTGAGGCGGCGCAGCTATTGACAAATTTGGGCGTCAAGGAGGACTATCATGATAAGCTTTTGAAGGATTTAGATGGCAGTCAAAAAGTACGAATATTGTTAGCACAAGCCCTCTTTGGCAACCCTGATATATTGTTGCTCGATGAGCCTACGAACGACCTCGACCTCAACACGATTATGTGGTTAGAAGATTTTTTAGCAGATTATCAAAATCTGGTCTTGGTAGTGAGCCACGACCGCCACTTTTTGGACACCGTTTGCACGCACGTAGCAGATATTGATTTTGGTAAATTGCAAATATTCACCGGTAATTATTCTTTTTGGTATCAAGCCTCGCAGTTGGCTTCGAAGCAGCGTGCTGACAAAAATAAAAAAATGGAAGATAAGGCTGCCGAACTGAAAGATTTCATAGCTCGATTTAGTGCCAACGCATCAAAAAGCAAACAAGCAACGTCTCGTAAAAAAGCCCTTGACAAGCTTGATTTTGCGGAAATAAAACCAAGCAACAGAAAATATCCGGCCATATTGTGGAAGCCTGAGCGCGAAGCAGGCGATATAATATTAGAAGTCAAAAACCTGACTGCCTTTGACACCGAAGGCAATTGCCTGTTCAAAGACCTCACATTCGAAGTAGCTAAAAACGACAAAGTATCTGTTATAGCTGATAATCATATAGCGGTAGCGGCTTTTTTTAATATCATATCGGGGTTGCAAACCGCTGATGCGGGGGAATATAAATGGGGACAAACGATCAAGCATGCGTACTTGCCGGCGGACAACACGGCGTTTTTTGTAACACCAGAAACGCTGATGGATTGGCTACGTCAGTTCGCACCTGACAGTATAGAGGTCGATGAACAGTTCATTAGAGGATATTTAGGTAAAATGTTGTTCAGCGGCGACGACGTACACAAGATGAGCAACGTACTCAGTGGAGGCGAGAAAATGCGATGTATGATTGCCCGAATGATGCTACAAAACCCGAATTTTATAATCCTTGACGAGCCCACCAATCACCTTGATTTAGAGAGCATCACGGCGTTCAACGAGTCGCTTAAAGATTTTAATGGTACCGCCCTGTTTAGTAGCTATGATCATGAGTTCACTAACAGTTCTGCCAACAGAATATTAGAATTAGCACCGACGGCGTACTTTGACAAGCTCATGAAATTCGATGAATATTTGAATTGGAAAAAAGCCCTCGTAGCATAGCATAAGGCGGAGTAGTTCATTTTTTAATTATTCAATAGTTGCGTGAAAATAGACACTGCTATTGTTTAGTTTTTAGATGTAATTGTGCAGTTTGGCGAAATATTTTTTTACGGAGTATAAGGTTCAATGACACTATTTTGGAGCTTGGTTACAATGCCGTATGATGTAGTTTTTTGGTATTGACAGTACCACCGAATCTACCTGCGTTGCGAGGTCAGCATTATCATAAGAAAAATCTTATTGGCATTTAATTATATACTGCTGCTGTGTATTGTTATTAGTTGAAATAAAAATAAATGAGTAACAAGCACAACGAAAAATTACGCTACTGATTAGGCGCAAAACAAATCTAAAAGCCCCAGCATAGTAGTACAATGCTCGAACGGCACAGATGCGTCAAGTGGGGCATGAGAATCGAATATATTTTCATAATCCATCCAAATAGCAAGCATGCCTGCACGCGTCGCGCCCACTATATCAGCGGCATAATTATCCCCTATATAAACACTATTTTCAGCTACAGCACCGGCTTGTTGAAGGGCCTTGTCAAATATTATTCTACTAGGCTTCAACGCAGCACAATCGTCAGATAACGTAATCGTTTTGAAATATTGATTTAAGCCGCTGTGAGCCATTTTAACGTGCTGCGCTTCTTTGAATCCATTGCTAATGATATGCAGCGAATATCGTGCTGCAAGCGTTTTGAGTACGGCATGTGTGTGATCAAAAACCACCCCTTGCTTTGGCCCTTCAGCTACGTACAACGCAGCTAATTGGTATGCGAGATGTAGGGGTTTGATGTTGAGGTCGTCGAATGTATAGACAAATCGATTGAGTCTCACGTCTTCTTTGGTAGCAGTATTGTCAGCGTAGGCTAACCAAAGTTGCTCGTTGCGAAGGGTATATTTTTCAAAAAAAATTTCAAAAGTCAGTCCGCTTATTTGCAAGGGTGCTATTAGATCTAAATACAGCTGCTTCAACACTGCGTAGCTATTGGTTTTAAGATCCCACAAAGTACCATCTAAATCAAAAAACAAATGCTCATAGGAGGTACTTGGATTCATGCTTATTTTTATGTTATTTTTATGTTATTTTTTATGTAATGAAAGCCAATAGGTAGGTTGAATGCTTGTAGGAGTAATCTTTTATTTCAATTTTTTATGGCGAGGTATAGTTTGTGATGTATAATTTAAGCAACGCTATTATAGCATTTTATTACTGCTCAAGGGGTATCAATTTATTTTCTCAATCTTTTTTTTAGCATTGCTATTACTTTTGTTTAATAGGTTTAAATAATGGCAAGTGTAGCCTTCATTGGCCTTCATAGCATCGGCTACAGTACCTTGAAACACTAAATTGCCACCGCCGTCGCCTCCCTCAGGACCTAGGTCTATCAGCCAATCGGCACATTTTATAACGTCTAAGTTATGCTCTATCACCAATACGGTATGTCCATTTTCAACTAGGGCATTCAACGCTATTAGTAGTTTGTTAATATCATGAAAATGAAGGCCTGTTGTAGGTTCATCAAATATAAAAAAAATACGTTCTGTGCTTTTTTCTTTTATTAAAAATGAAGCTAACTTGACGCGTTGTGCCTCACCACCACTGAGCGTGTTAGAGCTTTGCCCAAGTTGCACATAGCCCAAACCGACATCTTTTAAGGGTTTAATTTTAGAATAAATCTGCTTTTGATCTGCAAAAAAATCAACCGCCTCATCGAGCGTCATTTGCAACACCTCCGAGATGTTTTTGTTTTTATATTTAACGTCTAATATTTCTTTTTTATATCTAGCTCCTTGACACTCCTCGCAGAGCAGGTGCACATCTGCTAAAAACTGCATCGCTATCGTCTGCACCCCCTCCCCTTTGCACCCCTCGCATCTACCGCCCTCTACGTTAAACGAAAAAGTGCCCGGCTTATAAAAATTCAATTTACTCACCTTTTGTTCAGCAAAAAGAATACGTATTTCATCAAATGCTTTTACGTAAGTAACAGGGTTGCTACGTGTGCTTTTGCCGATCGGTTCTTGGTCTATTATTTCAACTTGTGTAATTTTTTTAATATCGCCGCTCAAGTTGTATTTGTTTAAAATTGCATCGTTTTTAAACATAAAATATTCCTTCAAAGCAGGAGTTAGTATATGTTTGACTAATGTAGTTTTGCCACTTCCGCTCACACCACTAACCACCGTAAAGGTATTTAAAGGGATATTGACGGTGATGTTTTTCAAATTGTGTTTTGAGCAGTTGGAGAGCAGCAGATGATCGCCAAGGGGGCGTTTGTTTTTGGGAATGCCAACGGATAATGTGCCGTTGAGGTAGGCTGCCGTTAGCGATTTTTTTATTTTTATTAATTCGTTATAAGGGGCACTTGCCATTACTTCCCCTCCCAACGTCCCCGCCTCGGGCCCCATGTCAATTATATGGTCTGCTGCCCGCATGATGCTTTCTTCATGCTCCACCACCGTAACCGTGTTGCCCAAATCGCGCAGGCGCAACAGTACTTTTATAAGGTTTTCCGTATCGCGTGGATGCAAGCCTATGCTCGGCTCATCGAGTATATAGAGCGAGCCTGTCAGGTTGCTGCCAATAGCACGTGTGAGGTTGATGCGTTGTGTCTCGCCACCGCTCAGCGTGCCACTCAGTCGATTGAGAGATAGGTACCCCAACCCGACATCTACCATAAATTGCAATCGGTTGTTTATCTCCAACAGAATACGTTTGCCTAGAGCTTGTTGTTGAGGAGTGATATTTAGTGCATTAAAAAAACGTTGCACCTCCCATATATTAGTATTCAAAAGTTGGTGTATATTTTTGCCATCTATCATCACGTATCGAGCATCTTTGCGTATGCGAGCGCCCATACAGTCCGAACAAACTGTGCGACCTTTGTATCGGCTTTGCATTACACGGTATTGTATCTTGTAGGTATTCTGCTCTACATATTTAAAAAACTGATGAATACCATGAATATTTTTGGCTGCATTGCCCTCCCACAGCAGGTTATACTCTGCTTCGTTCAGCTTGCTAATGCTTCTGTGTATAGGGAAATTAAGCACAGCACTTTTGTTGATAAAATCAATACGCCATTCATCCATTTTCTCGCCTTTCCAACAGCCCACTCCACCCTCGAATACTGACATCTCTTTGTCAGGTATCACTAAGTTAGGGTCTATGCCAATTATACTCCCAAAGCCCTCACAAGTGCTACATGCCCCGTAGGGGTTATTAAAATTAAAAAAATTGGGAGTCGGGCGTTCAAATGCCATGCCGTCGCACTCGAAGCGATTGTTATAGATAGTAGCAATATTATTACAAATCAAAACACAAGCACCCTCCCCTTCATTGAATGCCGTAAGCACGCTATCGCTCCAACGATTAGTGTGCTCGTCTTCAACCACAGAGGGCACCACTAGCCTGTCTATTATAACATACTTCTTGTTTTTTTTGTCTTTTTCTATCGACTTCAGCAATGTTTTGTTTTCAACTAGCTCCTCCATTCTGTGGGTATTATCGCCTACAAGAACACGAGCAAACCCCTTTTGTATTAATACTTTCAGCTCTTCGGCGAGGGTGCGGTTGTGTTTAGGTATCAACTCTAATACAAGATAAACGCGGCTATCGACGGGCAGGTTTTTAATAGCTATTACTACATCGGTTACGGTGTGTTGCTTCACTACTTGCCCGCTTATTGGCGAGTAGGTAATACCAACATTGGAGAACAGAAGGCGGAGGTAGTCATACAACTCAGTCATACTCCCCACCGTGCTGCGGTTGTTGCCCGTTACTACTTTTTGCTCAATAGCAATAGCCGGACAAATACCTTTTATATAATCAAGATCAGGCTTGTTCATTCGGCTTAAAAACTGCCGTGCGTATGAGTTTAAGCTTTCTACATAACGTCGTTGCCCTTCGGCGTATAGCGTATCTATCATCAATGAAGATTTTCCACTACCTGACACTCCTGTTATTACTACTAGCTTGTTTTTAGGTATCGTTACAGATATGTTTTTGAGATTATGTACACGAACGCCGTGCAGTTCTATGTTCTTTTGTGGTGCCATTATTAACTTAAAATATAGCTACAAATATAAGGCTAGGCGAATTAATATCAGTTTTTAAAAATAAATACACAGTAGAATAGCAGGCAATAATGTACCATAAAATTACTTTTACTTTTAATTATATTCAATAGCATCGACTATGCAATTGAATATAAAATACAATGTTAATTTAATTTTACTCAATGTAATATCTGCCAATGCTACATTTTTTTCTTATACAATTTAGGTTGTTTCATTGTTTTTGTATAACTTTACATACTGTTTTGAATGTTAGATTTTAACCTTTAAATGATAATTTATTAACTGCCACCATTTTATATGCAAATAAAAACTATACAAGGCTATACAGAAATAGCCTTAATAGAGGGTTGCTGCAATGGTAACCGCAAATGCCAAGAGGTGCTCTATTTTGCTTATTCAAAAAAAATGCTAGGCATTGCAATGCGGTATGTTACAAGCTATGAGGAGGCTGAGGATATAGTGATGGAAGGGTTTGTGAAGATTTTTAAAAACATAGAAAAGTACAGAAGCGACGGTTCGTTTGAGGGGTGGATGCGTCGTATTTTTGTAAATACTGCTATTGAGCATTATCGCAAAAACACTCAAATGTATGCTTTGATAGATATTGAGGCTTGTTGCGAGCCTGTGTTTGAAGAAACGGCACTCGAACATTTGCAAAAAGAAGACCTCCTAGCGATGATTCATACACTCTCAGCCGGTTATCGAACGGTTTTTAATTTACATGTTATAGAAGGATATACGCACAAAGAAATAGGCGAATTGTTAGGCATAAGTGCAGGCACATCGAAGAGTCAGTTTATGCGAGCACGTCATATTTTACAAAAAAAAATAGTGCAATCAATGCAATTGCCTAAACAAGAAAGTAGCACATGAAACTAAATCAAAAACAAAGCGTAGATACATTTTTTAAAAATAAACTACGCAATTATAAACATACCCCAAGCGATCAGCTATGGCATCGCATACAAGCCAACGTAGCGAACGATGAAGCACCCGTGGTTCAGCACAGCAATGTACGCCTACGGTGGGCACTTAGCTTAGTGGCCCTCATCGTACTCACCCTTGGTAGCACGATTATCTACCTCTACACACCTGCCATAGGGCCTGAGCAAAGCCAATTAGCCAATATTAATAATGCCATTCAAACATTGCCAGACGATATACTTTCGCAGCCGTTTTTTAAAGAAACTATGGTCGCAACCAAGCGTATCAAAAATCAAATAAGAGCCCAATATCCTATGCCTACTCTCAGTAACGCTATAGTGCCGACCCCACGTGCTGCTATCAAGCAGTTGCCAACTTTCAATTCATTAAAAACTACAGACTTGATGCAGTCAAAAATAAATAGTATTCATAAAAAAGTGGAACCACTTATTATTGATAAATACGCTATCAAATCAAATGAACATATATCGGATTTGCCCTCTGCGATGCCCTATAACATTGCTTTTGTGTTTGATGATTTGAAGTCGGGTAGCGAACGGTATTTCACCGCTAAAAATGTACGCAAAGAGAAAGAAAAGAAATTAGGTCTCAAAGGAGCTTATGTGGGCCTAGAAACCGCCGCTAACAATACGTGGATACTAGCTACTAACACGGAGAGCAAAACGCAGGCTAGGCAGAGGGCAAGCAGCGAAGGGGTAAAAATAAGGTATGCTATGAGCTTCGCACCGGGCTATAGTTTTCGTGCAGGGTATAACTTCAATTCACGTTCGGGGGTTGAAGCCAAACTAACCAAAACGAGCATATTGCAAAATTATATTGAAACCCGCACTGGGAGCGATTATACACGCAATATTACGCTCGATTATATTCAATTGCCTGTTTTCTTTAAATATAAATGGAGCCGCCTCAATGGCTTAACACAAAACCCGATGGTAATCAACTACAAAATAGGCGTTCAATATAGTTTATTAACCAACGCCGTAGCCAATACCAACAATCAATTTGTACCTATGCGTGAAGTGCTTCGCAAGCATGATATTGGCATGGTAATGGGCATAGATTATGATGTTTTTATCACTCGCAATCTTTTCGCATCAGCAGGCACCAACGTTTATTATGGAGCTAATCTTAACGCATTTCCCTATTTGATTAACGAAAACGAACAACGTGCTAACAATTTTTCTATGGGGTTGAATTTTTCGATTAACTATATGTTGCGGTAGTATAAAATTTTTAAATAATAATCATTATTTGATGGTTATTAGGTCGTAGTTAGGGCTATAAGTAGCCAAAAAAAATAAGAAAAAAATATGAAAATTAGGGTTCAGATTGCAGCTATTATAGGGGCAGTACTATTCTTCGTTGCCTCACCTACTTATGCACAGAGCCAGGCTGAGAGCCTATCAGAGCAATTGTTGTATGCCGTCAAAACCGAAAAACCGATAGACACTATTTTACTTCAATTAGCTGCCCTCAATGAGCTAAGTGCGACACTGAACACGGATGCTAAAAGAAAATCGTTTTGGCTCAATATTTATAACGCATGTATTCAAATAAAGTTAAATAAAGATAAAAATGCGTACCGACATAGGCGTCTATTTTTTAAGAGAAAAGATAGTATAATAGCCAACATAGCACTTTCGTTAAATGAAATAGAACACGTGATTTTACGCAAAAACAAATCGATGCTTACATTGGGTTATTTCCACAAAACCTTTACGAAGCAAGCGTTACGAAGGCTCGAAGTAGATACGTTTGACAATCGGATACATTTTGCATTGAACTGTGGTGCTACAAGCTGTCCACCTATTCGGTTTTATACTTCAACAGAAATAGAAACACAGCTTGACATAGCTTCACAAAATTATTTAATGCAACAAACAGTAATAGACACGGCAAGAAATAAAATAAAAATAAGTAAATTATTTTTGTGGTTTAAAGGGGATTTTGGCACTAAAAATGAGGTACTTATGCTACTCAAAAAGTATCAAATTATTGCTCCAACTTCAGCCCCCAAAATCCAATATTTACCATACAATTGGCGGCTTGCCATGCATAATTATGAATAAAAAAAGCACTTACATATTTGTAAGTGCTAGCAAAAAAAGCTCCCCAATCTGGACTTGAACCAGAGACCCTCTGATTAACAGTCAGATGCTCTAACCAACTGAGCTATTGAGGAATAATTTCGGAGTGCAAATATATAAAAAATATTGTTTTTTACAAATATATTTTTACCTTTATGCAAAATATATTTGTTTTCTTATGCAATCACGCGGCAAAGCCACGCAACTCAAATCCTACAAAGTAGCATTAACAGCAGACACTAGTTATAGCTTTTGCACTTGTGGCTTATCTTCTACATCTCCTTTTTGCGACGGATCGCACCAAGCCACTACATTTGAACCCATAGCGTTTACCGTACCCGAAACCAAAACCTATGCACTGTGCGGTTGTCGTCAAGCGGCTGTGTTGCCGTTTTGTGATGGGGTGCACAAAACCCTTGCCGAGCCTGTGTTTCAAGCTGATGAAGCGACCCTCGAAAAAGTCAAAAAATTGCATTCTAAATATGCTGCCACCGGGCAAGATCTCAACGCATACCTCGAAGGGCTATTGCATAGCGATTATTTAACCTACTGGGATTATATACAACTCGATACGCTGCTCACGCTACAAAAACCAAAAACTAGCATCCCTGATGAAAAAATATTTATAATTTATCATCAAATTACAGAACTTTATTTTAAGTTAATTTTAAATGAAATAAACCAACTCACATCGGCGGTTAGCCTTGCGGTGCAAGAGTTTGAAATGCGTTTGAGTAGAATAAATAATTATTTTTTGCATCTTATAAGTTCTTTTGAAGTGATGATAAAAGGCATGGACAAAGACCAATTTTTGCAATTTAGAATGGCATTGCTGCCGGCTAGTGGTTTCCAATCGGCTCAATACCGGCTTATTGAATTATGGAGTACCAACCTCATACAACTTGTGCATATTGAAAAAAGAGAGGCGCTCCAATCAGACTCTAACCCTGCGAACTACTATCCGTTTATATATTGGAAACAAGGCGCAAGCGAGCTCAAAACCGGCAAAAAAACATTTACATTGATGCAATTTGAGCAAAAATATGAATCAATATTTTTATCTATTATCACCTCTGCAACCACACACAACCTTGCACAACTATGGGACAAATTAACTCAAACACACCCTGCTGAGTTGCTGCTAAATGCGAAGGAATTATTGCGGCAACACGACCTCAATACCAACGTGCGATGGCCTCTTATGCACTACAGAAGTGCTGCACGATATTTAGAAAAAAAACCAGAGGACATAGCCGCAACGGGCGGTACTAATTGGCAAAAATATCTCCCTCCCAAAAATCAATTAAAAGTATTTTATCCAACGCTCTGGAGCGACGAAGAGTTGAACGATTGGGGCAAAACACACTAACAGTAAGAAACAACTCAATTATTGGCACAGTTTATGTTATTTTATTGATACTATAACAATTTCGTTACTTTTAAGAATATTAACACTACACAAATGAAACATACATTTTTACTACTATTATTTGCAACTAGCTTGTTTAGTTGCCATTGCGCCGCAGGTGCACCCGGTGCGGTCGATCAGTTTATACCTGCCTTCAAAAACGGGGACGCACAGAAAATAGGTGGCAGTTTCGATGCAACGGTTGAGATAAGCATCAAAGGCAAAGTAGGTTCGTACAATGCCTCTCAAGCCACTTCGATACTTACTGATTTTTTCAATGCTAACACGCCCTCTAATTTTACCATAGAACACAACGGCTCCGCTGCGGGTTCAGAATTTGCCATTGGCAATCTCACCACACGGTCAGGCAACTTCAAAGTATCTATTTTTGTTAAAAACAATGGTAGCAGTGTGGTCATCAAAGAGCTCAGAATAGAATAAAGAAACTAAGCTCAACACATGACACAAAGCGAAGCTAACCCAATCATACTACAAGCATTAAAGGAAGACTTAGGCAATGGCGATCATTCGTCGCTTTCTTGCATCGAAAGTGCCACCGAGGCAAGTGCCCTGCTTATTGTAAAAGACACAGGAATACTAGCAGGTATCGAAGTAGCGCAATGGGTATGTGATGCTGTCGATGCGCATTTAATCATAGAACACAAGTTACACGACGGTGCTTCGGTACAGCCTGGCGACATCGCTTTTAAGCTACATGGCAAAGCGTTGAGCATATTGAAAGCAGAGCGGTTGTTGTTGAATTTTATGCAACGCATGAGTGGCATAGCGACCAGTACGCACGCCTATGTTCAACTGATAGCTGGCTTGAATACAAAACTACTTGACACTCGCAAAACCACTCCGGGGTTGCGTGCATTTGAGAAATGGGCGGTGCGTATAGGGGGCGGGCACAATCATCGGTTTGGTTTGTATGATATGATTATGCTCAAGGACAATCATATAGACTATGCAGGAGGCGTCAAAGCGGCTATTATCAAAGCGAACAAGTATAGAACGGCACATCAATTACCCATAAAAATAGAAGTAGAAACACGCAACATAAAGGAGGTGCAACAAGCATTAGAGACCAATGCTATAGATAGGATTATGCTGGATAATTTTACAATTATAGACTGTGCTCAGGCGGTAAAACTTATTGATAACTGCGTTGAAACCGAGGCGAGTGGAGGCATCACAAAAGAAACGCTGCGAGACTATGCACAAACTGGTGTCGATTATATTTCTATTGGAGCTTTTACGCATTCGTATAAAAGCCTAGACTTGAGCCTAAAAGCAGTTCGGTAATACTACTTAGCCTTGATGCTATTGCCTTCAACTGAGGCTAACCCCTGTCTAGCTTTTGGGTGCTGAGGGTCGATACGTAAGCATAGTTCAAAAGCGTTTTTTGCAGTTGCTGCATCTCCTTTCATAAATGCAACTCCCCCGAGGTTATACCATGCTTCAGCGTTATTTTTACCATATTCGGTGGCTTTTTGCAAGTCAGCTATTGCCGCATCATAGTTCTTCGCTTGCCCTTTTTTGATGCCCTCTCCCATATAATATTGACACAAAATAGTGTCGTATTCTCGTAGCTTATTATGATTAGGATTTAGCTCACGCCCACGGTTCCAGGCAGCTTCGCTATCAGTATATTTGCCAACTCGCCACAACACAGCGCCTCGGTTCATGTGAATATCTGCGAAATTTGGGTGGATTTTTTCTGATTGTTCTAAATGAAACAATGCCTTATCGATATACGTCTTTTTTATTTCTTTATTGCTCTCTCTATCAAACATCGAAACGTAAGCCGTGCTTGCTGCATTGTTGGTCTTTGCGCTATTGGGGCAATGCATGACATCGTTAGTGAAGAGCAAGTCGTTGTTTTTCCATATTGTGTTGCGATGTATCGTTGCTGCTGCTGCGATGATGCCTAAAGTAAGCAGACTAAATTTAAAAACATTGATTGGTATTTTGTTTTGATTAATCAGCCAATTTATTGCGATTGCAAGTAGTAAACAAAACCCTAACGAAGCCTGAAATATCAAGCGTTCGCCCATAGTAGCACCGAGGTCGATGACAATATTAGAAACGATGCTGTAGGACAAAAAGAAAAATAAAATAGCATAAGACGTTATTTTTTTTGATTTTGTATGTGCTAATGCATATCCCAAAAGCAGCATACAGCAGCCCAAAGAGATATACAACAAGGGGGAGGTCAATGATTGATAAGGCAGTTGATTATAAGAATAATCATAACTAAGTGGATAAGGAAAAAAGAGTAGCTTGAAGTAGTACAAAGGCAAGGTTATGATACTTGCCCAACGCTGAGATGTAGTAGCAAATGCGTAAGGATTATTTAATACTTCGTTCACAAACTCCGGGCTATTGCCCCCTACTACAGCGAAGCGCACGGCTAGATATAAAAACAACAAACCAAAAGCAGGAACTGATTTTCTTATGCTTTGTGCTAAAGTGTAAGGAAATGCAAAATAAAAGGTGAGGGGGGCGATTGCTATTAGTGTTACTCCATTTTCTTTGGAGAGTAACGCTAACCCTAGCCATACCAGTGCTTTGCTTAGGTTTTTTTTGGTTTCGTGTTGTAAATATTGATAATATTGATTAAAAAATAATACTATAAAAAGCAACGACAACAACTCATCACGACTCTTAATATTGGCAACGCTTTCAGTATGAATAGGATGTAAACAAAACAAAGCCGCAGCCAAAAAAGCTATCCACCATTGTTCTTTAAAAAAATAAAGACTTAAAAAATAAAATAATTGACAAACCAATAGCGCATACAAAAGTACATTGATAGCGTGGCTGATACTAGGCGATTTGCCAAACAATTGCACCTCTATAGCAAAGGTTATGAGTGATAGCGGACGCCATCTGCCCCCTTGCAATTCGCTTTTGCTTGAGCCGTTTGCTTCGTAAAAAGCCTGAAAACTATCGTACTGCAATAGGTTTGGTATGCCTTTGAGCCCACTTAACACATATTTGTTTTCGCCTATTACCAATCCATCATCGAGGGCATAATCATTAAGAACAGTATTAGCATACAGGGTGCAAGCCAAAAAAAACAAACACAAAACAGCCGTTTTTATTGACTGAAATGGCAATAGTGGATGAGCTACAAACGTGTTTTCAGTTTTCTTAGCACGCAGTTGTTCTTTCATTAGTTCTTTATTGCTTTTCTTTTCAATGTTCATGTACGATATTTTTTTGATAAAATAAAAAATGATGAGGCAGAGACGATACTACGAGCCACGTGTAGCGTACTTCTACGCTGTTTGTTGTTTCGCTATTATTGCAATCATATCGAGTTGGGACTATAGTTTTTAAAGTAACGTTATTGTTTATATTTCCAAATTTACAATGAATTATCTTATACTATTTTGTATAATCTTCACATATTTTAAACACTACTAACGGCAAGTTAAATAGTATTTTATTGTTATTAATTACAGCATTGTATAAGCAACGCATATGTTTTACTGTTGCTCTTTGCAAGCAATGAGCTTGATGTTCGGC
>JAYVJZ010000229.1:0-6712 GCA_043768865.1 Sphingobacteriales bacterium
ATGATAGTGCTGAGATTTATTTTTTACAAGCATTGACTAGCTCAGATATTGCCAATGATATTTATACTAAAACAGAAGCTAAACTAAGCCTAGCCATGCTTCTATCTCAGCGCAATGAGTATGAAAAGGCGTTTGTGCTTGTTGAGCAATTAAAAAAAGAAGCACAAGAGCAAGGATATGCGTATGGTATTCGTAGTGCAGATAGCTTGCTTGCTAGTTGGTATTTACGCTCAACTAATTATCAAAAGGCGTACTTCCATCTAGCTGCCTTCAAAAACACGAGCGACTCTCTCTATACCGCAGATGCTATACTCAGCAAGCGTTTGCTTGCCTTTGATCAAAGCCCAAAACACGCCGTATCTACTAGAAATGAATTGAATAAAAATGTTGAGTTTTATGTTTTAATCTTTTTTGTATTTTGTACAATTTTTTTAATAATCTATATCATAAGATATAAAATATGATTACCGAAAAACTCTCAAAACAACTCGTATTACTAGGTTTAATCGCTTTTCTAGGTAGTATTTTATTTTTGCAATTATATGTATTTATACCTTCGCTGCTTGGGGCATTAACTGTGTATATTATCAGTCGCCCGTTTTTTCAATATTTACTTTCGTTACGGTTCAATAAGTCAGTGGCAGCACTTATGGTTATACTTATTACTGTGATAGCAGTGCTAACGCCAATATACATAGTAGCTTCGATGCTGTCGGGCAAGGTGAGTCATGCATTGAGCCATACGAGCGAATATTTTGAAGGTTTAACGCAACTAGGCGTTAAAATTCAAAAATTAATAGGAGTAGATGTGCTTAGCAATGATACTATAGGTGAATTGAAATCCTTTATTAGTACCACTTTGCCTAAGGTTTTGAATTTTACTTTGAAGATATTGAGTAGCCTCGCAGTTACACTTTTAATTCTTTTTTTCTTGTTGATTAACTCTTTAAATATCGAAAAAATAGTGAGTGATTATTTGCCCTTGAAGCCCGAAAATATGCAATTAATCAAAAAAGAAGTGAAAGGAGCTGTGCTCTCTAATGCTATCATGATCCCACTTATAGCCCTGCTGCAAGGGGTGATAGCATGTGTCGGATACGTGCTATTTGGCGTGCCCGATCCTATATTTTGGGCCGTTATAACCGCTTTTGCGTCTATCATACCTTGGGTAGGTTCGGCTATTATTTGGCTGCCGTTAGGGTTATACCTCTTGTCTCAAAACCAAGTAGCAATGGGCATAGGGCTGATTGCTTTTGCAGCTATCATTATCGGTGCGGCTGACAATGTGCTTCGTATTTTAGTTCAAAGTCGTGTCGGTGATACGCATCCACTTATTACTATTTTTGGAATAATAATTGGATTACCTTTGTTTGGATTTATTGGATTAATATTTGGTCCAATAATTATCTCAATTTTTATACTTTTGCTAAAAATATATTCACATGAATTTTATACCCCACTTTCTAAAAAAAAGTAACCTAACGCTACTTATTATGGTCCTCTTAGCAGCAACGGCTTGTAGCAACCAAGCTGACAGCTCAAGCTCGTCACCTGTCGATGAATTAAAAACAACTCCTAAGCCGATATATAGCACGCCTACCCTCTCAGTTACGGCTATCGATTCTAACAAAAAAAATAAAATCAAAAATGTACGCATCGGCTATTTGTCGTTGCCCGATGCTAGCGAGCTGACGAAGGATAACACCCTTCGCACCAATGCAGCAGCACTTTTTGCAACCGATGCTCCTACCCTTTTTAAGATTCGTGTGAATGGTAAGAAAAATTATGCTACCGATGCCTCAGGCGATTATCAAAATAGTGTCGTGGTGAACGAAAATTGGTTTGGGGTTTTCAAAAATGCTATGTACAACTCATCTGCTACCAATAAAAATAAATTAGTTCAAATAACCCTTCATGCCGACGTGGCTTTTGCAACGTCTAAACTAGCTATTGAAAAGTACCTTGGCAAACCTATGAGCGAAGGGTCTATGCCCGAAGGACAAGCCTCTTCTCAATACGCCCTCTGGGTAAAAGATGAAGTGCAATATAGTTTGCATAACGTAAGCTCGTATTCTGTGCTATATATTATGGCTAACTAAGAATTTCGATTTTTTTATTTTGAACGCTGCCCTACCTTGCGTATACTATTCTTAATGTGTTGTATTGGTGATGTTATTTCTATGCTTTTAATTGTCTTGTACTGATTTTTGATAGTTCGTACCGCGGCTGTTGGGCTGCGGGCCGCAAGCGGCCCGCAGCCCCTGTATTCGGTAGAGTTGCTCTGTATTATGTGTTGAGCAACTCTACCGAATACAGGGGCCTTAATTAAACTTCATCTGCTACCGCAGTTGAAGTACCTTTTTTATTAAAAATAATATTAAAAATTGCGTGAATTTAACTACTGTCTAATGCGTGAGGGCGAAGGCGGAGCTCCTTTTTGCAGGGTATTTCCCCTGCAAAAAGAGCGGGAGACGATAGCCCGACCGAGCACTATTACTCTGACATAGAGCTATCATGTAGTTATGCGAGGGTACGCCCAAATCTTTAATTATTAACTTTTCAACTTGTCGTTGTTAATTAAACTTGCATTATTGTTCACAATTTCGTAACATAGCCAAAAAAAAATATACTATTATTGTAAAAAATATAATTATTCCTATGGCAATTATTGATTTGTTTATCCCCAAAGATCGAAAATTCTTTCCGCTTTTTGAAGCCGGTACTCAAAACTTGGTCGAGATATCGAATGTGTTTTATGAAATGCTAAAGTGTGATGATGCTCAAAAACGTAAGGCAATGGTTCGCACCATTGAAGACCTTGAGCATGTCGGCGACAAGCTTTCACATACCATTTTTAACGAATTGAATCAGTCGTTTATTACCCCTTTTGATCGTGAGGACATTCATAGTTTGACAAGTGCTATTGACAATGTGGTGGACAATATACATGGTGCTGCAAAACGTATCGATATATACAAACTTGAAGAAATAGATGAAAGCATGGTGAAGTTAGGTGAGCTTATTCGAATGGGCGCCGAGGAGTTGCATAAGGCAGTGTCGCTGTTGAAAAATAACAAAAAAACCGCTGAAATAAGCGAATGTTGTGTGAAGATTAATAGTATTGAAAATCATGCTGATGATGTATTTGACATTACGATTGGGCGTCTGTTTGAAGTAGAAAAAGATGCTATCAAATTGATTAAAATCAAAGAGATATTATCAACTATGGAGACCGCTACTGACATGTGTGAAGATGCTGCTAATGTTATTCAAAGCATTATTATTAAGCACGCATAATCGTAAAAATTTTTCTTAACGCTGTACCACTTTTCAACTATGACTTTTTTAATTATAATCATTATAGCAGCGTTAGTGTTTGATTACATTAACGGTTTCCATGACAGTGCTAACTCTATCGCAACTATAGTTTCTACCAAGGTCTTGACTCCTTTTCAAGCGGTAGTTTGGGCGGCTATGTTTAATTTTATTGCTTATTTTATTTTCAAAGACCATGCCGTTGCTAATACTATCGGCAAAACGGTCAATATTGAGTTCATAACCCTGCCAGTGATATTTTCGGGCCTGTTGGCCGCTATCTTTTGGAATCTATTAACATGGTATTATGGCATACCTTCCTCCTCCTCTCATACGCTAATCGGTGGGTTTGCGGGAGCTGCTGTTGCTCATGCATTTGCTACCAAAGGCATGCTACCATTAGATCAGGTGGTAGATGCTCAAAAAATATTGAAAACCATTTCTTTTATATTGTTTGCCCCGCTTATTGGTATGTCAGTGGCTATGTTCATAGCTACTATGACTATGATACCAAACACGTGGGTGCGGATAGGCGTCATCGCTCTTACTACAGTCTTTACCTGGATTTTCTTTGAACATCTGCAAGAATCTAAAATGAAAGAAAACATTCGTGTTTTTTATAAAATGGATAAATATGAAAAAGAAATAGCTGGATTGCAAGATAAAATTGAAGCAACAAGTACCGATACGGTGAGCAAAAAAAAGCTGATTGAAGTAGAAGAAAAGTTAAAAAAAAATCGAGTAATCACCGATAAATTAAACGCTTTGCTGCCGGAATATAAAACCATAAAAGGTGAAGGTATTGCAAGCAAAGCTACAACAGCAGGTCTTTTGGCTGACATTAGCATCAGTAGATTGAAAGACGAAGTAGGCAAAACAAACGGATTGTCAATATTGGAGGTAGAATCGAGGAGCGATGCTGCAAAGAAAAAAGAATTTACAGAAGCTAAGGCTTTGACTGAAAAATACAAAGCCCCGCTTAAAAATTTAAAAAATATCGGTTTAGACAGTACATTAAGTCTAATGAATGCCATATATCCAATCAAAAATAAAGAAGCAGTAAAGGCAACTATTACAAAATTTAACGTTGAAAAAGATTTCTCAGAAGTTATAAATAAAGCGGATAATAATTTTATAAAGTATGGTATTATAGCGATGGCTTTGCTTTTTAGCATTTCCTACATCTACACTGAGCGTATAACCAAAGCAGGTGCATTGCAAACTGGCAATATGTTCAAACGCCTACAACTCCTGTCCTCTGCGGCTTTTAGCATCGGCCATGGCGGCAACGATGCACAAAAAGTTATGGGTATAATAGGTGCAGCATTTGTTGCATACAATTATCAACAGTACCCAAGCGTATCAGCAGCATTAAACGATATGCCTTGGATACCACTAGCTTGTTACGCTGCTATCGGTTTAGGTACGTTATCCGGTGGCTGGAAGATAGTGAAAACAATGGGTAGCAAAATCACTAAAGTAACCCCAATAGAAGGCGTATCAGCCGAAACTGCAGGTGCAATGACCCTATTTATGACCGAGCAAATGGGCATACCCGTCTCCACAACTCACACAATCACCGGAGCTATCATTGGAGTCGGCATCACTAAGAGTTTGAGTGCTGTAAAGTGGGGAGTAACTTTTAGTATTATATGGGCTTGGATACTAACAATACCTGTGAGCGCAGTGCTTGCAGCAATTTTTTATAAAATAGTAACTTTGTTTATTTGAGTTTTGAGATAGTTCTCATAACCAAATAAATTATAAACATGGCGTTCTTCCGCCATCAACAGGCAAGTTGATGCCAGTTATATAGCTCGCCGCTTCGCTAGCTAAAAACAATACTGCGTTTGCTATTTCTATAGGTTCTGCAAAACGACCCATAGGTATCTCATGTATCATTTCAGCTTCTATTTTGTCTATTGCTACTTTATTGTTTTTAGCTTTGGTTTCTATTATACTTGCTAAACGCCCTGTGCTCGTTGCTCCTGGCAATATATTATTAACAGTTATACCATGCTTGGCTACTTCGTTAGCCAACGTTTTAGCCCATGCACCTACACTTGCACGTATCGTATTGCTTACCCCCAAATTTGGCATTGGCACTTTCACAGATGTAGAAATAATATTAATTATTCTGCCCCCACTTTTTTTTTCAATCATACTTGGCAATACAGCCTGAACCAAAATATGATTATTTATTAAATGTAACTGAAAAGCGGCTAAAAATTGCTCCGTCGAGGCAGTACTTATCAACCCAGCAGGTGGACCTCCCGTGTTATTAACTAATATATCAATATTATTAATTTCTTTAAAATGTAGAAGTCCGTTTTTTACAGAATCATTATTTTGAAAATCTGCAACTATGTACCCTGCTAAATTTTCATGCAAATCACATAAATCTTTTAACGCTTGCTCATTGCGCGCCATGAGATACACCCTAGCTCCTTGGGCCGCAAACAGTAATGCTATCGCCTTCCCAATCCCTTGTGTGCTTCCACAAACCAATGCAGTCTTACCTTTCAAACTTATTAAATTACTCATATTACAATTATTAATTATTCAAATATACAATTAATCAAGCCGATTGGGTATATTAGATTTACACTCAGCTAAAAAATGTTCAACTTTCCAATCCATCAAAATAGTAAGTTTTCCGATAGTATCTAACGTAGCTTGAGCTTGCTCTATAGCTTTATCAGGTACATTACTTTGCATAATCTTAACTTTGAATACTTCCTTAATTTGATTAGAAAGTTCATTATAATCAGTTGTTGAAAATTTATTAAACATACTTTGCTGAATATCATAAAAATTAATATCAGGTTCTATACTTACTATCTCAGGCTTAGGAAATTGATGAACTCTAATGACTTTTTCTTTTTCATTTATATCAATTTTAGCTTTGCTTAAATCAAACCCAACCACTGCTTTGGCTTTGACAACCATAACAGCTTTCTTTTCAAAATTAAATAAATTGAATAAAACACTTTTGGTGTCTGTATGTGTTATTATTTCTACTAATTCTGTCTCAATCGTTATCAACTTACACACTTTTTTAATATTTTCTAATAATAAAATGGTATCCGTGTTTTTATTAGTTGTATATTTTGATATTAAAAAATAATATACAACTCCTGCACCTATAGTCGCCGATAACAAAGACACTAAAATATCTGACATAGTTTGAAATAGTTACATTAAAAAAACCTGATTGTAGTTTTATTATGTAACTACAATCAGGTTCATCAAATAGTGTACCTAAATTATTTAGAAGTAACGAGGTGTTACGATACGACTACGGTCAAAGTTGAAGTCATATCCTAGCATCACTTCAAAAGAGTTGCCCGATACAGCACTCAACTCTGAGCTTGTAACATCATACGATACTGCAGCT
>JAYVJZ010000230.1:0-2332 GCA_043768865.1 Sphingobacteriales bacterium
GAGGGTACAAGTGTTACGCTTTCGCCTCCCATTTCTTTAAATTCTTCATTATATTCCTCTGATATTTCAAACACAGTTTCCAAACAGTCTGCGGTAAAAGCAGGTGAGAAGCATAGAATTTTTTTCACACCTTGTTTCGACAAATCTTTCAAAACATCAATTGTATATGGTTTTACCCACGGATCGTTGCCTAGACGGGATTGAAAACAAGTACTATATTTTTCTTTGGGCAAGTGCAATGCATCAACTAATTTTTGCGTTGTTACACGGCACTGAGCACTATAGCAAAATCTGTTGTCCTCGCATAGCGTTTCACAACAATTATCCACCTTTTGACAATGTTTTTTTGTAACGTCTTGCTTGCGCATGTGCCGAACAGGCAAGCCATGATAGCTAAACAATACATGATCAAATTTAGTTAAATCAAAGTCTTTTGACTTATTCAATATAGCAGCGATAAACTTTGGATGGTCGTAATAATCGGTTATAAAACGGAGATTGGGTATCGATAGCCAACTAGATACTACTCGCATTACTTCTTCATGCACAGAACCGGTGCTTGCTGAGGCATAATGCGGAAACATAGGTAGTATAATTATTTCATCTACTAAAGCCATTTTTAGTTTCTGCAACCCTTTTTCGATAGAAGGGTTTTGATAGCGCATAGCCATTTCGACTATATAATTATCAGGTACTTTTTTTTGTAATAAATCGACTGCAGTCTGTGTCCAATGTTTAAGTGGCGAACCTGTGGTGTCGCTCCATATCTCACGATAAGTTTTTGCACTCTTAGGTGCTCGAAATGGTGCAATAATCAATCGTACCAGTAGCTGACGCAATATATACGGAACATCAATTACTCGTTTGTCAAGTAAGAATTGTTTTAAATAAACACGTACGTCGCTTGTTTTTGGTGAATTGGGTGTTCCTAAATTCACCACTAAAATTCCTTTTTTGTTCATATTACAAATGTACACAACCGACCGCTTTCGACTCATTTTTTTTTTTGATAGTATTCTAATTATCAATAGTTAATTTTTTTGCAAATTTACAATAGGTATAAAAATCGGTATAAAACAAACATAAAAACACGTCTTGCATTGCCTATTAATGCAAAAGTCAAGGGGAATACAATTTTTATTTTCTACTTTAAGCCACACTGCTATTACTATTTAGTATTATTTTTGGATTTTTAAATTATTCAACATTCACGATTACTACTAATATGATAAGTTACCTCAAGGGAAAGTTCACATCAAATCAACCGACACAAATGCTAATAGAATGCAATGGGGTAGGGTATTGTGTTTATATAAGTTTGAATACATACACAAAAACGCAGGTATTGACAGAGGGCTTGATACATTGTTATTTTCACGTCAAAGAAGATGGGCAGACCTTGTGGGGTTTTTTTGATGAATTAGAGCGTGAGGTTTTTGTGCATTTAATTTCTGTGAGCGGCATAGGCCCTAACACTGCTCGTATGATGTTGAGCAGCCTAAGCCCCGAAGAGGTGCAACGTGCGATAGCCACTGACAACGTATCGGCGATACAGGCTATCAAAGGGATAGGCCCCAAAACCGCAAAGCGAGCAATATTAGAATTAAAAGAAAAAATGGGTAAATTAGTTTCTTCCAACTCGGGTACAATCGCCGCTACAACCCATAACAACTCAAGTGCAAATATACGAAACGAAGCGATAGGAGCATTGATAGCATTAGGTTTTGCAAAAAATGCCTCTGACACCATGGTAGCAAAAGTACTCAATATGCACCCCGATGCGAGTGTCGAGGACGTTATTAAAACGGCACTCAAAGCGATGTAATACTTTTTTGTGATAATACAATATAGCAAGCCAACATTTCGTTAGGTTATAAAAAATTGGAATACTTTTTGTAACTTTGTTACGCAACATAATTTGATTACTAATTCAATTGAAGCAACTACTTAAACACAGCACAAGCACTACTTTATATACAGCGTGAGTTTTTTTAAATATACATTAATAATTTGCTTAGGGCTGTTCATTTCCTTTGCCTTTGGGTTTGATTTCAATATTGATTTCAATCTTCAAACACTTATTCCAATTGATCAAAGCCTGATTATTCCTTCGTCTGCAACTAAAGATACTATACCATATCCGTTGATTGAAACGACAGATAACTCAATGTCAGATACGAGTAGCACTAATAATTTGCAACTCAAAGATCCTGATATCATAATCAAACAAATAGAATATGATGCCGAAACGGGGGGCTATATGTTGCAAGAAAAAATAGGAAATGATTTTTATAAAAATCCACAATACTTGACTTTTGAGGAATATTTAGAC
>JAYVJZ010000231.1:0-9527 GCA_043768865.1 Sphingobacteriales bacterium
CGCGCTTCAATACCTAGATCAAAATAATGTATGTCCACATCGAGATAGGGCACAATCAATTTATCTTTTATAAACTTCCATATAATGCGCGTCATTTCGTCGCCATCCATTTCTACCACCGGGTTTGCTACTTTAATTTTTGCCATGCGTTGTGTGTTGTTTTGTTATAAATGAAACTAAAAAAAATTGAGCCACAAAAGTACATTTTTTTTTAAGTAATGCTCACTAAAAAATAATTTTTAAAGTAGCTATCTATCAACAAATCCTAAGGTTAATAAACGAAGAATAGGGCGTATGCTCACCACCAACATTTTGTATTTTCAAAAATAATGGTTGCACTTTTTTTAGGTTAAGATACCCTAAAATAGACACGAAAAAGCGGTATGTGATGGTAGAGAAGTGCGTACGTGCAAATCAAATAAAAATGGGCATAAAAATAATAAACAAAAAGGGTAAACTTTAATTTAAGATAACCTCAATATACAGTTTGCAGCAGCTGTATTTAATCTAAAAAGAATGATGAACAATCTCAAAAATTCTTTTTTGCAATTATTAGAGCTATTTTTTTTAATTTGCAGTATAATGTTGTCTTTTCCAACAATCTAGTGTTTCAAAAAAAAATATTTTTACGGTTCGACAAACTAAAATAGGGACACTTAAAATTTACAATTTCATTCACCTAAAAAAACTTTAAAAAAAATATGAAAAATACATTTTTTTACTTTTATTCTTATGTGGCTTTATGGCTTCCTGCAAAAAAGACAACCCGCAACCCCAGTACTCACAACCCACACAGACGGGTGCTAACAAGTTCTTTTGCCTCGTAAATGGCGAACGCTTTGAAGCAAAAGGTGGACTTTTTTTACCTGCTGTTTTAAATCAGTATTGGGAAAATGGAGGTAAAACATTAGCAGTAACAGGAAGAGTTACAGATGGCAATCATGTTCAAAAATCTTTAAATATATGGATTGATAGTGTTGATGCGGTGGGGGTTTATCCAATTAGATATAATGCATTCGTTGTTTCAAATATTGTTGAATGTGAACAATACGTTGATAGCACTACAATAGGTTCAGTAAATATTACTACATATAATTATGATAAACGAATTATTAGTGGCACATTCAATTTGAATTGCCCAAGCTACACCATTACCAATGGCTGGTTCGATATACAATGGTTTTAAATATCTAAATTAAATTACAAATAAAATATGAAAAAATTACTCGTACTCTTAATACTAAGCATCTCTGTAAACAAAAGCGTTTACAGTCAATCAACACCGGGAGAAGCACCCCCTTACGACGACTCCACCCATTTTAATGCGACATTGCCCTATACAGATGAAAATGGAAATAGTGCTATAGCCGAAGGCGATTACTATGTCTATAAAGGCAACAATAACGAAGCGGGCGATTGTTCACAGAATGGTTGCGTTAAAAGTCCAGTTGTAATAGTAGAAGGGATTGACCCCGGTAATAATCGCAATTGGCCAGAAATATGGCAAGCCATGAATCAAATTTATGATGAAACAAATCCTAATCGCTTAGTAGCTTCTCAATTGCATGACGAGGGGCATGATGTAATTGTTTTGAATTTTACGAATACTATTCTTAACTTTACATTAAGTTACACACAATGAAAAATACATTTTTTTTACTTTTATTTTTATGCGGCTTTATGGCATCCTGCGACAAGGACGACCCACAACCCAAATACCCAGAATCCATACAGACAGGAAGCAACAGCTTTTTCTGCTTAATAAATGGCAAAGAATTCTACCCCAAAAGCGAATTGTTTAACCCAGCAGTTACAAATCAATATTTTCAAAGTGCTCCTAATATGAGATTGTATGTAGAAGGAAGAGATCCTAGTTCATGGCTAAGAATTGGGATAAATATCGATAGTCTAAATCATACTGGTGTATATAAAATAAACTCAGCAGGTTCTGCTAATTCAACAGTTGTATTATGTGATGAACATTATACTATTAGTAATTCATATAATAAGTTAATAATTACAAAATATGATTCAATTAATCGAATAATTTCAGGCACATTTGAATTTTGATTGTGACAGTTATCAAATACGTAATGGCTGGTTTGACATACAATGGTTCTAATAAAAATAAAATACTAAAATAATGAAAATCCTAAACTTAATCTAGTTTCTTGTTTGGACAATAAATTGCATAGGTCAAACTACTACGGTTGCCCCACCACCCACTCCTCACCATACTTTTGGTTTGTCTGGGGCTTACGATTATTGGGATGTAAACGGTAACCCAGGATATGCAAATGGCAAAGTATATATTTACAAAGGCATCGACCAATCCTCAAGCGATTGTTCGGTAAATACATGTATCAAAAACCCAATTATAATTGTAGAAGGGATTGACCCCGGTAATAATCGCAATTGGCCAGAAATATGGCAAGCCATGAATCAAAAATATACTGATAATAAATTAGTAACTTATCAATTGCATGACGAGGGGCATGATGTAATTGTTTTGAATTTTGATAATTCAACAGATAATATTGGGCGAAATGCGATGATTTTGGTTAGATTGATTAATATGATTAACTTGGGACAGTTTCCACTTGGTAGTTCTTGTATAAACGTTAGTCCTGAATTGCCTATCGTTATTATAGGTCCTAGTATGGGTGCATTAGTAGCTCGAACTGCACTTACTTTTATGGAAAATAATGAAATGGAGCATAATACACGAATCTACATTTCATTCGATGGGCTACATCAAGGGGCCAATATACCTATGGGTATTCAACAAATATCTGATTTAGCATTAGATTTCAATTTGTTTTCAGTGGGTATTGGCTCTGCTTTTCAAAAATTTAGAAATGAAAATGTTGATGCACCAGCAACTAAAGAAATGTTAATAAAACATCATAAATCCGATGCACCTGCTGTTAAAAGTCATTTTTGGAATTGGTTATCTAGTATGGGGAATTATCCCTCCTTATGTCGAAATATAGGCATAGCCAATGGCAGTGGTAATGGCGTTGGTTTAGATATTCCTTACAATGCTCACTTATTGAGTTGGCATAGCAATGAGGATCAAACAATTGATTTTGTTAAAGTTGATTTAGACCTCTATTCACAGCCAGGTGAATTTATTAATATGGGTACTCCTATTTATGACCAATATCAATGGTTAAATATGCGTGCAGCAGTTCCTTGTTTTACTGCTAAATGTTTAATGACAGAGTTTTCAGTTTGGAATGACATAATTGTAAATTATAAGCGAATGTTTGCAAGTTTTGTACCATCCAATTTAGATAATATTAGTCAAGATAACGTACCTGGCGGCACTAATGATTTTCAGTATATTCTAAAAGAACTAATAAACGATAAAAAAGATAGCATTTATGATTTAGATTGGGATGCTGCTAATTTTCATGTTACAGGTCAAATACATGCAGCTGCAACTAATCCAAGTGGTGATAAAGTATCATTTATACCCACTATTTCTGCATTAGATTTAAACACAACTGATTGGAGATATCCCTCTTTTGATGTGCCTGGTTATCCTCTCAATCCAAACCCAAGTATGACGCCTTTTGATAGAATATACGCTGCACCTACCAACATGCCCCATGTTTTGAACGGAGGATTGAACGAAGAAATAGCAAATATATTTATTGAAGAAATAGGAGCAACTTGCAAATTCCCATTAGGTTTTTTAAATGATAATTATAACATAGGTATATGCTACGAAGACTGTTGTCGAATGGTTCCAGCTATTTCGTGCGATGTTTCGGTGCCTGCATCACTTGAATTGGCTATTAACAAAAACGAACATTTAAGGTATAGAACAACAAGCACCTGCCCAATTACCGAATTAGGTTCTAACTTAGATGTACTTGTGAAGAATGCAACTGTTACTGTCGAGACCAATGGTGTGGTTGAAATAGGCGATAACGTTTCATCAACAACTACTAACGTTGGCAACTTGCGTCTAATGGAAGATAGTAGATTACATCTTGCAACTGCTGCATGGCTCAACATAAACAAAAACTCAAAAATAACCATCTCTCACGGCGGCACCCTTGAACTCGACGCCGACGCCATCGTAACCCTCGCCGCTGGTGCTAAAATAATCGTCGAAGAGGGCGGTACGCTGCAGCTTCACGGCAGCGATGATATTAATCTTGCAGCCCTCACCTCGAGCATCGAGCTACACGCCGGAGGCAAGATAATAACCGATGCTGGGGTGGACTTTGCCCCCGCAGGCATCGGTGCGCTGCACTACTACAAAGACGGCATCATCAGCATAGGCGCGGGCGGGGCTTTGCGATTAGAATATGGGGTAAGCAGCACGAGTCTCACCAATCCTACCCGTTTGCATTTGCACGATGGAGCTGCCTTGGTGCTTACGAATGCAGATTTTATCACTAGCAACATTTCCACCCGATACGACCACAACGCTACCATAGTTTGCAACAAAAATCAAATAAAAATCAACAGTTCAAGGTTTCATATTAGTAGCTCCTCCAACGACCTCGAAGTAGCCCTACAAGCGAATAGCAATACTGCAATCGATGTGGCGAATAGCCGTTTCACTAACTTTAACCAAGCGTTTGCTATTCGCAATATGTCTGACTTCGACTGTCGGGAGCGCAATAGTATCTTTTCAAAAACGCTTTTTTTTGATAACCGCACCACTATAGATGCTGAAACCTGCGACAGCATCTGCCTCACACAATGCATCATAAAAGGTAATGCCATCGATGACACCCCTCAAATGCTGTTAAACAAAGTACACAGACTAAACGTAACCCAAAGCTCCCTTTCTCACAGCGGACACTACGGACTTATCACATTCAACACCGGGCACGTGCTATTAGACGACTGCGTGGTGCATCACTGCAACGATAAAGGCATCGACCTCAATGCCACCGACTTAACATTGCACAACAACACTATCATCAGCCACAACGACATAGGCATCGATTATAACAACAATGTGGACGGTGGGGTATTGATTGGGACTGCCTTGCACCAGCTCACTATCGGTGACTTTGGTTGTGGCAGTGTGATAGCCAATCGGATAGGCATCAAGGGTAGGAATCTTTTACTCAATATCGATGCCGTAGTTCATGCATTCAATCGTGGAGATGGGGTGTTGCATTACAATCGATTTGACAATAATACTGAGCATGGCATTGAGGTATGTTATGATGAGGAGAGTGGGCTTGCTCCGAGCACACAGGTGCTTGCAAAGGGTGCTTATTGGGGCGGAGGTGCACCCTCTACAAGCTACAATCAGATTGGATTTTAAGCTCCTACGGGGCCACATTGTTATGCCTTAGGGGTGGATTATTCCAATTATGCCATCACACCACCCACCTCCTGCACTAGTTTTGCTCCAACCGATTGCGACATCACGACCCCTGACGACGACGCAATGCGAACCGCCTTTAACGGTGCTTATAATGATTATGCTTTCGCAATGAGAAATAGGGACACACTGCAGGCGGACCTTTCACTCGACAAAATCGTATTTGAAGCTACAAAAAAAGTAGATGTAGGAGGATTTGAAAAAAATATTTTGCCTTATTCAACTCACCAGCATCAGCTACTCAACGCACACATAAAGCTATGTGATGCGCACGTGGCCTATTATGCAGCCGATAACGGCAAAGACAAAATAGGCAAACAAGGCAGCTACGTTATCGTGCTCCCCAACCCCACGGCAGGGCTTGTCATCGTTGAACAAAACGTAACTGAAAACCCAATCGACATCTCGATATACGACCTCAAAGGAAACACCGTTTATACCCAATACTTCACCGGTGTGGCACTGCCGATAAACATCAGCCGCCTCGCTGCGGGCATGTACATCATCAATGTTACCGATGCAACAAACGGCACAACGCTGCACCACGGCAAACTGTTCAAAGAATAAAATGGGCTATTGTTCTCAGCATTTTATTGCTTGTCAATTACAAATTATACTATATAAAAAGTAGCCTAAGAAGCAGGCTACTTTTTTATAGCACAATTGAATAGCATAGTACCATGTTTTCGTTTTTATTTATAGCCTGATTATGATTCGTTTTTTATTCTGGCTCAAATCCTAGCATAAAGTTGATATGTCCATAGTCGCCTATATAGCGTAATAATCCTTTGTTTCTGTTGATAGGAAGGTCTCCGACGCTAGTTGGATCAAATCGCACACCATAGTCTATGCCTATCAAGCCAAACATCGGCAGAAAAAATCGCACTCCAACGCCGGCACTTCTTTTTAATAAAAGTGGGTTATATTCTTTCATGTTATGCCATCCGTTGCCACCTTCTATGAATGCTAATCCAAAAATAGTAGAATTTGGGTTTAGTGAAAAAGGGTAGCGTAGCTCCATCGTAAATTTATTAAAAATTTCAAAACCATTGCCACGTATATCTGTTACAGAGCCTACATGCCCTCTTAATTGTATAAAATCACGTCCTTGGAACCCTTGATTGCCTTGAAAATTAGTAACATCGCCTAATTGGAACAAATCGAAAGGAGTATTGCCATATTCTTTATTAAAAAATCCGATGTACCCTGTTTTTATGGCTGTTTTTAGGACCAGGTTTCCTACTAATTTGGTATAGTTGATTATATTGAATCGTGTTTTATGAAACTCTAGCCAACGAAAACGCTCCTCTGGGCCTAGTTGTTCATAATTTTTATTTTGATTCCAAGGCATCAACGAGAGTGGCACAGAGGGATTAAAAGAAATATTGAACTCTGTACCTGACTTAGGAAAAATACCGCCTCCGTCCACGTTGCTTCTACTCAATTCGAAAACAAAATTGGGATTGGTAAATGTTCCACTTTTTACTAGGTTATTATTAAGATATTGTGTAAAATTTTTGAGCTGATAATTTTTCAAACTAATACCGGTATATAAATTAAAAAAATCATCTGGCCATTTCAATCTCCAACCCAGACCAACCGTGCCGTTAAGGTTAAAAAAATAATTATCGTTGCTTAAAATAGTTGCGTCAGCTAAATTCCTAAAAAAACCAGAATTAAAACTTGCATTAAAAGTATTCGGTCTTTTGCCGCCAAACCAAGGCTTGGTATATCCTATTTGTACTGCTTGATAAGATTGCCCGGTAGTATTTACGTTCAAAGACAAACGTTCTCCATCGCCTGCTGGTATTGGGTTCCAGCCTTTTTTGCGAAACATATCTCTACCCGAAAAATTATTAAACACTACTCCCAATGTAATATTAAAACGTTCGCGTGAGGTGAGAGGGTCGCGTCCGCCATAGCCTGCACTGACGTTGAGTTGGTCATTGCTTTTTTCTTCTACTTTGTACTCTATATCAACGGTGCCTTTTTCGGGATGAGGTTTTGGCAAAATCTCTATACGCTCTGGGTCAAAAAAACCTAGGGCTGCCAAATCTCGTTGTGTTCGTATAATATCGCTTCGGCTGAATTTTGACCCCGGTTTAGTGCGAATTTCACGGCGTATAACTGCCTCTTTCGTTTTTGAATTACCCGTAATAATAATGCGATCCACAGTGGCCTGTGTGCCTTCAAAAATATTAACCACCACATCTACCGAGTCGATACCAATCACTTGCTCCTCTGGTTGCAAGTTGAAAAACAAATAGCCGTCGTCCATATACAGGCTCGAAATATCCTGTCCCGAGGGGTCCATACGCAGCCGCATTTCAAGCAACGAACTGTTATACACATCGCCTGCTCGTATGCCCACCACTCGCTGCAAATCTTCACTTTTGTATTTCGTATTTCCTCTAAATTCTATATTTCTAAAATAATACTTTCGGCCTTCGTCAATTAAAATATTAATTTTGAGGTTGTGATTATCACTTTTATAAACTGTATCGCTCACTATCGTAGCATCTCGATACCCCTTATCATAGAAGGTTTGAACAAGCGCATCGCGATCTTTTATGTAATCTTTTTTGATGAATTTACTCGTACTAAAAAGTCGAAGCCTAAATCGCTTATCTACCATATCAAGTACTGAAGATACACTTAGGTTTTCAAATCGTTCTTTTAAGGTATAGTGTTCGGCTAAGTCCTTTTTACTCAATTCTCGCTCGTCTTTTGATTTAATAATCGAAAATTTGTTGGTTTCTTTTGTGTCGCGCATGATGCGTTTGAGCTTGCGGTCGGTAATGTTATAATTTCCTAAAAACGAGATTTCTGCAATACGGGTACGTTCCCCTCTTTTTGCATCGATAGCGAGTAGTACACCATTTTTTATCGAACTGTCGGGCAGCTGTCGGGTGTAGCATTTGGCGTCCATAAAGCCCTTGTCTATTAGGTGATTTTCTACTTGTGCTTGCACGTCGCTTTCTATTCCTTTGGTTAATATACGCCCTCTTGTGATGCCTAATTTTCCTTTTATGTCTTCTATTTCTGCTTTTTTTAATCCCGTGAAATAAAATCCGGCTAAGTGCGGAAGCTCGACAACTTTAATTTCTAAAAATACTTTATTGTTAATCACTTGCAGTATGCTTATTGATATATTACCAAACAACCCTTGCCTCCAAAGGCGTTTGATACTTTCGCTGATGGCGTCTCCTGGTATTTCAATTTTTTTGCCAACATACAACCCAGATAACGAAGTTACGATATTGGGGTCTAGATGGGTGATACCGCTTATGGTCAATCCAGAGATTTCGTATTCTTTTGGATTGTCATAATCCAAAATAGCAGTGCCGTTCGGTTGTGATTTTATTGCAAGACAACTTACAAAAAACAGGAGTATGGTAAAATATATGCGCATGTTAGGGGTTGTTTAATAATTCGTTATTCTTAGGAATTATTTTAGTTTACTTGTTCGCTAGTTTTGCCAAATCGGCGTTCTCGGTTTTGATAACTTAATACAGCAGTTTCCATATCTTTTTTTCTAAAATCTGGCCACAATGTATCCGTAAAATATAATTCAGTATAAGCCATTTGCCATAATAAATAATTGCTAATGCGATGTTCACCGCTAGTTCTGATCATTAGCTCAGGGTCGGGCAATGCCGCAGTGCTAAGGTGTTGTGCAATAGTTAGTTCGGTTATGTCGCTAGGCAGCAGTGTTTTGTTCGCTACTTTTTCGGCTATTTGTAACATCGCATCGTGTATTTCTGCTCGCCCACTGTAGCTCAATGCGAGGTTCAATGTCAATCCTGTGCACTTTTGTGTAGTCTCAATACATTGCATAAGTGTTTTATAAGCACCCTCAGGCAGCGCTTTTAAGTTGCCTATAGCCGTTATACGAACATTATTTTTTTTCAATTTTGGAGTCTCGGTTTTCATTGTTTTCATCAACAATGTCATCAATGTATTTACTTCCATTTTAGGGCGGTTCCAATTCTCAGAGCTGAATGTATATAGCGTCAAAAACTGAACTTTATAATCCAAACAAAACTCAACAGCATCTCGCACTGCATCTATTCCGTTATGATGCCCAAATACACGCAGCATACCTTGCTTAACAGCCCAGCGTCCGTTTCCGTCCATTATAATGGCAATATGTTTTGGAATATTATTG
>JAYVJZ010000232.1:0-4625 GCA_043768865.1 Sphingobacteriales bacterium
ATGCTAGCCGCTACTCTCGTAGGTGAGGCAGGTAGGGTGTTTTCATTTGAACCAACGAATAAAAGTTTTGATTTGTTGCTATCTAATACAGCAGCTATGCCGCAGGTTACATTGTGTCAGTGCGCTGTAAGCAACAATGAAAATAGCATGGATTTTTATGAATTTCAAACCTTATATTCTGAATATAATTCAAGCGATATTACGCAATACAAAGACGAAGAATGGTTTCAAAAATCAACTCCAACTAAGATTACAATCCCCTCCACTACCATCGATATAATGACTGCAACACATTCGTTTTTTCCTGTGATGATAAAAATAGATGTAGAAGGGGCTGAAGATAAAGTTATATCTGGAGGTTTGCGTTACTTTGAAACTCATTCCCCCATTATTATCATGGAATATGTAGAACCAAAAAGAAATAATGTACCTCATCACACTGCTTGTACGTTGCTAAAAAAATCAGGGTATTCATCATTTTCAATCAATGAAGACGCTACACTGTCTGCCCTTTTAGATATTGATACCTACCTCCAACTACATCAACTTGAATCCGATAATATTGTTTTTAAAAAAAAATAATTAAAGCAATAGGAAACCATAAGAAACGTGCATCAGCTTACTGCTACAGCTAGTTTTTCAATACTCTCAATAGTACGCAGTGCTAGCATATCAGCCTCGGCTTGTGTGGGTGCCTCCGTATATATACGCAATATAGGTTCGGTATTGCTTCGACGTATGTGCACCCACTCGTTGGCCCACGCTACTTTTAAGCCATCTAGGGTATTGCAATTTTCAAGTTTATACTGTTCTAATAAACGCCCCAAAAGAGTATCTACATCAGTGTTTGGCTGCAACACAATCTTCGATTTACACATAAAATAAGTGGGATAACTTCGACGCAAATCCGATATCGCACCTTGAGATAATGCCAAATGCGAAAGAAATAAAGCTATACCCACCAAGGCATCACGCCCATAATGCAACTCGGGCACTATGATTCCACCGTTGCCCTCACCCCCTATGCAAGCGGCTACTTCTTTCATCTTAGCTACTACATTCACCTCTCCCACCGCCGCTGCATAGTGTGTAGCACCATACTTTTGTGTAATATCACGCAATGCAAAACTAGAAGATAAATTGCTGACCGTGCTTGCCTGTGCGGCAGTTATATTATTCATCAAATAATAATCAGCAATAGCCACTAACGTGTACTCTTCACCAAACAGTGTACCATCTTCGCACACCAATGCAAGCCTATCTACGTCAGGATCTACAACTATGCCAAGGCGCGCTTTATGGTTAATAACTTCCTCGCAGAGGTGTGTTAAATGTTCAGGCAAAGGCTCGGGGTTGTGAGCAAAATCACCCGTGGGTTCGCAGTTCAATTCATGTATAATTTTAACCCCGAGTTGTTGTAACAATGCAGGCACTGCAAAGCCCCCAACACTATTGACGGCATCTACAACGATACTAAAATCAGCCGCCGCTATCGCCTCTTTTTGCACTAGTGGCAATCGCAATATAGCATCGATATGTGCTTGTAGAAAATCAACAGCAGTAACACTGCCTAGACCATTTACATCCGCAAAATCAAAGCTATTCTTTTCAGCGATTTTCAACACTTCTCTCCCCGTTGCGTCGTCTATGAATTCCCCCTTTTCGTTCAATAATTTCAATGCATTCCACTGCTTGGGGTTGTGGCTTGCCGTGATTACAATCCCCCCAAGTGCACTAGTTTGAGTAACCGCCATTGCCACGGTGGGCGTAGTAGCAAGCCCCGCATCTATAACGTCTAACCCAAGTCCAACAAGGGTTTGTATGACTAATTGATGTACCATAGGGCCTGAGATACGTGCATCGCGACCGATTATTATTTGCCCGCTACTAGCGTTATTTTTGTTTTTGATTATAGTGCCAAAAGCCGCCGCAAATGCAACTATATCGACAGGGGTGAGATTGCTACCGACACCACCACCTATAGTGCCACGTATGCCTGATATTGATTTGATTAATGCCACTTGAGTATATTGTTTTGTTAATTTATATGGTTAATTTATATCGCATAAGGGTTCAAAAATACATTCAAAAATGGGGGTTTAGCATTTTTTATTTCCAACAATTGAACAGTATAAAAAATGATATATTAAATAAAAAAAGAAACAGGAAACGTTTTTCATCAAAAATGTTTCCTACCTTTGCACGAATGCAGATTTTTATTAAAATAGCGGAAATTTTTAAATGCAATGGCGTCAAATCGATGACTATGGATAGCATCGCTGCAAAATTATGCATTTCAAAAAAAACACTTTATACCTATGCTGACAACAAAAAAGATTTAGTAAAAAAAGTACTAGAATGCTATTTGGTGAACGAAAAAATCGAAATAGAAAAAATAAATACCAATACTAAAAATGCTATAGATACCTTCTTGATGATTGTTAAAATAATTATAAATCAACTGCATGATGTAAGAAAAAGTACGTTGTTAGAGCTTGAGAAATATTATCCAGAGACTTTTGAATTGTTGGAAATACATCGACAAGAGTATGTATTCGAGTTAATATTTCAAAATACAGCACTAGGAGTGTCGCAAGGTTGGTATCGAGAGAATTTAGATATAAAAGCGGCGAGCTATTTTTATATATGTTTAATGAAATCATTAACTGACAAAGCCCCCGATTATATTGACTTTACACCTCAGCAGACCTTACAACATTTGATACAATATCACCTGCATGCCATCGCATCTGCGTCTGGATTAGAATATATCAAAGAAAAAATAAATGACACCTATTATGAATAATAAACAACTAAAACGCTGGGAAAAGCTAGTACTTTTAGTCTTCCTGCTGTTGGCATTAGACCAACATAAGGCTACGGCACAATATTATTTTACGTTGGATCAAAGTATAGACTATGCCCTGCAGCACAGCCTTGCGTTGAGTAACAATCAGCTAGATGTAGCACAAAGTGAATGGAAAATAAAAGAGATAAAATCAGCCGGATTGCCGCAATTAAACACAAAATTGGAGTATCAGTATTTCTTTAATTTACCAACACAGCTCTTACCCAATTTTATTTCACCGGCTGTGTATGGGGTGTTGTTTCAAGAAGGAATAGTACCCCCAAAAGAGGTGCGCTTAGGAAGCCCCTTGCCCGTTCAGTTTGGTACTAAAAATAACACTACAGCGAGTGCAACGCTATCGCAATTAGTGTTCAGTGGTAGCTATCTAGTCGGCTTGCAAGCTAGCAAAGTATTGAAATCATTAACTCAAAAACAACTACACAGAACAGAAAAAGAATTGCGTAAAGAGATTACCAAAGCATATTATACTGCCCTCGTAGTGAGCGAAAATAAAGCCTTGATAGAACGAAATTTACAGCTGCTAGACAAGGCGTTATTTGAGGCGTCGCAATATTACAAAAATGGATTTATCGAACAGCTTGATATTGATAAATTGCAATTGAGTATGAGCACGTTGATGACCCAAATTGAAAATCTCAATCGACAAGTGCAACTCACTAATAGCGTTTTAAAGTTTCAAATGAGTATGCCCCTCACCGACTCGCTTATATTAGTAGATAGCCTTAGCAGTTATTTGAACGCCGCACTACCCACTAATCGTAGCGAACAGCGTATTGAGTTTCAGTTGTTGGCGATGCAAAAAGAATTGAATTTATTGAACATGAAGCGTTATAAAATGAATAGATTGCCAACTGTAGCGGCGTTTGCGTCGGCGTCGGCCAATAGGCAGAGCAATGCTTTTGATATGTTCAATCCACGCAACGGTTGGTTTCCGACTACGCTGTTTGGTTTGAATATTTCGTTGAATATTTTTGATAGTGGACTAGCTAAAGCACAAATACAACAGGCTTCTATTGATAATAAAAAAATTGCGAATGGCATTGAAATAACTCGACAAGCAGTAGCACTAGAAATAGCAAAATCAAAGATTGATTATCAAAATGCGGTTAATTCGTTGAACGGAGAAACACGCAACATGGCATTGGCAGAAAAAATATATACCAAAACAAGAATTAAATACAAAGAAGGGGTAGGCTCGAGCACAGAAGTAACACAAGCCGAGGGTGCTATGTTTCAATCACAATCGGCTTATATCAATGCTATTTATCAATTGTTGCTCGCAAAAACAGACCTTAATGCTGCTTTTGGTGGTTTTGAATCCGATAACCAATAATTCCATTTAACAAAAAAAATACTTATGAAAAATACACTACCTATAACTATGTTGATGCTCCTACTTGCAGCAGCTTGTGGTAAAAAAAATGCTCCTACACAGCAAGAAGAGTTGGCATTAATGAAAAAAGAACTACTAGAATTAACCAAAAAAATAAAAACTACAGAGACCGAACTTGGGCTGATAGATTCGTTACCCACGAATGCAAATGCAAAAATCGTAGGCACGCTGCTTGCGACTATTGATACCTTTACGCATTATATAGAGGTGCAAGGGCGAGTAGAAGGCGACAACAACGTAGGTGTGAGTGCAAAAGTGCCAGGCACTTTGACCCGAATATATGTGAGCAAAGGGCAACGAGTTGGGCAAGGACAATTGCTAGCCGAACTTGACGCATCTGTAGTTCGACAGGGTATAGAACAA
>JAYVJZ010000233.1:0-2167 GCA_043768865.1 Sphingobacteriales bacterium
ATCGGATTCTTCGCCACGTAGTTGAAAATTGCAATGCAAAATCCCACAATCCACCCCCAAACTCGTAAAAATATGTGTCATCACCATCGAATCAAGCCCACCGCTCACGCTAAGCAAGACGCGCTTTTCCAACCAATCGGCTCGTCCTTCCTCAAGTACATACGCACGCACACGGTCAAGGATATCGAGTTTTGAATTATTGTATTTTTTTGCCATGCGCAAATATAAGATGCACGCTGATTTTTATGATAAAATTCGTTTCGCTTCGCTCAATAAGGAGTTATTTAGCCACGAATTGCCCCAACTCTTAACAATAATCATTAAAAACCAACCATTTACAGTTATAATGGCAAGCCCCCTACAAGCTGCCTTTTACGTTGCAAATATGCTTAGGCACACGAAAGGGCAGCTTATAGGCGGTCGGGCTATTCGTTACAATAGCTTATAAAATGCCCTCTTGGGTATAGAATATAGTTTAGTCCTGCATCGAGGGCATTATATATGCTATTTTCACTTCTATCCCTCTTGCGGTTCGTCGATTTACCCACAAAATATATTTTAGCATTTTTTTTCAATGCCGAAACAGAACTAATTTCTTTGCCGTTTGTTGGCACTGCCGACGGAATAATTGCACAGGATATAAGTACCAGTAAGTTTTCCTGGTCTATTCTTTAATTATTTTTTTATTTAGAGTGTATTTCTTACCCACTAAAGATAGTATGTACGCACCGGATGGATAATTATCAAGTGGTATTTCCATCTCGCTTTGGGTGATAGGCAACTTAGCTAGTATATGTCCGCTCACATCTATTACTCTAGCTTCTTGCACATCTTGAGGGGATAGGCCTGATAGGGAAACCTTTCCACTTGTTGGATTTGGAAAAGTAAGCACTCCAGACACAGAAGGTATATCGCCAACTCCATTAACTTTAGGTAGCAGTATACAGCCTGTAATTAAGCTATTGTCATCAGGCGCAGCAGATGGATTTATGGCAAGCTGATAGTAAAGTTTGTGTTTATAAAATTCAAGTGATTCAAAAAAGATGGATAAAGAAAAAGTATCCGAAACAGTGAGCGAATAAATAGGTTCACCCGAGTCAGGGTGATAGATATGTATAATCCCTTTGTATTGAATAGAGTCCTCCACCATTACCGCCCGAACTCCTGCTGCTGCCACATATTCTAAGTTTGTTGCAACTAAATGTCCATAGTCATTGGTATCCAATGTGTTTGGCTCACTACCACTCACATGCTGCCATACTACATTTCCATCACTATCTAGCTTGGTCGTTATCATGTCACATGCTGTATCTGTCAGGAGTAGTTGACCATCGCCAGTACAATATATGTTTCCAAGCGCATCCTCTATAACAGATACAGATTGCCTTATGGCAGTTGTATTTTGGAAGGGTATTTCATACGTCCATACTGTATCTCCCACCATATTCAGCTTAGCAATATCATATCCACCCCAGCGAATGCCTAATATTATGTTTCCGCTTTCACCTATGAAATTGTAATCTGAATAATACATGAAATTTTCATCATACTTGTGTTCGTATTCTCCAATAATATTACCATCATAGTCGAGATGTGTCAGAGCATAATAATATCCATCTGCTTTATATTTTACATAGAATAGCATAATTCTATCTTCCAACAATCGAGAATTGTAGTAATAAATAATGCTGTCTGCCACCAAAGTCTTCCATAGAGTAGCGCCTGTATTGACATCGAATGCCTCGAAAAATTTAGTATTTTGTGGATATTGTTGACTTTTTACCCCTAAAAAGCCAAGCAATTGACCTCTGATCGTATCTAATCTTTAATATCCTAACCCTGTTTTGGTTATTATAGTGTCAAGTAGGTACTTTCTTGTCCAAAGCACATCTCCATTTGTAGAATATTTTACAATTTTGGAGTTGAAATTTTCCGGGGTAAATTCATAATTGGCGCATCGAAATACGTTGCCTCCACTATCCACTACAATATTACTCCCTCTATGCCACAACTCACCTAGTCCAGTAGAGATATTCCAGTTTTGATTGCCCAAAGTATCATACTTAATCAAGGTAAGCCCATATAATTCAGCTTGGTCACTTTGTGAAGTGGAAGTATAAAGATTGCTTTGAGCATCAAAACCAATAGAAACTCCATCGAAGTTTGG
>JAYVJZ010000234.1:0-2386 GCA_043768865.1 Sphingobacteriales bacterium
CTAAATCGATATTGTTCAAATCATTTGAAATTCAAAATACATTTATTTCTATCGTGTTAGCCACTGTTGTGTTAGTTCTATTTGTATTGATAATGTATCAAATGCATTTCAAAGAATATGTAGATACTATATTGAACAAAAAAAAGAATTAATAAAGGTAGATTTACAACACATAAAATCAAAACATATATAAATGAAAAGTAACGTATTTTTGACACAATGATACTGCCTGAACAACACGAAAATGAACCTATAGCTCAATTGGCGGAAACGCTGATAAGCAACACTCACAACCATGTTTTTTTGACAGGCAATGCGGGCACTGGCAAGACTACCTTGCTGCGAAAAATAGTTGGACAAACACATAAAAATTTCGTTATCGTAGCTCCTACGGGCATTGCAGCCCTCAACGCTGGCGGCGTTACGATACATTCCCTTTTTCAGTTGCCTTTTGGAATGTTTCTGCCCGTTCGCAACTACGAAACGAGTGCTACAGATTTGAGAATCAACGACAAGGAAAAATTGATGAGCAATATGCAGTTGAGCAACAACAAGCGTAAGTTGTTGAAGGAATTAGAATTGTTGATTATAGATGAAGTAAGTATGTTGCGATGTGATCTCCTTGACGCTATCGACTTTGAACTCAGAGTGGTACGCAAGCGCATGAGTGAAGCCTTTGGTGGAGTGCAAGTGCTGTTCATTGGCGATTTGTTGCAACTGCCGCCCGTAGTCAAAGACAACGAATGGGTGCACCTAAGCAAATATTACAAAAGTGCATTTTTCTTCGACGCTCAGGCCTTGCAAAACGTCGATTTGACCTACATTGAACTCGAAAAAATATACCGACAAGACGACAGACAATTCATAAGTTTATTGAATAATTTAAGAAATAATATCCTTGAAGAAGGAGACGCTATGTTGTTAGCAGAATATTATAATCCAACGTTTCAACCAGACAAAGATGCGGGCTATATTACCCTCACTACACACAACGCAAAGGCAGACAGCATCAATGCTAGAGAGCTTGCTACGCTTGATAAAACCTTGGAATTATATTACGCCAATATTGAGAAAGATTTTCCTGATTATATGTTTCCACTTGATACTATATTGAAGTTAAAACTAGGGGCACAAGTGATGTTTATTAAAAATGATACCGCTATCGAAAAGAGATATTTTAATGGTAAAATAGGTATCGTTACTTTATTAGAAATGGATGAAATACGGGTGATGTTAGATGATGGGGACGAAATAACTGTTGAAAAGCACACATGGGAAAATATAAAATTTGAAATAAACGAAAAAACAAATGAGATAGAACAAAAAGTGTATGGCACGTTTACACAATATCCATTAAAATTAGCTTGGGCAATCACCGTACACAAAAGCCAAGGGCTCACCTTTGACAAAGCCGTTGTTGATTTGCAAGGAGCATTCAGCCCTGGCCAAATATATGTTGCATTGTCCCGCCTAAGAAGCCTGCGTGGCCTGGTGTTAAGCAGTCATTTCAATCCTAATCAATTCACAACTGATGAACATGTAAGTAATTTTGCTACAAATAAATTGGAGGTAGATCAGCTTAAAGAACGGTTAAGAAAAAACAGTATTTTGTATTATTGGAATCAACTCAACCAAGCCTATCAGCTATCAAGTTTAACAAGAATATGGCTCGAAAAAATTAGTTTTATTACCCACGAAAAACATACGATACAACAACAAAATCTAAGCTGGGCAGTAGCCCTAGAGAATGAGCTGACGCCATTGCCTGATTTGGCACAACGGTTTCTTTCTCAAATTGGAAACACACTTACATTGATTGAGGCAGAGCGAAACGCGATATTGCAAGAACGATTGCCCAAGGCAGTAGCTTATTTCACGCCTATATTAAAGAAAATATCATTGCATATCTTGAACAAAATAATCGAATTGACTTATGAAACCAACACCAAAGCATACTTAGAGGCATTGATAGAAATAGAAATGCAAGTATTTGTTTATTATAAGAAAATAGTGAAAACCGAGTTACAAACCATAGCATTTATAGCTAATCAAATAGTCGAAAAAGAAATTTTAATAGCTGACGAATATGAACAACAGCGCCGAGGTTTCTTGCAATCGATACTACAAAATAAAACAAAGACGAAAAAAAAGAAGCCCAATAATGAAGTTAATGAAACTTCAACAAAAAGCAAAAAAGCAAAACCCAAAGGGGCTACAATTACAGAAACCTTAGAAATGTTTGAAGTGCATAAATCGATTGATAAAGTAGCAGAACTCAGAGGCCTAGCGTCCAATACAATAGAAGGGCATTTGACAATCGCAATAAAAGAAGGACGCATAGCTATCGAAAATTGTATAAATAGCAACAAAATACCACGAATAGCAA
>JAYVJZ010000235.1:0-4971 GCA_043768865.1 Sphingobacteriales bacterium
TATATCTTGGCAAGCCAAAGCACGACCCACACGGAGATCCGATACCTGATGAGAATGGGTGCATTAACAATTGCAGATTGACTCCGCTGTCAAAGCTAAAATGCAACGAAACTTCTACTTTAAAAGCAGTAAGCAACCAAAGCAAATTATTTTTAGAATCGTTAAACTCGCAGGGTATTCAGCTTAATAGTTCGTATAAAATAACTAGTATCAATGCTTATGACCAATCGATGCAATTAGAAAATAGTAAGAAAGAAAAAATTTATTTAAGTCAAAAAATGAGTGAGAATTTGCTCATGAAAAAAAATAAAAAAAATGCATAATAAATCATTGAGTGAAGTGAATAGCAGTGTAGCTACAGACCAAAAAAGAGGGTGGCGACGCCTTTTTTCTTTTGTTGGTCCTGCGTTTTTGATATCGGTTGGTTATATGGACCCTGGCAATTGGGCCACAGATATTGCAGCAGGCTCTTCGCTCGGCTATACTTTGATTTGGGTGTTATTGATGTCGAATATTATTGCCATAATTTTACAGTATTTATGTGCTAAATTAGGCATCGTAGTAGGTAAGGATTTAGCACAAATAACGAATAGTATTTATCCTAACTTTATCTCAAAAATACTTTGGTTGTTAGCAGAGTTAGCGATAGCTGCGTGCGATTTGGCTGAGGTTTTGGGCATGGCGATAGGGTTAAAATTATTGTTTGGAATACCTTTAATCATCGGTGTTTTTATAACTATCCTCGATACATTTATCTTGTTGATGTTGCAAAATTATGGAATAAGAAAACTTGAAGCATTTATACTTATGCTTATACTTACAATAGGGCTTTGCTTTGGCATACAGTTGTTTCTTGCACAGCCTATATTTGCCGATTTGATCAAAGGCTTTATACCTTCAATGCCAAATGAAAATGCTTTATTTTTAACAATTGGCATTATTGGGGCAACTGTTATGCCACACAATTTATACCTGCATTCAGCTTTGGTTCAATCTCGTAAAATAAGTGATACAACAGAAAGTAAAAAAATAGCCATTAAGTTTAATCTTATTGATTCGGTGGTAGCATTGTCGCTAGCACTATTTGTTAATGCTGCTATTATGATTCTAGCGGCTGCCACTTTTTATAAAAATGGATATTTAGGCGTAGCTAAAATAGAAGAAGCACATTCGATGTTGTCTCCGCTCTTAGGCTCTACTTTTGCTCCTATACTGTTTGCTGTTGCGCTGATAGCTGCAGGGCAGAGCAGTACTATAACAGGCACATTGGCAGGTCAAGTGGTGATGGAGGGGTTTGTGAATTTTAGGTTACGGCCTTGGCTACGTAGGTTGATAACAAGGAGTATAGCTATACTACCCGCTGCTATTATTATTTTGTATTATGGCGAAAGCAAAGCTGAAAATTTATTAATAGCTAGTCAAGTGGTTCTAAGTTTGCAGCTCGGCTTTGCGTTAATACCTATCATACATGTAACTGCGAGCAGATATCACATGAGCGATTTTGTAAATAAAAAATGGCTCACGATTGCGTGTATTTTGATTTCATTTATCATAATTGGTTTGAATTTAAAAATGGTTTTAAACGAAATTCAAAACCTCACTAATACAGTTCAATACATTGCCTATACAGTGCTTGCGTTAGCGGTAGCTCTCTTACTATTTATTTCGTTGTACCCTTTATTTTATAAAACTAGAATAACTCTGAGAAACGTGCCACATGCAGGAGCGTCTTCAATGACAATTGATAGTGTTAAACAATTGAAATGTATTGGTATCACTATTGATTTTTCTAAATTCGATAATAAAGTAATAAATTATGCTATTGGCATAGGTGGAATTGAGGCAAAATATGTATTAATACATGTAATTGAAACGCCTGCTGCGATGGTATATAGCACTGAAACACAAGATTTTGAATCAACTACTGACAAGCAAAATTTAATGCAATACCAACAAGAACTTAGTAGCAGAAATTATACCGTTGAAATACAATTAGGGTATGGCACACCCGTGTCTAATATCAATGATATAGTTAGAAAACAAAATTGCGACCTATTGGTGATGGCACAACACAAACACACGGGCATCAAGGATATAATTTATGGTCAAACAATTGAAGCAGTACGGCACAAGCTCGAAATACCTTTATTGATTGTTTAATAGTTTGCTTTAATATTGTTCTGTATCGTTTGGAAAATTCTTTTGTTTAACATCGATAATGTACTGCTCCACCGACGATTTTATAGTTTCGTATAAAGAGGCATATTTTCGTAAAAAACGTGGTGCAAATTCATTGTTTATGCCGAGCATATCATGCATGACCAACACTTGACCATCTACACCGTTGCCGGCACCGATGCCTATAACAGGTATATCTACTGACTTGGCAACAATAGCTGCAAGGGCTGCAGGTATTTTTTCAACTACGATAGCAAAGCATCCTTTGTCTTGCAGTATTTTAGCATCATCTGCTAATATTTGTGCCTCTAATTCTTCTTTTGCTCTCACTGAATATGTACCAAATTTATATATAGATTGAGGAGTAAGGCCTAAATGCCCCATAACGGGAATGCCTGATTTTACGATGCGTTCAATGCTGTCGGCTACCTCATTGCCGCCTTCTAATTTAATTGCATGTGCCCCACTTTCTTTCATAATTCTGATGGCAGAATTTAATGCTTCTTTTGAATTGCCTTGATAAGAACCGAACGGCAAATCGACAACTACTAAACAGTGTTTAACAGCTCTTACAACACTAGATGCGTGATAAATCATTTGATCAAGTGTGATTGGGAGTGTAGTTTCGTAACCAGCCATAACATTGCTAGCACTGTCGCCTACCAAGAGTATATCAATGTTGGCTTCATCTAAAATACGTGCCATCGAAAAATCATACGCTGTAAGCATACTTATTTTTTCTCCTGCATTTTTCATTTCTTGCAGCGTGCGCGTAGTAATGCGCTTGGCTTTTTGGCTCAAATAAGTCATATAAAAAATAAGATAATACTGGTTTGAATGTAAGAAAAATTAGTAATTTAAAAGTAAAAATTACTTGTCATCATCATTAGTTAATTGAAATAGAGGCTCCTCCTCCTCAGGCAGCATCTCAGGCTCGGCAGCCTCATCTTCTTTAACCCAATATACCGCAAACGAAGACCCTATAATAGCACAAGGAACAGGTGCCACTAAAGAGGCAATTACAAACCACTGTGGATGCCACATCAGCCGTGTATTTATGTAGCATAATCCAGTAAAAATAAACCCTACTATTAGTCCTTTCAAAATACCGTTGGTGCGAGCGATTTTAGCAGCAGTACCTCCACCAATCATTGATGAAACTACGTAGGCAAATACCATGAACATTAAAATCATAAAACCGTCACCTCTTTTAGTAAATTTTTCTACAAATTCACGTTCTTCGGCAGTAATAACCTCTTTCAATTTTTGCTTTTGTACTATCAAATCAATAGCTTGAGGTGTTGCATATACTTTATGTATAATATTCTCAAAAACAAATAAAATACCTGCAGCAACCAAAACACCTATAGTTATAGATGCGACAACATATAATATGCGCTTGTTCATACGTTTAAAATTTCATCTAAGTTACAACAAATTAGATATTACTCAAAAAAAAAAGTTAAATTAGTTATCAACAATAATAAAATTGGCAGCAATATAAAAAAAAATAACTGAGGAAATCAAGCTTGTCCCAATAATTTATTAAGACACTTTTATAAAAATGACAACGACTTTTATTGTACTAACAATTTTTTAATCTCAATCAAAAAAAGTATTTTTGTATCGATAAATATTTTTTAAATCAAAAACAATAAATTATAAAATGATAACAACTATAATAACTGCTGTGTTAGCTGCGGCAGTTGCACTAGGCTTGGGATTTGTACTTGGGGGCAACCAAAAAAAAACGCAACTTGCTGATCAAGATGCAATAGCCAAAAAAGAAGCAGAAAAAATAACACAAGAAGCACAAAACAAAGCAAAATCAGTACTTCAAGAGGCTGAAATGAACGGAGAAAATATTAAAAAATCTAAATTGTTGGAGGCGAAAGAAAAATTTTTACAAATTAAGAGTGAATGGGAAAAAGAAGAATTAACTAGACTCAAAAAAGTGGAAGAATCGGAATTACGCTCTAAAGATTTGGAGAATAGAATGAAATCGAAGGAGGGAGATATGAATAAAAAAATAGAAGAAACTAAGAAAAAAGAGACCGAAGTAGAGGCTGCAAAAATTAATTATACCCAACAACTTGAAACCCTAAATAAGAAAAAACAAGATTTAGATAAAGCACATGAGCAACACATCGAAGCACTAGAAAAAGTAGCTGGACTGTCCGCCGTAGATGCAAAAAATCAGTTGATACAAGAATTAAAAGACGAGGCAAACACTATGGCTTTGTCGCATGTAAAGGAGATTATGGACGAAGCAAAAGTGAGAGCAAACAAGGAGGCTAAGAAGATAATTATCCAAACTATACAACGTACCGCAGCCGAACAAACTATTGAAAACACTGTGTCGGTTTTTCATTTGGAAAACGATGATATGAAGGGGCAAATTATAGGGCGTGAGGGTAGAAATATTCGTGCCTTAGAAAGTGAGTGCGGCGTAGAATTAGTAGTGGACGACACCCCTGAAACTATTATGATTAGTGGCTATGACCCTGTGAGACGAGAGGTGGCGCGTTTGTCATTGCAACGCCTGGTGAACGACGGCAGAATACACCCTGCTCGTATAGAAGAAGTAGTTGCGAAAACTCGAAAACAAATGGACGAACAGATAATGGAAATCGGCGAACGGGTGGTGATAGAATTGGGTATTAATGGGCTACACACAGAGCTTATACGCATGGTAGGACGTATGCGATTTAGATCTTCGTATGGTCAAAATTTATTAATGCATAGCAAAGAAGTAGCCAATCTGTGTGCTACTATGGCTGCTGAGTTGGGTTT
>JAYVJZ010000236.1:0-11765 GCA_043768865.1 Sphingobacteriales bacterium
AAACGATTTTTATAAAAAAAGGTTTAATAACGTATTGAGTAATCATGCAGAATTGTTTTCAAATTTGAATTTTGAAAGTAGTAGTGTTATAAGCGAAACCATTATAAATGACTTTAAAAGTGGAGTTTATGATGCCGTTGATATTGTCTATTCACAATTCAAAAATGCAGCTACACAAGTGTTTCAAACAGAATCTTTTTTGCCTATTCAAAAAGTAATAGCTACGAAAGGGGCATCAAAAAGTGATTATATTTTTGATCCTAGTGCCACAGTAATATTAGATGAGTTGTTTCCTAAAATATTAAAAACTCAGTTTTATAGATATTTATTAGAAAATAATGCAAGTGAACATGGTGCGCGTATGACCGCTATGGACAAAGCAACAGAAAATGCCGCTGAGATGTTGAAAGATTTGAAAATTAAGTACAACAGAGAACGTCAAGCCGCTATTACCACTGAGCTAACAGAGATAGTAAGCGGTGCAGCAGCGCTAGAAGGATAATTTTTATAACATATATTTTAATTAAGAAGACCCACAATGTCTTCTTTTTTTTTGTTAAAAAGTGAATATTAAATACTGTTTTTTAAACGTATTTTTACAAAAAAATGAACAATGGACATTACACTTTTTGATGATTTGACAATAAGAAATAATCTATTGCCATTGACGTACACTAGACCTGTGGCTGACTTGCGTGTTGGCACCTTCACTATTGCTGAAAAGTGGCAGCGTTTATACCAAGCTACTACACATTGGTTGACGGTTCCTTATTTACAAGAATTATTTACAAAAAGCAGCATCGACTATACAACTTATGTGAACGGTGCTGTGTTGCCTAACCCAGCGCTCTATGAAGCGGTAAATAACCTAAAAGATAACGAAAAATTAGTCCAAAATGATATAATATTAGCATATAAAGGAAGTCAAAACAGTGATAATTTAACCACTGTTAATTTCAAGAAAGAGTGTATTATTATCAAAACAGTAACTGATATTTTTACTTACAATGGCTATGGCATTGAGCAAGATTTCGCTTGGTTCAATGATAATGCAATACGGGCTGATTTGGCAAATAGTGTAACATGCACTCAGCCAGATAATGTGTTTGTGGAAGAAGGTGCTATTGTTGTTCAGTCTAGCATCAATCCACTCACCCAAAAAGTTATAATAAGAAAAGGAAGTGAGATAATGGAGGGGACGTATATACGAGGCGCGTTTGCATTGGGAGAAAGTGCACAAGTTAAAATGGCTAGCAAAATATATGGTGCTACCACTATTGGCGATGCTTGCAAAGTAGGAGGGGAGTTGAATAATGTTGTAATGCATAGCAATAGTAGCAAGGCGCACGATGGATTTTTGGGCAACGCGGTTATAGGTGCGTGGTGCAACTTAGGTGCTGATACGAATAACAGTAATTTAAAAAATAATTATGAAGAAGTGAAATTATGGAATTATCCCTCACAGCGATTTATAAAAACTGGACTTCAATTTTGCGGTTTGGTTATGGCCGACCATTCAAAATGTGGCATCAATACCATGTTTAATACGGGCACTGTAGTAGGTGTATCGTCGAATATATTTGGTGCTGGTTTTGTTCGTAATTATGTTCCTGATTTTAGCTGGGGCGGTCCTCAAGGTTTGACTACGTATCGCTTCAATGATGCTCTTGCTACTATGCAGCGTGTGTTTGAGCGTCGCAGTAGAGTGCTCTCCACTCAAGAGATAGATGTGTTGCAGTATATTTTTGATCAAACTGCTCCCTATCGTATAGCTTAAAAAATATACCATTGATGTAAATATTATACAGTGTATTTTTTTTGTTTATAAATTTGTAGGTGTTATTATTCTATTCATTAATTTTTGCTTTATTTATGTAAATTGTTAATTTTTTTATAAATGCCAACCAAAAAAGCCAAATATCATTTTAATAATCAGACTCTAAGCTATGAAAAGATAGAAAGGTCTTGGAAGAAAATCGTATTACAAAGCCTAGGTTTCTTGTGTGCAGCTTTAGTGGTTGGAGTTGTTTTTTTGGGCTTTGCGTATAAGTTTATAGACAGTCCAAAGGAAAAATTATTGCGTTTTGAAATAGAGGGATTGAAACAGAATTATGAAGAAATAGTACAACGGTCAAAGCAAATTGAAAATGTTTTAAATGATTTGCAAAAACGTGATGACAACGTGTATCGTGTAGTATTCGGTGCTGAGCCCCTCTCTAAAAGTCTCCGTGACGCTGGGTTAGGGGGCAGCGATAGATATGCTACGTTAGATAAATATGACAACGAAGAATTAATGAAAAAAACAGCCACTTTATGTGATGAATTGGGCATCAAAATGGCAGTGCAATCTAAATCGTATGACGAAATCGCTAAAATGGTAACAAACAAAGAGGCAATGTTATCGTCGATACCTGCAATACAACCAGTATCGAACGTAGATTTAACAAGAATAGCTTCCGGCTTTGGGTACCGTATCGACCCCATTTACAAAACGGCTAAGATGCATTCTGGGCTTGACTTTGCTGCCCCAATAGGGACTCCCATTTACGCCACAGGCGACGGCGTCATTGAACTAACTGAATTTTCATCGCGTGGGTATGGCAATCATGTTGTAGTCAATCATGGCTATGGCTATGCGACGCTGTATGGGCATATGAGCAGGCTTGCGACTACGCAGGGTCAAAAAGTGAAGCGAGGCGATGTGATTGGTTATGTAGGAAGTTCGGGTAAATCGACTGGGCCGCATTTACATTATGAAGTAATCAAAGATGGAACTAAAATCGATCCTATCAATTTTTTTCATAACGATTTGTCGCCTGAGCAATACGACAAAATGCTAATAATATCGAGTCAGCAAAATCAATCGTTCGATTAATGTATCTTTGTAGGGATTCAATTTTTAACTTTTATGTATCAAGATTTTTTAGCTTTTTTCGATGGACCCATGTTTGGGTTATTGTTTGTCTTTTTCTTTCTTTTCTTTTTTTTTATTGTGGGGATCATATTTTTTGTTTTAGGTAAAATAAGAAATGATGAAGATCGATTGTTAGAAATCGGAGGTACGAAACTCATGTTTTATTCTTTATTAATAGCTGCTACCATACTTTTAGCCGTTGTGTTTATAAAATTTGTATTCCCCCCTGTTGAATTATAAATTCTAAAATAATGCTTACTTTCGATACTACAATGCTGCTAACAGCAGATTCTACGCTTCAAAACATTAAAGACGGGTGTGTAATGTTGATAGATAAACCAACGAATTGGACGTCTTTTGATGTAGTTCGCAAATTGCAATATACTTTACATAACAAAATTAAAATTGGACATGGTGGTACGTTGGATCCACTCGCATCAGGTCTTTTAATAGTTTGTACGGGTAGATGCACCAAAATATCTGGTACATTTCAAAATGATAATAAAAAATATGTTGGCACTATAACTATTGGCGCAACTACCCCAAGCTATGATTTGGAAACCGCATTTGATCAAACTTTTTGCATCGAAAACATATCGAATGAAATGTGTATCGACAATGCTAAAACATTTTTAGGCGAAATAACGCAAACCCCGCCAGCGCATTCAGCAGTGAAAGTAGGAGGCAAACCAGCGTATCTCAAAGCCCGAAAAAATGAAGATTTTGTTATTAAAAGTAGAATCGTTACGCTTTTTCAATTCGAGCTTCCAGCTATACAATTACCCAATATTGAATTTGAAATCTCCTGCACCAAAGGTACTTACATACGTTCGTTAGCCAACGATTTTGGTAAAAAATTAAATAATGGCAGCCATCTAAGCCGCCTACGCAGACTAGAATCAGGGGGTTTTAACATCTGTAATGCTTGGCAAATAGAGGACTTAATTGTGTTGTTGCAAAATATCGTTAGTAACAATGAATCAGACATTAATGCAAATTCATAGATATAAAAATTCATTGCCGTTGTTTAATAATTCAGTGGTTACTGTTGGCTCTTTTGACGGCGTACATTTAGGACATCAAGCTATTATAAATGCAATGGTTTCAATGGCCGACACTACCGGCTATGATAGTGTGTTAGTTACCTTCAACCCTCACCCACGTTTGGTTTTACATCAAAATGATGAACCCCTTTTGGTACTACAAACTGAATCTGAAAAGGAAAAAATAATTGCTCAAACGGGTATTCATCATCTCGTATCAATACCATTTACACACGATTTTGCAAACCAGTCAGCGATAGAATATATCAATAATTTCTTGATAAATGACTTGGGAATGAAGGTAATAATAGTGGGATATGATCACACTTTTGGTAAAAACAAAACAGGTAATATCTCAACTTTATTAGCAGAAAACAATAACAGATACAAGGTTATTCAAATTGAAAAGCAACAATCTCGTTCTATTGACGTTAGCTCGACTAAGATCAGAAATGCGCTGTTAACTGGCGATTTGATAACCGCTAAAAGTTTGCTGGGAAGGCATTATAGCATTGAGGGTTTTATAATACAAGGCAATCAAATAGGAAGAACGTTGGGGTATGCAACGGCAAATGTCGCTGTAGATTTCAACAAAAAAGTAGTACCCAAAGATGGAGTTTATTTAGTAAAAATCATAGAATCTAATTTTTCTAATGTACCACTTTGGGGTATGTGTAATATCGGCAAACGTCCAACTGTTGCGGGTTTGGAGCAACGCCTAGAGGTTCATATATTTGATTTTGATGCAACTATCTATGATGCTTGGATGCAAGTTGTCTTTATAGAGCGATTGCGTGATGAAGTGAAATTTGAATCTATTGCCTACTTGCAGCAGCAGCTGCAAAACGACGAGGCAACGTGTAGAATAAAAATAGCAAACCAATAATTGGGTTGTTATTTTTCAAATAGTTGAGTCAATTGTATGATTTTTGATTTTATTATAGGTTTGCAAGCACTGTTAGCACCCATCGCCATTGCCTCGTTGCTTGGAAAAGGCATTGGCGAATTACCTATTTTTCTTTTGCTTTCATCACACAGCGCTTCTTTATCGCCTCTGAATGTTGCTGCATAATTTTCAAAATGCTGCTCACCCCCTATAACCTCGCCCCTAACCAATTGATTAGTAGAAGTATTAAATATAGCCAACTCACCCACCAATACTGCACTTTTTTGTTGCAATACTTCAAGCACTTGAGCTTTGAGTACCTTATATTTTGGGGTTTTTAAATCATTGCCTACACTGTCTTTTTTTACATTTCCTTTAGAGTCGAGCACATATTCCCAGCCATCTTGTACTTTTTTAGTATCTTCATAACTACGTTCTTTGTTGGATTCGGGACTAATCTGTATGTCTTTTAGTTTGTACACTATTTCATAATCATACGATTGTTGATTGTTTTTTATTACATGATAATTCACCCATAATGTATTAAGTTCTTCTAATGTGATGCGCATGATTTCGTCTTCGAAGGCAGCAGGCAAAATTCCTCTGTACTCGTTTTTGAATCTATAAAGCACAAAATTTATTCCTTCAGCATGTGCTTTGCGTTGCAAATCATTTGCGTCTTTATAATTGGGATAGTATTGCTTTAATTTTTCAAATTCATAATACGAGCTCCTTGCTGCCGTTTTATTACCTTTTTTTAATAAAGACAAAGCATTGTTATAATAAAATGTTGCTGCGTTTTCTTTACTTTTTACTAAATCATCAGCGATATTAATAAACGCTAAAGTGGCTTTTCTGTTTTCAGTTTTAACATACAATGGCAATAGTGGCTCTATCGATTTTTGACGCTTGTCGATGCGTTGATATATGATATTTATTTCATCCCACCTATCGGGGCGTCCTTCTATTTGATACAATTTTATCAATTCCAAATCTCTATTATTAGCTTTTGTGAATGCCTCTTCTAACAACAACACATTATTTTCTTTCATTTTGTTGCGTGCCAATTTTTTATTCAATAGAACAATAGCCTCATCGTGTTGTCCACTTCTTGTGAGTTTTTGAGGGGTTTTGCATTGACACAATAACAATATCGCTAGCAAGATAAAGTTAAATAAAGGAAGTTTTTTCATAATATGTTAGATGGATTGCAAATTTAATTCAAAAAAGTGTGCCAATTTTTTATTTTATGTAAGTCGTTAAATTACGTTGCTATACTGATACTATTTAGCTACTTCTGAGCGTTTGAAAGTACTATTAGATTTGGTACAACATCAACAACAATGACCTACCTCGCCTTTATTCATAGGTTTGGCGGACATTTAGCCTGAACGTTTAGCTGATTTTTACTCGCCCGATCTTGTTGTATATGCACGTGACACCTCATACGCTGACGCAGTTCTCAACGACATTAGCCTCGCTACATTTGTTTACACCTTGCTGTTGATAGAGTTTAAATGATATAGGTGCTATCAAATATTTGTGATAGCATTGATTTTTTAAATTTAGTTGTCAAAACGATCAAGCAATTACAGCGTTACATTTTTAACGGTTTTTTTTGAATCATTCTTTACGTGTATAATAACAATACCCAATAACTTTATCATAATATTGATAGGTGTAATGTTTTAGCATACTGCTGTCAATTGGATACGAATATTGTACTGCAAGATAGGAGAATTTTATAGAATCGATTAGATATTTTTGACACGTTTTTCATCAATTTTATCTTTTGATTTTATTTTATCAAATAAGTTCATTTCCAAATACGGCTTTGCCATTGCATTGACAGAAGAATCCAAACTCTCGTAAGAATTTAGAAGCATAGGCGCACTATTGTTATCGAATTTTGCAAATTTAAAATTAGGAAATGATTGAGGATTAATTTTTAAAATATCATCTTCAATTGATATTTTCATAAAATAGCCACCTATAGTTCTGTTTTTATTACGTGCCAAAAGTTCATAAAAAGCAAGTTCGTTTTTGCTATATCGAGCCCCATCTAATTTATTAAAACGCATGAATAACGTAAAAGTGCCTGCTATCATCAGTATTATTGCGGGAAATGTATATATTCGATTTGTATTGAAATCTTTTAATACAAGAAAAAAATAGAAAATAGTTGCATACGTGCTACCATAAATAATTAAGCTCAAAATAGTTTTACTCATAAATAAACTATTGTTGATTGAGAGATAATAATATAACACTACAACCCCACTCAATAGTAGGCTCACAAATAGGATCAGGCGCGTCGCTGTTGGGTGTAAAGCAGTCATGCTACTTACTTTTTTGCGTAAAATAAAATAAATACTTGCAAAGACAATTATTGATATACCCACAAGGGTGAATACATTGTTAAATGTGGTTGAATTGATGCTATAAACAAATGTTGCATTTGAATAATAAAACAAAACGGTGGTTACTTGTTGCATAACAAATACTCCAACAAGTAGTGTTAATTGACTAATAGACTTCGTTTTGCGATTTTGCCACCAATAAAACAAAAACAAAGGCCATGTGATAAAAATGTAGATTATCAATACGGAATTTAAACAAACGATTGAAAAAATAAACAACTTGGTATTGCTCTGCAAAGTAGCTATTACTGCTAGCAACAGAAGCAGGGTAGGAATCAGTTGTTTTGCATCATCGATAACAAATAATTTGTTGTAAAATTTTCCGTACAATACATAATTTACAACAAAAAAAACCGAAAAAACAAAATACTCCTAAAACCCCCATGTAGTTATTGATGTGGCTTTTCAAGGCATGACAAAAAGTAGTAATTATAATTGATAGGCACAAGGGTACTATGCATAAAGCTAACACATTATAGTTGGTGGCACTTTGAATAAAAATTTTCACTATTTGTATTGCATACAATTCTGAATAATGGAATGGCCTTCGTGTCGTGTCACTATAACTTTGGTCTATAACGTATGACTCTATCCCACTTGTTTTTATGTATTCACTCAACCAACTTGAAAAACATTCGTCAACATAGACTTTAACTTCGTTAGTATTAAAATCATAATAAAAAATTAAACTACTGATGTAGCACAAAATAAGAATAAGTACACTTTCTATTATCCATGATTTTTCGATTTTAATAGCTTGCCATGATTTACTAAAACCCACGCCGTGTAACATAAAGATTGAAACAATTGAAATAAATAGATAGGAGCTATAACCGCTCGTTAGGTGCATAGCAGTTATTAAAAGTAAGTACATGAACCCTAATCCAGGTGCATATAGTATAGTATTGGTTAGGGTGAATCGACTTGATATAACCAACCCGATAACAACACATATCGTAAAAAATATTAAGGTGATAGAAAAATAAAGTACGGGTAAAATCATTTGTTTTTTTGAAATAAAAATAACAGTTGCTCTTTTTTTACATTTTGAAGTACCTCATAACATCGGTTATTGTCATGTTAATCAAAACAACTTAAAGTAAAATTACAATAAGTTAGTTTAAAAAAACATTACTTTTCTAATATCATATTTTTTTCGTTTTTTCGTTTTACTTTTTATCAGTATAATCTCTTTTTTAGAACAAATTTTGATGTGAAGTGTCTGTTATGAGTGCAATATATATTTTAATATTGTTCTATATCTTGCTTTTTGCACCTTTCGTTTGTGTTGCTTTTACTTTCTTTTGTGAATATTTTTATTTTTTGTTGTTGTTGAAGAGTCGTAATATGCTATGTGAGGGAGTGCGGGCCGCGCAGCGGCCCGCACTCGAGTGCCGCAGGGCGCTTCGAACCACACCTGCCGCAGGCGTGTGGTGAAGAGTGCCCTGAGGCACTCGTTTAAATCAAAGCACTGCCCACAGGCGGGGCTACCTATAGTTGGCTAAATTGTATTTTTAATTCTTACATTCATTTCATCTGTATCTGCTGCACCAATTTGAAACCTTTTTAACGCATGTATCAGCTATGCGTTAGCCATGCGTAAACCAAGCCATAAGTAAACTATGCATAAGCAGCTATGCGTAAGCTATGTCTAAGCAGCTAAGCCTAAACTTTGCCTAAGCAGCTAAGCGTAAACTTGTCCAAAGCAGCTATGCGTATTCTATGCCTAAGCGGCTTAGGTGGAGCTTCATTTTTTTATATAGCAGTATTTACCGCTACACAAAAAGAGTAGTAACTGTACCTCGACCCTCGTGCCGTATCATTGTGCGATAGCAAACACGGCGGTCATGCCTTAATTCTATTTATTTTAATTAAGCAAATCCTTATATTAAGTTCTTAATTTCTGTTTTTTAGTTCAGTTTTGCGAGTTCGTCTTCTACAAACTGCGCCAATGCTTTGATGTAGTCGTTGGAGAAGTCGAAACGGATGCCGGCGGTTTGATATACGTCGGGTATCGATTGCGTATAGCCGAGGCTCAGGGCATGCATATAGTTGCTTAAAGTGGTGGTTTTGTCAGTTTTGAAGTTTTTAAATATAGCTATCGCTCCGAGTTGGGCCATGCCATATTCTATATAATAAAAAGGACATTCAAAGAGGTGAAGTTGGCGTTGCCAAAGCATGTTTTCAAAATGCTCAAGTCCGCTCCAATCTACTATGCTAGGGTGAAATCGTTGGTATATTTGTGTCCACATGCGGCTGCGTTCTTCGATGCTGTGGTAAGGATTGGTGTATATCCAATGTTGAAAAGCGTCGATTGTTGCGATCCAAGGTAATGCCATCAATACATCTTCTAAGTGTTCTTTTTTTGCTCGTACTTGGTCGAGCTCGGATGCAAAATAAGCGTCCCACGTGTCCATTGTCAAAAGCTCCATACTCATGCTTGCGAGTTCTGCTATCTCGCTCGGGTATTGTTTGAACGCAGTAACATCGTATTTTGCAGTTAAAAATTCATGAAAGGCATGGCCTCCTTCGTGTACCATTGTTACAACGTCTTTCAGAGTTCCGACTCCGTTCATAAATATGAAGGGTATGAGCGTTTCATATAAAGGAGACATATATCCGCCAGGTGCTTTGCCAATGCGACTATCGAGGTCGAGGTGTTTGTGGTCGTCCATGGTTTTGATACAAGTCGCAAAAAACGGGTGTAGTTTGTCAAAGCAGTGTATCGTTTTGTTGATTAAATCACGCCCGTCATTGAAGGGTTTGAGAGGCTCACGTCCGGGAAGGTCGGCAGCGGTGTCCCACGGGCGCAGCTGCGTTAGCTTGAGGCGGTGCTTACGTTCTTGCAATATTTTTTCTACTATAGGGACTATGTTTTTTTCGATAGCGTCATGGAATTTAAAACAGTCGTCCACATTGTAATCAAAACGGCAGAGTTCATCAAACATATAATCTCTAAAATTGTCATATCCAGCGTTGCTAGCTACCGTATTTCTCATCTTCAATAGCTCGCTAAACAAGTTATTTAAGTTGGTTTCGTCTTCTTTGCGACGGTTGAACACTTTGGTAAATGCCTCTTCACGTAGGGCTCTGTTTTCATTCTTCAGGTAGGAATTGGCTTTTTGTAATGTTACTTTTTGACCTTCTATTTCAACTGTCATAGCTGCCGATATTTCCCCATATTTAGCACATTTTATGCTTATTTGTGCGTTGAGTTCTACGTTCTCGGGTTTGAAAAAAGACATCTGCGTTTGTATTCTTTTTTTATAAAGTCCAAACATATTTTCGTCTAAATCTGCCGTGTGTTCGCAAGCTATAAAGCGCTCGTTGAGCTTATGAAAATTACGTTGTAGTTCAGTTTCTATGTTTGTGAAATAATACTCGAGTAGCTCTTTGCCCTCTTTGTCATTGGTGTCGCAGGTGGTCCGTATCCATATTCTACTGCTATATTCACTCAATATTGCTTCTAATTCGCTTCTGTCTAATATCCAATTATAAAGTGCTGCAGGGGTTTCTATTGCTCGCTCTAACAGGTCGTCAAAGTAGGGCTTTATGTTTTCCCACTTACTTAAATCAAGCATTTCAGGTAAAAAAATACGTTGTTTTTTTTTGGTTATAGCTAAATCAATCATCGTAAAGGTTCTTTTTTAAGTTTTGATATGAAGATAGTCAGGTAAGTTGTGCAACGTATTGTACGGGCTGCGGTTTTTTTGAAAATTAACGTGAGAAATATCTGTTAATTGCACTGTGGTCAATGTTGTTAAAAAAAAGTAATGATAACTTTTTGATAGTCCAATCAATCGTTAGTAATGCAACTCATAGAGTACTATTATTCTCCATCTTTTTTCTTGCGAGGGCTACTTTTTTTGGGTGTAGCTTCGCCTGTTTCGCTTACGTCGCTTGGGGCTGCTGCTTTTTTTGTTGTTTTTTTCTTCGGTGCTTCGTTCGTTGGTTCAGGTGTAAGCGTGTCTGAGGATTCCGTTTTTTCGGCTTTGGTTTTCACCACTTTTGTAGGGGCTGTTTCACTGTTTTCTGTTGTGCTTTGTGCTACGGTATCGTTGTTTTCTTTTGGCTTAATCGCATCGTGTGCTTCTAAAGTTATGAACCATTTAATTAGTTTTTTTATATCGCTTACATGCACCAAAGTTGCATCGTGATTGGGTTCTGCTACTGCAAAAAAGTTTCGCAGTTCCTCGCCTGTGGCTTTGTTAGTATCAGGCAATATTATTTTTTCATTTTTGATATTTAATAAAATCTCAAGCAACGGCTTAGTGTCGTTGTTTTGCATGTACATAGTTATACTTTCTAAAAAAGTAAATTGATGTTTACGCGAGGGTATGAACTGTATTTTCCCATCTGTCAATGACTTACAAATGAGCCCATCAGGACGCTGAGAGGCTACAAACCACAGACCACCTATACCCGTTACATTCGCTATTTTGTTAAATTCCATTTTGGTTTTATTAAATTTTTATTTGAAAATTATTATTTATTATTAACAT
>JAYVJZ010000237.1:0-2035 GCA_043768865.1 Sphingobacteriales bacterium
CTGATGTATGTGTCTGCCAACTTTATAGCTTCCTCTGTCAATTCTACTCGCTGAAATTTGTCAGCCCCTCACTCGTACTCGTTTGCAACGAGTATGCATTTCATTTGCGTTTGCAACGCAATAAACAAAAATTCCGTTCTTTACTGCCAATAAAATCAACTAACCTATGAGTGGAGACAGTACTCATTACAATTTAAGTGGAAACATACTTTCAAATGGAATTTGTGGTGAATGCGTTACAAACGCATATATTAAAAGCCCTCGTTGCAAACGAGGACTAGTAGGGTTGTTGGTGATAACACCAACAACGGGTAAATTGCTATCGTAGCTGATGCTGTAGGTATCTCACTCGTCCTCGTTTGCAACCTACCGTGTACCCACATCTTATTACTACATTTGTAGCATAAAAATATAGTGATGGAAAATTATTACACAGTCAATTTCACTAATCGTTTTAATGATAGACGATTAGAAAAAAGGGGGCACGGTTGTTTGGGTTATTGTGTCGGAATGCACACTCAAGCATACGCAAAATAAGCCCTGACAGAGCAACTCAGAAAGCATCTTACCGTTTTTTAAACAATAAAAAAGTGAGTGAAGAATCATTGATAGAAAAAATGTGCAGTCGTCACACATCCGTTTGTGGCAACCGCCATGTACTTTGTATTGAAGACACTACTGAAATGAATTTTTATTCGCACAAGCATCGGTTACAAGAAAATAGTGGCTTGGGTAGATTAGATAGTTTACAAGCTGCACTTGGGTTTAAAATGCATAGTACACTAATGCTAGATGCCGAGTATGGAAATATTTTAGGCTTTTCGGATGTTCAACTATGGCATCGCCCATTAGATATGCCTACCAGAATAGAACGAAAATACAAATCGCTTCCTATTGAAGAAAAAGAATCATACAAATGGATTAAAGCAGTTAACACAAGCAAAGAGCGTCTACAAACTGCATCTTCAATAACATTTATTGAAGACAGGGAAGGTGATTTTTATGAACAGTTGAGTATTATTAGCGATGATAAGACACATTATATTATCCGTTCAAAAAGCAATAGAAATACATCAGATAATGGCAAAATATGGAACACACTTGCAAAGCAAGCCTCGGCAGGCTCGTATGCACTTACATTGCAAACCGACCATCGTAAAAACAGAATAAAGCAACAAGTAATACTCCAAGTAAGGTATTCAACTGTAACTATAACAAAGAGCCACGCAATCAAAAACGGCAGTAAATATCCGGCAACTTTTACGCTCAACATTGTAGAGGCTTATGACCCCAATAATAAAGATGGCATTAGTTGGAAATTACTGACAACACATGCTGTTACTAATTTTGAAGATGCTTGTCAAATCGTTCACTGGTATAGCCAGCGATGGACAATAGAACAGATGCATAGGCTACTCAAGCACAAAGGTTTTCAGATAGAAGAAAGTGAGTTAGAAAGTGGTTGGGCACTTCGTAAATTATGTGTGTTGATGCTTAGTGCTTTGATACGTATAATGCAAATGAACATTGCTTATAATGAACCTGAAGGCGGACAAGATATATATGAGGTGTATGATGACAACGAAATAAAATGTTTAGCAAACATTTGTCAAAACATACAAGGAAAAACAGTAAAACAACAGAACCATAATGACCCAAAACAACTAAAATGGGCTACCTGGATTATTGCAAGATTGGGCGGTTGGAAAGCATATCAATCGCAAGGTCCACCAGGAATCATTGTTTTAAAAAGAGGGTTAGATAAATTTTATGACATCTACTATGGTTGGCAACTTGCTAAAGATGTGGGTACACGGTAGGTTTGCAACGAGGACGCATTTCATTTGCGTTTGCAACGCAATAAACAAAAATTCCGTTCTTTACTGGCCGTTAAATTAACTAACCTATGAGTGGCGACAGTACTCATTACAATTTAAGTGGAAACATACATTTAAATGGAATTTGTGCTGAATGCGTTACAAACGCATATACTGAAAGTCCTCGTTGCAAACCTACCGTGTACCCACATCTTTAG
>JAYVJZ010000238.1:0-4504 GCA_043768865.1 Sphingobacteriales bacterium
CCGAGCATATATTGTGCTTTCGCATTGCCTGATTTATCAGAGTTGTAAGCATTGTAGTATAAATCTTCTGCTAATTTATAATCACGTGCATAATAAGCAGCCTCAGCGTATCTTAGTCTAGCTTCGGGGTTATTGCCCTTGCGTTCCAATGCCCTTTCGTAATATTCTAAGGCATCGTAGTACCGGCCTATTTCATACAATTTAGTTGCCGTAAGCAGGTCGTTTCTGTTCTTTTGAGCTATTGTAGTGCCGCAAAAAATGAGTATTAATAATCCAATTATACCTATTCGTTTCATGTAGTTTAGTGTGATTTAATCCGTGGTTTGTTAAGTCTTTTATTTTAGAATATAAAATTAGTATTCTTTATATGGTTTGTACTGATTTATAAAAAACGTATGCAAGGCATAATGGTTTTAGGAGGTATTGGGTAGGGTATTTTTTTGATGTATGTCAATGATACTTCTGCCGCACCAAACGTGTTAGTAACTGCCTGTAGCTCGCTCACGTTGTAATCATAACTCATGCCAAGACGTACATTTTTCCAAGTGCCTCCTAACATAAAGTGATATGCATCATTTAAACGGTATCCTCCGCCTAAAAATATCTCCGTATTGTCATCTTGGTATTTCGGGTTCTTCATAAAATAAGCTAGCACCACAGCAGGAGACATCTGCACTGCTGCTGCTTGCGTCATATAGAGCACCTGTGGTCGTATGTGCAACTTGTTTTGTCGTCCCAATCCAAAATCAAACATGGCATGACCGGTCATACGCATAGGCAAAGTCGATTTTTTGGCTAAAAAATTCTCTTCAGGTTGAATCAAGTGCCTTATATTGCCTCCTAACACATACACAAAATGCTCGCTCAACTGTCCTTTATAGATCATTCCTGCATCAATATCAAATTTAGAAAATCGATTGGAGGGAAAAACTTGAAAACTAAAAAAGTTGGGGTCAAAGTCTTGAATGTTATAATTAAACTGATTAGGGAATTTCAATGCATTGGGGTTAATAGACCTAGAGAAATACGCTGGCGTTACTGATATAGCAATCTCATGTTTGCCTCGCTTGTCCACTCCATATTTGAATCCAATTGGCAACTCAAACCGTAATGTGTTCAGAACAGCATCGCCCGAACGGTCATTTGATATATTTAAACCCATGTTTATGGTATTAAACGTACCCACGTTTATAAATCTCAACGGCCCATCGACAGCTACCCCAAATGTGTTGAACCCTTTGGTGAAGCCCGTCCACTGCGTACGATATATAGCACTGACCCTAAAATCACCGTTTATCAACCCTGTGTTTGCTCCATTTAAGTTAAGCTCTGAGTGATAAAATTGGGTAAAATGTATGTCTTGCGATTTTGCATTATTACTTATTATAAACAAGTACATTATTAGAAAATACTTTTTCATAGGAGAAAATTATAAGATATGATTGAAATCAGAGTTAGTAAAGAATAATTATTTTTATTTTATTAGGGTAATATTGCCGGTGTATTGTTTTTGCTCATTGTTCACAGTTGTTGCTGTTATATAATACACATACGTGTCCATCGGCTGTAACTTTCCATCTAAAGTGCCGTCCCATTGGGCATTCCACAGCCCTCCGTTAGTGCCACCTACTTCCAAATTGTTTTGCTCAAATACCTTTTGCCCCCAACGATTGAATATTTTATATTCATGGATTTTGTTAATCCCATAAAAATAGACCAATAGCCTGTCGTTGATTTGATCATTATCTGGTGAGAACGCATTCGGTACTGCAACAAATGGTGGAACATAAACATAAAGCGACATGGTGTCAATATTGCGACAGCCCTCTGAGTTGGTGGCTGCTAGGGTATATGTTGTGGTTACAGGAGGGGTAACAGTTGCGTTGGCTGTTGCTTGATTTACCATAAAAGTAGGGTCATAAGGCGACCATAAATACGAAGTAGCAGGGTCATCACTCGTTGGGTTGAATGTATAACTCTCGCCTATGTTAATGATTGTATATACTCCAGCATTTATTATTGGATTGTGATACACTGTGGCATTTACATTATCTGTTTCTATGCAACCATTAGCGTCTGTTATCGTTAGCGTATAAGTTGTAACCACATCTACTGTGTCTGTGTTTTGTAATATCAACGAAGGATTGGAAACGTTAGGCGGAGACACTAAACTAGCTGGCGACCAACTGTAACTATACCCTGGCAAAGGTGGTGTAGTAACGGGTATTGCGTCGCCATTGCAGCCGTCTATATTAGGCCCTGCATTGGCTGTTGGGTTAGATACCGTTACGGTCATGTTGTCGTTTTGTATGCACCCAAACGGTGATGACCCCGTTAAAACGTATGTGGTCGTGGCTGTGGGTGCCGCTACCGGAGTTGGACAATTGCTGCATGAAAGGGTGCTGTTAGGCGTCCAACTATACCCTGCTAAGCCAAGTGTACCATTAATAGGCGTGCTAAAACCTGGGCAAATTATTTTGTCTGTACCAGCTGACACCAATGGCAATGGCATAACTATTATACGAACTGTATCGGCATCGGTACAGCCCACAGCTGAGCTGATATTCATTATATAATTGGTAGAAACTAATGGGCTAACTGTTGGATTGGCAGTAGCACTACCCGCATCTATGTCAGTGCCCAACCACGTATATGTACCGCCGCCCGCACCACTCAACGTAATGCTTGCATTTATACATATAGAATCGTTGTTGCCTGCATTAGCAATAGGCGGAGGGAGTATATTGACCCTAAGGACGGTGGTATCGCTGCAGATACCTACCGGACCTACGCCTACTTGCACTACATAATCGACGAACGTCAACGAACTCGGAGGTGAACATACGGGCGTAGCAATCGTTGGGTCATCTAAATAAGTAGGTGGAAACCATTGATAGTTAGTTCCCCCTGATGCTGTGAGGTTGATAGTAGCCCCTTCGCATACATTGACATCGCCACCCATTGCTTCCGCTATTACGAAGTCCATCAAATCAACTGAAATACTATCATAATATGTGGTGTCGGTACCACAAAATGTAAATAATTTAATTATAATCTCCTCTGTGCCCTCGCTGATGCCATCTGCAAAAGCAGGAAATACAAGTTGATATGTAGTATCATTGGCAGGAATAATAATGCTATCGGGCGTCAAAGGATAGTCTAAACCATTGGTAGCTGTGCCTTCTATTGAAAAGTAGATCGTCTGATCGGTAGGCTTAGGTGGCTGTATATTAAAATTAACAACTCCATTGTTGCACCCTTCAATAGCTGCCGTAAAAGCGGAACCGCCGTATTCTGTCGATTGAGAAAGCACAATACCATAGCTAGTGAGTGAACCTGCTTTTATAAACACGCCTGAGTCTAAAATAAAATCTGAGGCATCAGCCACTACGAGTTTTAAATGATAGGTTTCGCATGGGGTAACGGCTATCTTAGCCGGCAGTAGGGTGGTTAATCCATCGTACTGCATTGTGTTGTCTACGAGCGGTGTTGTACCAGTTCCATTATCAATATAAAATGCTGGTGAAGTAGCGTCATTCACGTTGAATATAGATACGGGAAGCGCTGGCGAAGACCCTGGTACTATGGCAATGTTTTGGGACCCCACTATGCCTGGTCCGGATACATACAACCCAAAAGCGTCATTGATTGTAAAAACAAATTCTAAATATTCATCAGAACCAAATTGATACTCAAAAAATAATGTATCGTTGATTGGAATAACGTCAAACTCCAACGCACAAGCGTCATTAGTGCCTAAGGTAACTATCAAATCCAAATCTGCATCGCCCGGCAGACTCAAGCTCGTCGAAACGCCGGTTAAATTATTAGGCCCGATGATGTTCGTCGCTAAACCTGATGTGAGCACCACTCCAGCAGGCATTTCGATGATAGTACCGCTAGATGTGAATGTGCCTGAGCCTCCTGCTCCGCAGTTAAGCGTAGCCCCAGATATTGTGATGCCCGAGCCTGCCAAATAAGACGCCAAAGCCGCCGCAGTGGGCGATGTATCGACAGTTATTACCTGTGCTTTGGCAGTGCTTATTTCCCCTAATAATACGAACAAAAAGAGTATATATTTTTTCATAGTTTTTATTCTTGTTTCAATTTTATTAAATAGAATAGCGTGATTTATATGGTATTAAAATCTTGGACAAAATGTAGTATTGTATTTTTTGCGGCATTCTTTACCAAATAATATGTAGGCCAATGACAACTCAAACCCGCCATTGCCAAGACTTGCCGACTTGAGCCCTGACGTATTGATATCATAACTAAAACTGAATCGAATCTTTTGGTAATCTATGCCACTGAAAATAATAACGGCGTCTTTGAGGCGGTACCAAGTGCCAATATAAAACGAAGCCATGTTGTCGCGTCCAGTGTTTTGCGTCGTATGATAGCCAAGAGCAAGGCCAGCATTGAGCTCGCTTGCTTTTGTTTGTGTAGCATACATAAAAGAAGGAGATATGCTAAACTTGTCATTGAGGGATATTTGACCTCC
>JAYVJZ010000239.1:0-17518 GCA_043768865.1 Sphingobacteriales bacterium
AAAATGCAATGGTGCTAGCGTTGACTAACGAGCGGCCTTATTTATTATTGAATCCTACACCCTATTTAGATGATTTCATGGGTACAGTTACTTCAATATTGCCAGCTTCATCAGCTGTGGTACCTGCCAATGCAGTTACTTTTCAATGGTCAAGCGTGCCCGATGTAGAGACCTACTTGCTCGAAGTGGTGCGTATATCAGGGGGTGGAACTGATCGATTGGTTATGTTTATAAACGATACTACCTACACTGCTTACAACACGTTCACCGAAGGATTGACCTACCGTTGGAAAGTAAAACCAATCACACGTTTGAGGCCTTGCCATCCATCGACAGGACTGAAGCTATTCACCACAGGCACACCGATAGTACTATCACTCAACGACGCAGACTTAGAGGGCACTATTACTGTGTTTCCTGTGCCTGCAAACGCTACTACCGCATTGTCATTACATATCAATACAACCATAGAACCTGATGCGAAGGCTTATCTTTATAGTAGTCTTGGCAAACTAATAACCGTATATGATATTACCCAAATGAGTACGAGTATCACTTCGGCTCAATTAGCCAAAGGCATATATTATATCAAAGTACAAAATGGAGAACAAGTTGCTACTAAAAAAATAATTATACAGTAAATCAAAAAAACTAAAGTCATGAAATTATCTTCCATCTTATTTTTAATCTTCGCTTGTTTTATAACGTCTCTTTCAGCTCAAACTATAGCCGATGCCAATACATTGAAAGATGCTTATAAAGAGAATGATGCGTTAGCGAAATATAATGCCATATACGCCGCTGACAACACTAACTACGAAGCGGTGTACAATATAAGCTATATGAATTCGAGAATTGGGTATAGAACACTAGATGCTGCGGCTAAGAAAAATTATTATTTTAAGGCCAAAGAGTTTGCTACAAAAGCATTACAGTTAAATGGTACAGACGCAGAGAGTAATTTTGTTATGGCGGTGGCGATGGGACGCATGGCAGAGATAGCAAGCACCAAAGAGCGTGTAGCGGCTAGCAAAGACATAAAAAAGTACTCTGATTTAGCATTAAAGTATAATCCCAATCACGCAGGTGCATGGCATGTGTTAGGCAAATGGAATTACAGAGTGGCAAATTTGAGTTTTGCAGAAGAGTCGGCTGCTAAGTTGTTGGGCGGCAAGCTAGACGCAGCAAGCAACACACGTGCTATAGAATGTTTAAATAATGCAATACGATTGGGAAAACAAACGATGATGTATCATTATGACCTTGCAAACGTATATAACAAAATAGGGAAGACTGCTGAGGCAAAAGAGCAACTCACCAAAGCAAGCAATATCTATAACATGAACCCCGACAATGCACTAGTGCGACGTGATGTAGATGCGTTGAAAGCGAATATAAAATAAGCTGTTTTAGTATAGTATTCTCTCACAAGTCCCAACCTTTTTTTATTAGTTGTCATTGTGTTGTTTGAATAGAAGCGGTACACTATTTATAGATAATGATGTTCGAACTTAATTGCACTATTGAATTTGGTATATGAAAAAATTGCGAACTATCATTTTTATCACAATAAGCGTTGTACTATGTTATGTGGTTAGTTGTGATAAAAAGCAACATGCAGCAACTGTACAATCTCCCTATTTGAACTTAAACGATACGGCACAATATGTAGGCATGAATACGTGCAAGGGTTGTCATGAGGATATATATAAAAGTTATATCAAAACGGGAATGGGAAAAAGCTTTGACGTTGCTAGCATACAAAAAACGGCAGCCGATTTTACAAATCAGCACCTTATTTTTGACACAATCAATGATTTATATTACCAACCTTATTTCAAAAATGACACATTTTATATACATGAATATCGCTTGCAAGGGGTGGATACGATACATTCGTTAGTACAACAAGTAAGTTATATAATCGGCTCAGGACAGCATACCAATTCGCACCTTTTTAACATCAACGGTTTTGTGTATCAAGCACCTATCACGTTTTATACACAAGCTCAAAAATGGGATTTGGCACCGGGGTTTGAAAAAGGTAGCAATACACGATTTAAAAGAATAATATCAGACGAGTGCATGAGCTGCCACAATGCCTACCCAACGGTTTTTAATGAAAGTGAAAACAAGTATAAAATCGTACAACAAGGCATAGATTGCGAACGGTGCCACGGGCCGGGTAGCATACACAGTCAGCAAAAAAAAGACGGTATCATCGTCGATACTACAGGTAATAATTATGATTACACAATAGTCAATCCACGTGGGCTCAATCGTGAGTTGCAAGTAGATGTTTGCCAACGTTGCCACCTGCAAGGCATAACTGTACTGCACGAAGACAACGATTATCATACGTATAAGCCGGGAATGAAATTGAGCGATGTAATGGATGTATTTTTACCAAGATATACAGACAGCGATACACGATTTTTAATGGCTTCTCATGCCGATAGAATGAAGCAGAGCAAATGCTACAAGCAATCAGAGATGACCTGCATCAGTTGCCACAATCCACATATAAGCGTAAAAGAAAGAAGCGTTGAATATTGGGTAAGCAAGTGTAATAACTGCCATAGCGGCAAGGCGGTATGCACGGAGACAGAACGTAACAAGCAAGTTAAAAATAATAATTGCATCACCTGTCACATGCCGCTGAGTGCAACTATTGATATTCCAAATGTTACAATCCATAATCATGCAATTATAAAACAACTGCATGTCGATAAACAAGCCTCTATACGTGACTTTGTGATGCTAGAATGCGTAAATAATAATTCAATTAGTGCCTTACAGCAAGCCAAAGGATATTTAGCGTTTTATGAAGAATATACACAAAAGGACGCTTTTTTAGACAGTGCAGCAATGTATCTCAATATGTCAAAAGAGGTGAATTATGATGCCCTAATACATCTGCACTATCTACGTAATGACTGGAAAACTATCACAGATTTAATAGAACAAAATAACGTAACCACTCAAATGGCTTGGACGAACTATAGAATAGGAGAGGCTCATTTGATGGAAAAAAATTACGAAGTAGCATTAAAATATTTCAATAAAGCATTGCAAAAAAAAGCTCTTAATCTTGATTTTTTGAATAAAAAAGCAGTTGTATTAATGCAACTCAACAATATTGATGAGGCTAAAAAAACCTATCTTTTATTATTAGCACAAAATCCTACTTATACAATCGCACTAAGCAATCTAGGCGTGCTTTGTCAACAAGAAGGAGATGTGTTGAATGCTGCAATGTATTATTCAAAAGCATTAAAATTTGACCCAGATTACAAACAAGCGCTTATAAACAAAGCTAGTCTGTTGATGTTGCAAAACAAAAAAAATGAAGCCCTCGTTTCAATAAAACAATTAGCCAAAAAGTACCCCACCGACGCTGAAGTAATGCTGCTGATTGCCAAAAGTAAATCCTTATAAAATTTGAATCATGCTAGACAGATCCACCGCCCCACCTACGTTTACAATCGATGAAATACCTTTAGTAAAACCTATAATTGTGCAGCACAACGGGCGAGCAGCTTTTTTGTTGAGTGATATTACCCACGAGATAATAAAAATTGATTGGCTGCTTAGCATCGGTAGAGTGCATCAAAGTAAAGCATTGCAGGCACAGACCTGCTGGCAAATGCTGCTCGAGGGTACTGAAGGGTTCACGTCACAAAAGTTGGCAGAACAAATAGATTTTTATAACCTAAAGATAAAATTTAATGTAGATTATCAACATACTTTGGTAACGATATGGGTATATAAAAAGTTTTGGAATGAAGCGATACGCCTTGTGCAACAAGTGTTTCACAAACCATTGATGTGCGAAAATGAGTTTGAAAAGTATGTAGCGATACAGGTTGAAAAAACAAAAAGCAATGAACAAAAATATGATTATTGTGCCACTATAGAACATGCTAAAACGATGTTTGAAAGCAACGTAGCCTGCTCTAATTATTACAAAGCAGAACAATATTTAGATTTATCAATTGCAGATATACGGGCGTATTATGCGCAATATATTCGCTCAAATGTAGGACAGTTATACGTTTCAGGCAATGCCTCGATGTGCAATGTAGAGGATTTGCTAGGTATGTTTAACAGCACTACCTCTCAGCTGAACGGTTCAAGTTATGAAATGCCTAACATCAAAAGTTGTACTCAAATTATTCAAAAATCCAATGCTTCGCAAGCTTCTATACGTATGTCCACACTCACATTGGCTAAAACAGATGTTGACTATATCGATGTGATGTTTGTTAACACGCTGCTTGGAGGATATTTTGGCTCACGTTTAATGGACAATCTGCGTGAGGAAAACGGCTACACCTATGGTATTTATAGCTATTTGACTAATTTTAAAAATTTTGCTTGGTGGCAAATAAGCACAGAAGTAGGCGTTGAAGTAAAAGACCTTGCTATGGCAGAAATCAAAAAAGAAATACAACTTTTGTGTGAAGTGCTCATAGATGAAGAGGAATTGAATAATGTAAAAAACGCAATGTTGCAGGAATTGTTGAGCACTAGTGACGGCATACACAATCAAATGGCAACTTTTCGTTCGTTTAATAATTATACTATGGACATTGAAATTATTAATGATTGGGTTAAAAAAATTCAAGCCTATACACCTCAAAGTGTTTTATTAGCCTGCCAAAAACTAGTAGGAAATGCACAGTGGATTACTACTATTTTGTCATAGTGCTACGTTCTATTAATGATCTATCAATTGCGGGTATCTAAGCCCCAACTCAATTTGCTTCGCAAAGTGCTGAGGAAATCAACATGATGTAGCCGAGCTAGGTTCAGTACGTTCGGCGATTTTGAAAATAAGAATCGAACTTGTTTTCGCATTTCTGCGACCCGAGAATCCATAGAAATCAAATACGAAGAGGCTCTATTTTCTATTTCAATAGTTATTTTTGAATCATCAGAGATAATAATTGGGCGAACATTAAGATTATGTGGTGCTATAGGCGTGATGACAAAATTTTTGCTTGATGGAAAAATAATAGGCCCTCCGCAGGATAACGAGTAGCCCGTACTGCCCGTGGGAGTGGCAATTATCAAGCCGTCAGCCCAATACGAATTCAAGAATTGTTCATCTAAATATACATGCACGATAATCATGCTAGCAGAATCTTTTCTATAAATTGTAAAATCATTCAATGCTACATTTTCAACACCAAAAGGATTGTTTTCAACGTCCATTTGCAAAAGAGTTCGTTGCTCTACCGCATAGTTTCTATTTTTGATTACATCAACCAAAAGGGGCATGTCTTCTTTGCCAACAGAAGTTAAAAATCCCAGCCGACCGATGTTGATGCCAAGCACGGGTACACGTGTGTGTTGCAGTATAGGTAGGGTGTTTAGCAGGGTGCCGTCGCCACCAAGGCTGATCATCAATTCACAATTTTGTTCTAACGATTCGCCACTTTTAAATGTTATCGCCTGTGTAGGAAACGTGATGTAGTCCTTGAGGTTGAGGTACAGTTTTTCATAAACAAAAACCGTGATATTTTGCTTAAATAACAAGTTGAAAAGCTCCTGTATATACGGGTAACTTTCGGGCTTGGGGTGCCTACCAAATATGGCTATTGTCGTTGCCAATGTCTAAATTGAAATGTAAAAATACACCATTTTCTTTTAATTTATTACGTGTGTATTCTACCCGAACCACAAGGCTATAAAGGGGTAGTATATCAATGCCAATGCCATAGCTCATTAGCGACGTGTTGGGCAACGTTGACATCGGGTTTTCAAATTTATTCCATACGTAGCCATAATCCGCAAAAGCCTTTAGATACGCTGTGAGTGGCAGATTGCTGAATCGATTGTCTTTTAAGTACGGTACGGTAATGTGCTTGTTAATAATCCGTTTTTTGATAGTATTTCGATTTAAAAAATAATGCTGACCATCTAACACATACAATTCGTATCCACGTACATAATATTCATCGTAACCCAAGGCACGAGCCAATCTAAAGGGTTGTCTTTGGTTGGTGAAATCGTACTTTGCCTGAAAACTCTGCGATACGAAAAAGTTATATCCAAGTTGTTTGTGCAAATTTATTTTTCCATTCAACCACGTGTTGTTGAGGTTATCGCTCGGTAGCATACCAATTTTCACAAACTCAAGTTTGTATAAAAATGCGTTGAGTGGATATATTTTATTATCACGTTTGAATTGCATCAACGATACATAAAATGACGTGCCCTCACGCCTTGTTTTGTTTAATAAATAATTTGAATTAATACGATTTATTTCATCACTGATTTGAAACCTATGATACGTTGCATCTACTGCCAGCTGTGTGTTTGGGTTAGGAAGGTAGAAGTACGTTATGCCCGAAAAAAATCGGGAATAACTATATTGATCACTCGAATAAAATTCAAGTTTGTTGTTTTTTATTTGAATAGCAGTTTTTTTTTCTTTTGTTAATAACGCATTTATTTCAATATTACTTTTTTTGTTTTTGCCAACTCCACGCAACAAGTACCGAAATCCGTATTTTTTTGTAAATCCAGTCTGATAGCCTATTAGGAGGTTGTCATTGCGGCCTGTAATGTTGCGTTGATAAAACCAAAAGCCCAGATTGAGACGACGTATGTCGTGGTTATAGGTTTGATACCATTCGTTGAAATTCCGATCGCCAAAGCCTAAAATTACTATCGGAAAGGTGTACCAACGTTCTTGAAAATTAATGTTTATTTGTATCTCACACGTTGGCAAAATAGTATCGTTCCACGTTATTGAAGTAAACAACTCGGTGTCATATAGCCGATTTATAGTTTCTTGTTTTTCTTTTTCATAATCAGCGACAGTGTAGGTTTTCGATTCTTTGATACTGAATTCATGCAAAATAGTTAGTGGGCGTGTGCGTTTGTAACCATTTATTTTTATTTTGTTAATAGTATAATTAGCACATCTACTTTGGCTGTAGCAACCGTTTGGCGGGCTGAGAAGGGCAAGGGTTATCGTACTCATAATTGCAAAAAGCAAGGGGCTGAATTTCATATTCAAGGCTTATTTTAAGCCATATTTTTGTTTGTATCTTTCGTATTGATACGATTGTGTGTTCATCAATTCAATACTGCGACCTTGTATGAAAACATCAGTAATTTTAGAAGATTTCATATCCAAAATATCACCTTCGCTTATTACTAAAGTCGCTTCTTTTCCAACCTCGAGCGAGCCGATAGTTTTATGTAAACCTAAAATTTTAGCGGCATCGAGCGTTATTGCTTGCAAAGCATCTTCTCGGCTCAACCCATGAGCTGCGGCAGTACCGGCAGTAAATGCCAAGCTGCGCTGTTTGTATATTTCAACATTGAACATACTTATAGCAAACGGAATATCGTTTTGTTTTAACAGTGCGGCTAGCGTATAACGTTGGTCTATATTGTCGTGGTCTTGATAGGGTAGAGAGTGTGTAGAACCTACTATAATTTTCACTTTTTTTGATTTCAATATAGATACAATTTTATTGGCTTCATAAGCTCCTGCTATAATCAGTGGAATAGCGTATGCATCAGCAAACGCAATAGCATCAAGCATCGACTTAGCATCATAAGCATAAATTATCAATTTTCGTTTGCCCGTCAGCAAATCGCATACTGATTTTAATTTCAAATTCGGCTCAACGCTATTGCTGTTGCAGTAGGTTTTAGCATCATCAAAGAGCTTAGTAAAAGCTGCTATTTTCTTGTCATATTGTTTTTTATAAACTTCTATTTTTTCAGCTTCGTCAGCATTCCTTGCTTGCGGTCGGTAGGGCCATGTAATATTAAGGGCTATGTCGTAGGCCAGCGTTGCATCTTCATAGTTCCACGCATTCAATTGTACGACGCTTGATAACCCACCCACGCCATCGTTTTGCGGTATTATGTGGCAGGTAGTGATTCCATTGCTGAGGTGAGTTGGTATCACACGGCTATCCGTATTATACGCTACTATGCTTCTAATGCTTGGATTTAACTCACCTACTTCGTATTCGTCGTGTGCGGCTCGTATGGCGTCGAGTTCGTTTAAACCTAATGTGGTTGCGGCTTCTATAAGCCCAGGATACACATGTTTGCCATTGGCTGATAGTACTTTTGATGCACCGTTCATCGCTGTCAATGCTGCACCTACGTAGGTTATTTTGCCATTTTCAAATGCTATCGTACCATTTTCTATTACTTCACCATTTCCAATATGCACAGTCGCTCCAGTGATTATTATTTTTGATGCCTGAGGCGGTGCAATAGCTGCGGGCTGTGCTGTTGCAAGCATAATTATTCCAAAATAAAACAACAATAAGGTAGAATATGTTTTCATATTTTCAAATATACTATTTTGTAATTAATCAACTGCGATTTGCCTGTATTTTTTTATGTTATTTGTAGTGATATTTTAATAATTCATAATAAAACTAGAGTGTATATCACGTAATTTATTGTTGCATTGTACTGTTGCATTAATAAGAGTTTGTTTTATTTGAATAGCTATAGGGCGAGGGCATTTATAAACTGAATAAAAAATACCGCAGGTTTATTTTTTCTTACTAATTATTTTTAATATCAACCTCAAACCATTTTCTAGGTTGAATATAAGCTAAACGGTAGTGAATATAAATTGAATAATTCGCATTTGGTTATTAAGAGATGTAGCGTCAAAATCAAGTGCTATTATCAAGATTGAGAGGTATTTATTTGTATCTATCTTGTACTTGAAAATTCAATTTATTTATTTTCTTGGTTTTACTTTACAGCATTCAACAAAAATAATTTTAGTTATTTGGAGAATGAAATTTCAAAATAATCAATGTCCGTTAGTTCTGCTAATTCATCAAATTCAAAAGTTATGAGTTGCTGTGTCAATGCGGCTTGTTTAACAAACAAAGAGGCTTGGTCAATTGTTTTATCGCTTTTTACGTATTTACCTTTTATTTTTTGAGCTTTTTTTACCTCTTTTTTGTTTTTGTCTAATGCTTTCAACTTTAGTTTTCCTTCAAAATCTTTATCAAACGTCGCAAGCACATACACTTTCATATTCAACGTATCTTGCTTTACTATTCCTGCAAACTTTATATTCATGCCCGTTATATCATCAAAGGAATCTTGTTTTATTTTTTTAGTACCTTTTTTGCCCGTTGTACCGACCGTTTTTACCTCTTCTTTTTTAATAATTACCTCCTTTAGAGAGTCTTTCAATTGCTTTTCTATGTCTTTAGTTATCTTATTTACTTCTTTTTTTAATGCACTTGAATCTACTGCAACACTGTCGAGTAGTGTGCTATCTTGTGCTGCGGTTATTTTTTTTAACGAATCTAATTTTTGTATTAAAACCACGTCGTTAGTGGGTTGCGCACAGGCACTGAATAATGTTATCAGTAGTAATAGGTTGAAATATATTTTGCGCATAAAGTATGTAGTATTATTAGGTGGTTGTTTGTTAAATAACTATTCAAAAAATTCAAAACATTTATTAATCATGTGTTCCGAGCCGATATATAACGTAGTTCGCTGATGTAGTTCAGTTGGTTTTATATCAAGTATTCGATTTTGCTTTTCGTCTAAACCCTTGCCTCCCGCTTGTTCACATATAAAACTCATCGGATTGCCTTCGTACAATAAACGTAATTTTCCTTTGGGTGCTTGCATAGTGCTTGGGTAAATATAAATACCGCCTTGCAATAGATTGCGATGAAAATCACCAATCAAAGATCCAATATAACGGAGGCTAAAGGGGCGGTTGTCGGCGGGTTCGAGTGTCATACACCAGTCAATATATTTTTGGGTTGAGACGGGCATGCTGTTGTAATTCCCCTGATTTATCGAATACACCTTGCCTAATTGTGGCAATTGAATGTCCTTGTGTGAGAGGCAAAATTCTCCTAACGAAGTATCGAGTGTGAAGCCGTTAACACCATTGCCGGTAGTATAAATCAGCATTGTGCTACTACCATAAAGCAAATATCCGGCGGCTACTTGACGGTTTCCTTTTTGTAAAAAATCCTCTAATGTACAGGGAGTTCCTTGTTGGCTAATACGCCGATATATCGAAAATATAGTTCCTATCGGGGCGCCTACTTCGATATTGCTACTACCATCTAACGGATCAAACATCACCACATACTGCGAATGCTTGCTTTCTTTGCTATCAAAGGCTACAAAACTATCCATCTCCTCGCTTGCGACCCCACAACACTCTCCACTGTTTTGCAAACATTCTAGCAATATTTCATTCGCATATTCATCTAATTTTTTAACCACTTCGCCTTGTATATTCACCGTACCTGTCTCACCGAGTATGTCTATGAGGCCTGCTTTATTTATAGCCCTGTGTAATATTTTAGCGGCAAACCCTAGGTCGCGACACAGCCCCGTCAGCTCACCCGTTGCAAAGGGAAAATCTTTTTGCTTCTCAATTATAAATGTATCTAGTGTTGTTACTTTTTGAGTAGTTTTCATTGGCAGATTATGATGTTATTAATGCAAATTTACTATTAATTTTATTGTAAGTTCTTTGTAATTGATTAAAAAAAGATTCAATTAAAAATCGTAATTTCACAAAATGAAAAATATCGTATTTTTTATTCTGCTCACATTTTTGTCATTATCCACTCAATTAGTTTCGGCACAACATGAGTATGATTGGCTGCAAAAAAACACTATTAAATTAGCTCCATATTTTGATGGATTAAATTACAATGGGGGAAGTATATTTGTGGAAACAAGTGCCGGCGTGCCTTACATGAGCTTGCAGATGGGCTTTCGTATAGTACAAGGGCCCGATGTGTTTGACACGTTGAGTACGTATTCTAAGCATCAGCGCTTAGAGATACAACCACGTTTTTGGTTGCAGCAGCACATGCGGTGGGTCTATTTTGCACCCTCGATGATTTTTTATAATTCTATTTTTAAAAATAATGATAACTGGAGTTTTGGGGGTGCTTTTGGCATACAGGCTATTATTAATAAACACATCGCAATCGACATGATGGCAGGCATATATAGAAATAATCTTGCTGAAAACAAGGAGTTCAAATTTAATAAGCAACCCATGTTTCCGCGCGTTAGCATCAGTGTTGGGTATCAATTTAAACTTCCAAAAAAAAGTGCTGTGCCGGTCAATTAATAATAGATAGTTTATAGTGAAGCATTCGGGGTATTGGTATAATTTTTGTACTTATTATTTCATAACAATTCTTGTGCAGTTACCTTGATTTTTTGTATTTTTGATTTTGATTTATTACCCTCATTTTTTATGTCTAACTACGACCACCTCCTACGCAGCCTCGATGATTTTACTCGCAAATATTACTTGAACAAATTGCTCAAAGGAGTGCTCTATAGCGTGGGCTGTGTGGTGCTTTGTTACTTATGTTTTGTGGTGTTTGAGTACTTTATGTATAGTTCTCAAAGTGTTCGCAAGGGCATGTATTTTTCGTTGATTGGTGTCATCGTTTTATCCTTATTTTTTTGGATACTTCTTCCACTTTTGCAGTTTTTTAAGCTGGGCAATATCATTAGCCACGAGCAGGCAGCTGACATCATTGGGAGACACTTTGCAGACGTACAAGATAAGCTACTCAATATTTTACAACTCAAACAATTAAACCAAGCTACGCACCATGCTGACGCCGCTTTGATAGACGCAAGCATCAATCAAAAATTAGAAAGTATATCTCCAGTTCCATTCAAAAAAGCTATCGATTTATCTAAAAACAAAAAGTATCTACCTTATGCGCTACCGCCTTTGGCAGCGTTTTTGATGCTACTTTTTGCAGCACCTAATGTACTGAAAGAGGGCACTGAGCGTCTTGTTAATCCGAATAAAATATTTGCTAAAAAAGCACCCTTTGAGTTTGTACTATTGAACTCAAAAATGGAACTAATACAGTATCAAAATTATGAAGTAATAGCCACTACAGAAGGGTTGATACGGCCCGATGAATTGTATGTAGAGCAAGATGGATACACCTACAAAATGTCCAAAAACGAGCAAGGCAACTTCTCTTATACGTTCAATAAAGTACAAAAAGATTTTTTGTTTACATTAAAAAGTGGTTCGTTCAACTCAATAGGCTATGCAATAACAGTAGTTCCAAAGCCTACGATTATGAATTTTAATGCAGAAATAAATTATCCTGCATACCTCAACCGACCAACCGAAACCTTAACCTACATGGGTGATATGACCTTGCCTCAAGGCACTACCGTGAGTTGGAATTTTGAAACTATGAATACCAATAGCGTAACTATGCGATTCGATAGTGCTGTGATTGCAACCATCAAAGTAGATGATAATCAATATAAGTTCACTAAGAAAATAATGAAAAACTCAAGCTACACGGTGGCTATAGCCAACGACAAAGTTGCAAACAGGGATAGTGCATCTTATTATATAAATATCATCGCGGATCAATATCCTAGCATCTCTGCCGAACAATTCATTGACACATCGGCTTCTGGTTTTTTCTGGTTTTATGGCGATATCTCTGATGATTATGGGTTGAGAGGGGTTAGTTTTAAATATAAAATAGAACGCCTCGACGGGGCAGTTGTAACCGAAAGCAAATCTATCGCTTCAACTATAAATGGCAACTCCGGATCATTCACTTACAACTTTAACGCTCAGCAGGTTGGCATGGCGCCGGGCGATAGGATAACTTACTACTTCGAAGTGGCCGACAATGATGGTATCAATGGCAGCAAGGTCAGCCGTTCGCAGTTCTATACCTACCGTCAAGCGAGCATCGATGAGTTGAAAAAAGAAACCGAACAAGACCGTGAGGACATGAAAGAAGAGATGGAAAAAATGCTCAAAGAGTCAGAGGCCCTGCGTAAAGAGTTTAAACTTATGCAACAAAAATTATTAGAAAAAAAGAATATTAGCTTTGATGAAAAACAACAAATGCAAAATTTGATGGATCGCCAGAAAGAGTTTGAAAAAGCTATGGAAAACATGAAAGATAAGTTCAAAATGAATATGGCAAAGGAAAATGAGGTGCGAGATAACTCTGAGGACATCAAAGATAAACAAGAGAAATTGCAAGAAATGATGGAAAAAACTATGAGCGACGAAATGAAAAAACTCATGGAGAAAATGAAAGAATTGATGGAGAAGATGAACAAGGACGGTGCTTTAGAAAAAGCGGAAGAAATGAAAATTAATAATGAACAAGTGGAAAAAGATTTGGAACAAATGTTGAGTCTATTCAAAAAAATGGAACTGGAGCAAAAAATACAAGAAACTGTACAAAAGTTAGAAGAAATGGCTAAAAAGCAAGAAGCATTGGCAGAAAAAAATGAAGAAAATAAAGCCTCAAAAGAAGAGGTTAAAAAAGAACAAAAAGAGTTGCAAGACCAACTAAAAGACGCAAAAAAAGACATAGAAGATATTGAAAAAAAGAATGCAGACGCAGGCAACAGAGCAGACGACAAAATGGAAAAAGCCAAAAAAGAAAGCAATCAGGCAGACAAAAATATGGAAAATGCGCAGCAGCAAATGGATAAAAATGATACTAAAAAAAGTAGCGAAAATCAAAAGAATGCAGCCGACAATTTGCAACAAATGGCTAATAGTTTGCAACAAATGATGAATAAAAAACAGTCAGAAGAGCTAGAACTCAATATGCGTGCGTTGAGGCAAATTCTCGAAAATTTAGTAAAAACCTCATTTGACCAAGAAGCTTTGATGGACAATGTTGCGACTACTAACATCAACGACCCGATGTTTGTTACGAACATGAACGAACAACAAAAAGTTAAAGTAAATTTTAAGTTAATCGAAGATAGTTTGAACCAACTCGCAAAGCGTATGTTTGAGATTGGACCTATTATAAACGACGAAGTGGCGAGTGCTAACAAACATATAATTCGTAGTATCGATATGCTGGAAGGCCGTCAGAGCAACATAGCCGCCACTGAACAACAATACACAATGACTGCTCTCAACAACCTTGCGTTATTGCTAAGTGAGGTAATGCAACAAATGCAAATGAAAATGAAAAGCAAAATGCAAGGCAGCGGAAGCTGCAACAACCCTGGTGGCACAGGTGCGGGGATGAGCAAAATTAAAAGTATGCAAGAGCAACTCTCTGATAAAATAACCAAAGCAGGACAGAAAGCAGGTCAAAAACCTGGTGATAAACCTGGTGATAAGCCTGGCGATAAACCCGGTGATAAGCCCGGTAACAAACCCGGTGGCCAAGGTGCAGGTGGCGCTGAGGGCATGAGCAGTAAAGATATAGCTGAGATGGCAGCACGTCAAGCGGCTATTCGCAATGCATTGGAAGAGTTAAATCAAAAAGAAAATGCTAACGGCAAGGGCAAGTACGGTAATCTAAATAAAATAATCGAACAGATGAACAAGACTGAAGAGGATCTTGTAAATAGAAGATTGACAGCCGAAATGATGAAAAGACAGCAAGATATACTTACACGATTGTTAGAAGCGGAGAACGCAAATAGACAGCAAGAGCAAGATGAAAAAAGAAAAAGTGAAGTAGCACGAGAGCCCGTGCGTGCCGTGCCGCCTGCATTACAAGATTTTGTAAAAAAACGAAATGCGCAAATTGAACAATACCGAACTGTGCCTCCTGCGCTGACTCCTTTCTACAAACGTTTGGTTGCCCAGTATTTTAATACTATCGGTACGAAGTAATATTTTTTGTGAATAATTTATTCATATAGTAATACAATATAATTGAGTTTGCCTTATTTACCGTTGTTTTATATTCAATTTGCTTGTGCCAACCTATTTGCTTCGTATAGCCTCTACAGGGTCAAGATTAGCTGCATATATAGCGGGCAATATGCCTGAGGCCAAGCCAATAGCAGTAGATATAGCAATGCCTTTCATAATGTTTTTGATGCTTAAAAATATAGAAAAATCAAGCACATACGTAATAAGCGATGCCAACCCTAGCACCAGTAGTATTCCCACGATTCCCCCTGCGATACAGAGCAACACAGATTCAATTAAAAACTCCGCTATAATATAACTTTTACGAGCGCCAATAGCTTTTTTTATACCAATCAAATTAGTGCGTTCTTTAACCGATACAAACATAATATTGGCAATACCAAACCCTCCAACCAATATAGAAAGTAGCCCTATGATGATACCTGCAAGATTGATGGTAGAAAATATTTTAGACAATTGTTTAGACACAATACTCAATTCATTAATAGAAAAATTATCTTTATCTTTGGGTTTCAAACGGCGAATGGCTCTCATCTTGCCCCGCACCTCGGCCTTTAGCTCCTGCAACATATCTGCATTCGCCGCTTTTATAGCTATTTGTTGATTGATTTCATTAGAATTTTTAAGGTTGACAACACGCAAGCCATAGCGCATAGGCGACACTACACTATTGTCAAAGCTTATGTCTATTAATCCTTTGCCCTCTTTTGCCAACACACCTATTACCTCTAGTTTGGTGCCATTTATAGTGATAATTTTACCAATAGCATTGGCTTCCAAATCAAATAATTTTTCAAAATAGCCATACCCTACCACCACCACAGCAGCGCCCGTTTGAAACTCTGATTTAGAGATAAATCGACCTTGCAAAAGTTCAAACTCCCATGTTTTATCAAAATCATCTGTTATAAAAACCTGCGATGCCTCTTCTATGTTTTTATCTTCAAATTTTATTAAACATCCCTCGTTTTGAGCATTCATACTAACCGAACTTGCCCCTTCTAATTCATTCTGCAACACCTGCATTTCGCCGTAGTTTACGTTCGGGCGTTTCACAAATTCCCACCATTTATACTCGCCTTCTTCCACCCAGCTCCATTTCTCAACATAAAGCACGTCGCTCCCAAGTTTATCAACTGATTGTCGAATATTAAGCTCTAAGCTGTCAATCATAGCTGCCACCGATATTACACAAAATATACCAATAGAGACACCAAGCAATGACAAAAAAGTGCGTAATTTATTGTACCAAAGTTCGCCACAGGCCTGCAAAAATGTTTCTTTGAAAAGTTGTAAAAAAATATACATAATGCAAATCTAATATCTATTTGCAAAAGCAGGTATGATTTTCGTATATTTGCCATACATAATTATATTAACGAAAAAACAAACCCTACAACGGTATATATGTCTTCATTAAAACTTTCAGATTTCGATTATTTGTTGCCACCAGAACTCATCGCACAATACCCCACACAGACTAGAGACGAATCAAAATTGATGGTCATTGAGCGTGAAACAGGCAAAATTCACAACAGAAAATTCAAAGATATTTTAGATTATTTTGATGATAAAGATTGCTTAGTACTCAACAATACTAAAGTATTTCCTGCACGTTTGTTCGGTCGCAAAGAAAAAACAGGGGCAAAAATTGAAGTCTTTTTATTAAGAGAATTGAACAACGAGCACCGCTTGTGGGACGTGCTTGTGGACCCTGCTCGAAAGATACGTGTTGGCAACAAACTATATTTTGGAGAGAATGAAGAGTTAGTGGCGGAAGTGGTTGATAATACTACATCACGCGGACGAACATTGCGTTTTTTGTTCGATGGCACGGACGATGATTTAAAAAAAGCACTCGAAAACCTTGGTGAAACGCCTATACCACGCTATTTAAAAAGGGAGGTAGAAGAGTTAGACAGAGAGCGATATCAGACTGTATTTGCAAAGTATGAAGGGGCTGTAGCGGCGCCAACTGCTGGGTTGCATTTCACCACAGAACTCATGAAACGCCTAATGATTAAGGGAATAAATTTTGCTGAAGTAACACTCCACGTGGGTTTAGGCACATTCAGACCTGTAGAAGTAGAGGATTTGGCAAAGCACAAAATGGAAACCGAATATTTTATTGTTAATCAAGAATGTGTTGATGTAATAAACAAAACTAAACAAGCAGGTCGCAAGGTGTGCGCAGTTGGTACGACTTCTATGCGTGCATTAGAAAGTTCTGTAACGACCGAAGGCTTGTTGCGAGCAGAATCAGGGTGGAGTAATATATTTATTCATCCTCCCCATAATTTTTTGATTGCAGATTCTTTAGTTACTAATTTTCACCTTCCTCGCACTACACTTTTGATAATGATTTCAGCCTTTATGGGGCATGATTTTGTAATGGAAGCCTATAACAAAGCGGTAAAAGACAAATACCGTTTTTATAGTTATGGTGATGCAATGTTGATTTTATAAAAGCAACTAGACGATGCACAAACAAGTAGTACTTATAGTTGCAGGTGGCTCTGGTACTAGGTTTGGTTCTCAATTGCCAAAACATTTTTGGTGTATAAATGGTGTGCCTATTATCATACTAACTATACAAAAGTTTTTATTTTATAATGCTGATATTTCAATTTATTTGGCCGTTCATGTAGCGTATGTTGACTATGCCGCTCGATTAGTGAATCACTATTTCAACAATAATTCAATTAAAATAACGGTGGGAGGCAGCACTCGCACTGCCACTGTAGCCAATGCTTTGAAGTTGATAGACGGCGATTCTCACTTGGCTATACATGATGCGGCTCGCCCTTTTGTGAGTGC
>JAYVJZ010000240.1:0-17192 GCA_043768865.1 Sphingobacteriales bacterium
TTGGACGAAAGTATAATCTCATTAGGGTGTAGAAGCCAGTCGATATTTAGGGTAGGGTCGTTGTATAAAATACCAGACTCAAAGCGCGGTGCATAGGGAGCATCTACTTTATAAAACACTTCGGCGTTGGCACTTAGCACTGCATAGCCGTGAGCAAATCCTTTTGGTATGAGTAGCTGTTTTCGATTGGTTGCACTCAAAATTATACTATAACTTCTGCCATAGGTGGGTGAATTTTTTCTTAAATCGACTGCTACATCGAGTATCTCACCGTGCAAAGCACGTATTAGTTTGGTTTGGGCATATTCACCTGTTTGCAAATGAAGCCCTCTCAGCACTCCTCTTGTCGATTTGGCTTGATTGTCTTGTATAAAATTAATGTTATAACCCGCATTGTCAAGTGATTCGGCCTTATAACTTTCAAAAAAATATCCACGAGCGTCATCGTATATCGTGGGTTCTAGTATCAATAAATCAGGTATTTCGAGGGTTGTAATTTTCATAATTGATGAAGGTTAATTTTAATTCTCTTTCAGTGCATCGCGAACTATTTTTACTAAACTAATAATAATTATTCCCACCAAAAATCCACCTATTGCCCCTAATTTAACATACTTATTTGTTGAAATATAAACCACCGTCAGTGGGTACGTAGGGGTGTCGATTATCTGCAAGAGGGGTGCTTGTGAGGTTATGTTATATTTAGTGAGTTCGGTGTTTTTTACGGTTTCTGCATACATGCCTCCAAGTAGTGCTACATCACGCATTAGCTTACTTTCACTGACATGATCTTCGGCTTTTATGCTTAATGTATTTTTGTCTTTCATAGAGGCCAACTGCTCTTCTTTACTTCGCAATTGTGTCTTGATTGAATCTAGTTTTTCGTTCATTTTTCCGAAATTTTCTTGTAACTTTTGTGTCGATCTATTGATATAAAACTCGCTTAATGAATTCATGTGTTCCTCTAAAAATTCTTTTATAAACTCCTCATCAGTACTCGACATCGTAACCGTTATAATACCCGAACTCGATGGCTGTACATTAATCATACCGCCAACTTTAGCTATTATATTGTTTAATATTGTGTTTAGTTTTCTGTCGTTTTCGTCTATTGTATTTGATGTAAAATTTTCAAATTTATTCAGTGAGTCTTTGATTGGGGTATTAAATATTTTTTGAAAATGATTGATAAACAAATCGTCCGTATTGTTGATAGTTGCAGTTTTGAATAACGTAGTTCTTGTTATAATTTTAGTTCGCAATAATTCTACTAATTTCTTCTCGCTTGGGGCACTACCACCTCCCATGCCGCCAATGCCAAACTCCTTGTTCAACATCATCAATGCTTGGCTTGACGCACCTGCACTGCCTCCTTGGTCATTCAACATAAATGAAAGTTTAGCAACAAAACTCTTCTTAACATCGTCTTTGTGCTCTGTATATTGATAATATGCCCCTGCGGCTGCAAGTAGTACCCATACATAAAAATGCAAAATTATCGTTTTAATAAAAGACCAAGCACTGAGTATTACTTGCTTTAAGGTCAATATATTTTCAATATGTTGCTTTTGTGGTTCATTCATACTTTTAGGGCTATTATTTTTTGAAAATATTGGCAATCACCAACGCAAGTGTAGTAGCTGCCGAGGCTATAGTAGGCGCGAGGACAGCCCAATCGACGCCTTTGCCATTTTTAGCTTTTGATAATAAATAAAACTCTGAATGTTCGTATTTCCATTTGCGAGGCACCTCGATAGTGGCTCCATTTTGTACTATAGGATATTTTTTTAATCCTAATAGATACAAGGGATATTGCGCCTGACCGCCCAATTGCACGAGTGCTGTACGCTTGCGAGCCGCTTCTTTGTTGAATCCACCGCCATAAGTTTGTATGTAGTAAAGTGCAGTTTTTCCATTTTCAAATGGCACATGTATTTCTCCTTTTTGATAATCAACTAGGTAATTCAAATAACCTCTAAGTGTGATGATTTGATTGATAGCAGGCACTACCACAGAGTCTCCTTCTTGCAATTTTATATTGTGTGCTAAGTCTTTTGTCAACTCATCGGACTTCAAATTTAAGGCTACTTGAGATTTAATTCCCTTGCCATTGTGGCGGTATATGCTTATGCCTTTTACGAACGCAACGCTTGTTACGCCGCCCGCTCGACCTATGATGCTATATAAATCTTCATTGTTGTTTTCTAATGGATAAGGCCCGGGTGATACCACTTCGCCGCTTACAAAAATATTTTTTTGTAATTTATAATTTCGTTTGGTGCGTATATACACTTGGTCGTAAGGTTTTAATACAAAAGCATAAGCCATAGGGTCTAAGCGCATGTCCATACCTATAGGGACTTCGAACACCTTTTCTCTAATGGGAGTGGACGTAGTTCGAGCATTTTCAAACTCAGACAGGCGATATACTTCTACTTTATTGCCTCCTGCTTCGGCATTCATGCCGCCGCCTAATAGCACCATATCTGCTATCGTAACACCTTCGCCAAAATCAAAATCACCGGGGGTACGCACGGCTCCGTATATCCCTATTTTGCTGACATTGCGAAACATATTGCTTGAAAAAACTTGCAAAGTATCTCGATCGTTCAACACCAAATCGGCATCTCCATACGGTTGTTTCAACGCATTTTCTAAATCAACATGCAGTAGTTTTTTTGTTGAATTTTCGTTGAACCGTATGATAAATGCAGTAGAGGTATATGCACGCTCGGCGAGCCCACCAGCACGTTTTAACACCTCACTCACTCGATCGCCAGAGGTAAATTGTAAATTGCCATTGCTCACTACACCATTGCCGGTGATGTATATATAATTCTTGGGTGATGTGTTGATAGTACCAATTAAAATACTGTCTCCATTCATTAATCGAAAAGGTGATTTGCTAATTTTTTCGTCGTTGATATTTATAGTTATGTATTTTATTTCTTTGTCTGTATAACGCCGTATCGTAACCATGCTTTTGAATGCGTTGCTTTTGAATCCACCTGAAAATCGCAATAAATCAACTATCGTTTCGTTATCAAGCATTTCATAATTAGCGGGACGCTTGATAGCCCCTGCTATGTTCACTATGTTGCCCTGCAGTGGCACTACGAGGTAGTCGTTGTTTTCAATAAAAAAATCCATATTAGCACTCGGATCTTGCAAATATTTATATACATCGAGGGTTTTTACCGTCTTGCCATCACGTTTTATATAAATTTTTCTTAATGAACCAGTTTGATTTGGTCCTTCCATTTCTACTAAAATATTAAATGCAGAATTGCTGCTCGACATACGATACGTTCCAGGATTGAACACCTCGCCTACCACATTTACAGACAATGTGGCAGAGCTTGTTATACGCAAATCAATAGTACTTTTTTTGAGGTCATACGTGCTTCCTAAGCGAGATTTTATTACCTGTCGTGCCTTGCTCACTGTCAATCCTTTTACGTTTATCCAACCGATAACAGAGGTTTTGATTGCACCCGATTCATCGACAACCAAATTTTCATTATACTCTGAATTGCCATATACGTTGATTGTTATCTCATCGCCCGTGCCTATCACATAGCTTTCAGGCACTTTGGTGTTGCTGTTTTGATTAATAGTTTTGAGCATATTGCGTCTAAAAAACTCCTGACCATACAACCAAACAGGAGGCAAGCGTAGCGATTTTTCGATAAGTTCCCATTTTTGTACTTCGACCATGTCTATATACTCTTGCAGCGTAGTGTCTCCCTCACCGTTATAAATAATACCGAATTTTGCATATTCTAACCGCAACTTCTCTTCCTCCATCAGATTCATGCGTTTTTTTAATGTACTCAAACTGTCGCCTGTGCCTTTTAGTTTCAATAATTTGCCTATCGTTTCTTCGTCCATTCCTAATGAACGCAACTCACCCGGCGAGGTAGCTAATTTATTATTTACATCAAAGGTATCTTGTGGCGAAAAGTAATTAAACAAGCCGGGTTGATACCCTTTTCGTTTGGTATATTTGTCGTATTTATCGTAGGAGTAATTGTTTTGACTACTGCTAGTATTTTGTGATTTTACGCTGTTAAATAACAAAACATTAAATATGATTAGAAGTAAACTATAATTGAATTTCATAGGTGCAAATAAATTAATATTTTTGTAAAATTAATCAATATTATTCAAATATAAAAATAGGTTAGACTGCTGATTTTAATTTTCTGTTTTTACTACGTAATTATTTTATATTTGTACCACCAATACATGACTATTTATACCTTAATAATCCGTAGAATTTTCTTCTTATTAGAACCCGAAAAAGCACATTATGTTGCTATGGTTTTGTTCAAATATAGTTGCAAAATACCTTTTGTTTCTACTTTAATTTCTTATTTATATACCCCCAAACACAACGATAGTTTTACATTTGAAGGATTGAATTTTAAAAATAAATTAGGCATAGGCGCAGGGTTTGACAAAAATGCAGATTTTATAAACGAACTCGCTTTACTTGGATTTGGGCATATAGAAGTGGGTACAGTTACGCCGCTGCCGCAGCCTGGCAATCCTCGCAAACGCTTGTTTAGACTGCCTAAAGATAAAGCGCTAATCAACCGAATGGGTTTTAATAATAAAGGAGTTGAGGTGATGGTGCAAAATCTGAAAAAGAAACAAGTAACTTGCATAATTGGAGGTAATATTGGTAAAAATAAAAATACGCCTAACGACCAAGCCGTCAACGATTATCTTATTTGTTTTGAAAAATTGTTTGATTATGTTGATTATTTTACTGTCAATGTATCCTCTCCTAACACCCCTGAGCTTAGAGCATTGCAGGACAAAGCCCCGTTATTGAATATACTATTACAATTGCAAAAGTCGAATCAATCGAAGGTAAATCCTAAGCCTATTTTTATAAAAATAGCACCCGACTTGTCTGATGAATTGTTAGCCGATATTATAGATGTTGTTATTATTTCAAAAATAAATGGAATTGTTGCAACAAATACGACATTGTCTCGTATAAACTTAAAAACAAGTGATGATTTGACGCAAGAGGCAGGTGGACTGAGTGGCAAGCCTCTTTTTGAAAAATCACTTGCAATTATACAAAAAATTTATACAATTAATAAAAATATAAAAATAATAGGTGTAGGAGGCGTTTCAACTGCCGACGATTATAATCAACTCATCAACGCAGGCGTTTCATTAGTTCAAATTTATACATCTTTCATTTACTTAGGCCCTAACACAGCTCAAATTATTACAAATAAAAATTAGTCCACCATGCAAACTATGAATATGATAGATATATTTAAAAATATAAGACATTTAACAGAAACAGACGAAGATATTTTGTTCTTTGTTAATGCATTAATTGAACAAAATGAAAAAGATATTCCATTGATTGATAGATACATCGATGATATCAATTTAGTTGAATTAAAACGTGTAACGCACAAAGTTAAATCGACTTTCAAGCACCTCAATATTTCGCCAATTACAGAATATATAGTCAGCTTAGATGAAGAAAATCAACCGAATTGCTCTATTGATTTGCTCACATATCATCATAGAAAATTCAAAGAGGAATTAGTTTATTTCATGGAAGCAGTTCATGCCGAACGAGACAAGATTATGTAGCATTTGCCCCGACTAATCTGACAGCACCTCCATTACTAATATATATTTTTAACCACGATTATTTTCAGTAATCGTGGTTTTTTTTGCTGTATATTGCTACTTATTGATAGCTTTCTATCGGCGCACAAGTGCAAACTAAGTTTCTATCCCCATACGCATTATTGACCCTCGCCGTATAGCACCAAAATTTATTTTCTTTCAATTTGGCAATAGGATATACGGCCATTTCGCGGCTGTAGGGGTGCGACCAATCGTCGCTCAATGCCTCGTGTGCTGTGTGTGGAGCGTTTTTTAAAAGATTGTCTTCTCGGTTCATCGTCCCGTCTTCTATTTGTTTTATTTCATTGCGTATCGCTATCATCGCATCACAAAATCTATCTATTTCGTTTTTGTCCTCGCTCTCCGTCGGTTCTATCATCATAGTGCCTGCCACGGGAAACGATACGGTAGGTGCATGAAATCCATAATCTATCAAGCGTTTTGCAATATCTTCTACTTCTATGTTGCTAGTGTTTTTCAGCTCTCTACAATCTATAATTAATTCGTGTGCCACTTTTCCATGTTCGCCAGTATATAATACAGGATAGTGTCCCGCTAGCTTTGCTTGAATATAATTTGCATTTAATATAGCATATTCAGTAGCTCGCCGCACTCCGTCATACCCAAGCATACGAATGTATCCGTAAGAAATTAATAAAATGCTTGCTGAACCGAAGGGAGCTGCACTGACAGGCAATATCGCATGTTCACCACCGCACTCAATCAATGGATGAGATGGTAAAAATGCGGCTAATTTATCATTAACGCAAATAGGACCCATGCCAGGACCGCCCCCACCGTGGGGTATGCTGAATGTTTTGTGTAAATTAATATGGCAAACATCAGCCCCAATACGAGCCGGCGAAGTTACTCCAACTTGTGCATTCATATTAGCTCCATCCATATATACCAACCCTCCAAGGTCATGTATCAGTTGGCTTATTTGTGTAATAGCACTCTCAAACACACCGTGTGTAGAGGGATATGTAACCATCAGTCCAGCTAAATTATGTTGGTGCAATGTTGCTTTTTCTTTCAAATCTTCAACATCAATATCACCGTTTTCAGTGCATTTAGTTACTACTACTTTCATGCCTGCCATCACCGCAGACGCAGGATTGGTGCCATGCGCCGATGAGGGGATTAGCATCACATTTCTGTTGGGTTGGTTGTGATGTATGTGGTATGCTCGTATGCACAATAGCCCTGCATACTCTCCTTGTGCGCCGCTGTTAGGCTGCAATGAGCAAGCTGTGAACTCTGTAACTTCGCATAAATACTGACCCAATTCATCTATCATTTGTAAATAACCTTTGGCTTGATTGACAGGTGCAAAAGGGTGAATACTACTGAATTCAGGCCATGAAAGGGGCATCATCTCGCTAGTTGCGTTGAGCTTCATTGTACAAGAACCTAGTGGTATCATGCCATATCCTAACGATAAATCACGGGTTTCAAGTTTTTTGATATACCGCAGCATCTGCGTTTCGCTATGATAACTATTAAAAACTTCATGCTGAAGATAAGTGGTGATAGGATTTGAAATAGGTAAACTTTCATTGAAATCAATGGATACCGAAGTAGATAAATAAAGATTGAAAACATTTAAAATTGCATTAATATCAGCGAGGCTCGTTGTTTCGTCTAACGAAATACCCACATGAGTAGCATCTATAATTCTAAAATTAATCCTGTGCTCTTCTGCTATTGTTTTGAGCTTGATGGCATCTTCTACTTTGAATTTTAATGTATCAAAATATTTTTTGTTCAGTTGCTCAACTCCAGCGTTAGTGAGGGCTGCACTTAGTTTTTTGGTATTTTGATGTATAGCAGTTGCAATCTCCTTCAATCCTTTAGGCCCATGATAAACAGCATACATGCTAGCCATTATAGACAATAATGCTTGAGCAGTACAAATATTAGAGGTTGCTTTTTCTCGTCGAATATGTTGCTCACGGGTCTGCAAAGCCATGCGCAATGCTCGGTTGCCTAAGCGGTCAATAGAGACACCAATGATACGACCGGGTATATGTCTTTTGTAAGCATCGCTACAAGCAAAATATGCTGCGTGGGGACCACCGTACCCAATAGGGACACCAAACCTTTGAGTCGTACCAACAGCGATATCAGCACCCCATGCACTGGGTTTTTCTAATAACAATAAACTCATAATATCGGCTGCAGCTATTACTTTGATGCCTTTTTCATGTGCTTGAGATGTAATAGTTTTATAGTCAATCACTTCGCCGTCAGCAGTAGGATATTGCACCATGCACGCAAATACGGTATCGTCAAATTTCCAATTGGCTATGTTTTCAACTATAACGTTTATTTCCAGCGGCACTGCCCTCGATTGCAGTATAGCAATAGTCTGAGGGAAGCATTGATCTGATACTAACAATGTATTGCACTGCTCCGATTTGTTTTCTTTTTGATTGTATAACAATATCATAGCTTCAGCAGCTGCGGTGGCCTCGTCGAGCAAAGAGGCATTAGCTATTGGCAAACCCGTCAAATCGCTTATCATCGTCTGATAATTAAGCAACGCCTCTAATCTACCCTGAGCGATTTCAGCTTGATAAGGCGTATATTGTGTGTACCAACCTGGATTTTCAAATATATTTCTTAAAATAACAGGAGGGGTGATTGAATTATAATACCCAAGCCCGATGTAGGATTTAAAAATTTCATTCTTAGTACCAATATTTTTGATATGTATTAAATATTCATGTTCACTCATAGCACTCGGCAACTTCATAGTCGCTGTGCGTGCTATGTGTTTGGGAATTGTTTTTTCTATTAATGCTTGTATAGATTGTTCACCTATCAAATGTAACATTGCTTTTTCATCAGCTTCAGGTACTGCGATATGTCTTTTTTCAAAACCCATTTTCTGTATTTTTTTGTTTAATTTTGATGCGAATTTACATTAACGTTATCTAATTGTGAATATACTTTATTGATAATCTGCAAAATTTGCTTCAATATTTTTTTTTAAAATTTATTCAGTTTAGCAGTTGTAGTTTAATTGAATAATGACGTACCTTAGCAACATAATTTAAAATAATATTATACCAAAAATCTAAATAAATGAAAAAAATTTTAATTTTTATTTTACTTCTTAGTTCTATCAAGGGGTATTCGAGTGGGTTTCAAGTGTCGTTGCAGGGCACACGTCAGATGGGCATGGGGCACGTAGGCACATCGCTTTCTTTTGACGCATCGGCGGTTTATTTTAATCCGGGGGCATTGAGTTTGAGTGGAAAATCATTCAGCGCATCTATCGGGTTCTCACCAATTTTTTCAAGAATATCGTATGCAGGCAGCGGCAATAGTCAATACAAAGCCGACCAAGTGCATCAAATTGGCACTCCGTTCAATGCTTTTGTTAGTTATTCTCCTAATAATTTGTTCAAGAAAAAACTAAGTATCGGTTTTGGTATCTATACGCCATTTGGTAGTGGTAGCAAGTGGCAAGACGATTGGAAAGGAAGGTATATTGTACAATCTGTTGATTTAAAAACAATTTTTTTTCAACCGACGTTATCGTACAGACTTTCTAAAAAGTTAGGAGTAGGAGTAGGTTTAATGTATGCAACAGGGGCGTTAGAATTGCGCAAAGCAGTACCAATACAGACCGCTAGTGAGGCTTATGGGCAGGCAACATTAAGCGGCGATGCCAAAGGAATGGGTGTTAATGTTGGCATACAATACAATGCAACCGAAAAATTGAATATCGGGTTTAATTATAAATCGGAAGTGAAAGTGAAGCTAGATGCAGGTCAAGCTACTTTTGAAGTGCCTAGTTCAGTGAGTGCCAATTTTCCAAATACTTTTTTCTCATCTACTATTACCTTGCCAAAAATCATAAATGCAGGTGCATCATATAAAGTAAACGACAAACTCACAATAGCTGGGGAAGTTAATTATACCGGTTGGAGCAGTTATGATACGTTGAAGTTTGATTTTGCAACAGAAACATCCTCTTTAAAAGACTCAAAAAGCACAAAAGCATGGAAAGATACTTATACATTTCGTGTAGGTTCAGAATACCAAGCAAACAAAAACGTGCAATTGCGAGGGGGATTTTATTATGATATGTCTGCTGCAAGAGGCGGTTTTGTATCCCCCGAAACCCCCGATGCAAATAAAATAGCCTTAACAATGGGTGCAAGTTTAAAAGTAGGCAAAGTCATTATAGATGCTGCTTTGCTCTATGCGTCGAGTGCTAAAATTAACCAATTGAACACCGAAACCAACTTTGACGGAACGTTTCAAGCGAAAGCTGTGATACCTAGTATAGGCGTTCGCTTTGATTTGAATCACAAAAAAGAAGATGCCTCATATTAATAAAATCTTAAAAAAAAATATCCTATTTTACGATTAAAACTTATATAACAAAATGAAAAAAATATACATTTATACCCTCACTCTTTTGACACTATTTGCCTCTTGTAAGCCCGACTTAGAAGTCGCTCAATTAAGCGCTGGAGATGCAGATTTTACAAAGTACGTATCTATCGGCAACTCACTAACGGCAGGCTACTCAGACGGTGCTTTGTATGAAAAAGGGCAAATGAATTCATACCCAACCATGATTTCAAAACAACTTAATGAAGTAGGAGGCGCGAGTGTATTCAACTTACCAATTACAAGTTTAAATGGATCAGACGGAGGCGCCACGGGCGCTCCCGGCAGACGAATATTAGCCGTATTGCCTGTCTCAGATTGTGCCGGAGTAATTACAGGCAAAGCAGTAGGCGTTACGGCATACACCAATGATGACGTAAGCACCAACATCTACACCACGGGTGGGTTTCAAAACATGGGCGTACCCGGAATCAAAGTTGCTTATACACAAGTGCCAAGTGCTGCATTTCCAAATTTGTTTTTTAATAGAATAGCGAGTACGCCTGCAGCCACATATATGTCAGATGTTATGGCACAAGCACCTACTTTTTTTACATTTTGGTTAGGTAACAATGATGTATTAGGATATGCTACGAGCGGTGGTAGTGGAGCGATTGGTGGTTTTGGACCAGCCGATATTACAGATGCAAATGTGTTTGAAGCCAACGTTGTTTCGTTTTTAGATACTTTGAGAGATATAGGGGCTCAAGGCATAATAGCCAACATACCCGACGTGACGAGCGTTCCTTTTTTTACTACAATTCCTGCTAATGGATTGCCCATATCTAGGCAAACTCAGGCAGATAGTTTGAATGGTTTTTGGGCATTCGCAGGAGGTATTTATTCACCTACTACAGCACTTCCTTTTCAAGTGGGTAGTAATTATTTTGTTATAGAAGATAGTGCTGTTGCTACCAATCGCAGAGCTTTATTGCCAGGCGAATTATTGATTTTGACCCTACCACAAGCGAATCTAAAATGTGCCGGCTGGGGTTCTACGGTTCCTATACCTGCCAAGTATGTCTTGGATTTAAAAGAAATAAAAACCATAGACTCTATCACTACAATATATAACAACATATTGAAAACCCAAGCTACGGCTCATGATTTTGGATTTGTAGATATGAATAATTTTTTATCAAGCTTTGGGGCTGGTATAGTATATGATGGTGTTAGCATGGATTCTCGTTTTGTACAAGGAGGGATTTTTTCGTTAGATGGAGTGCATCCTACCGCCAAAGGGTACGCATTAGCGGCTAATGAATTTATTAAATCAATTAATGCCAAATACAGTTCTATTTTACCTTTTGTAGAGGTTAATGATTACGAAGGTGTGTTATTTCCTTAATCCTTTTTTTGAATTTTTATTTATAGTAAATTGATGACTCAATACGAAAAACTTGTAAAATTAAAATCTAGAATTGCCGATTTGTCGGGTGCAGCATCGCTTCTAGGTTGGGATCAGGAGACTTACATGCCCAAAAAAGGTGGTGCATTTAGAGCCCGACAACTATCAACACTCGAGGGATTGGCACATGAATATTTCACCTCCAACGAGATGGAGCAAACCCTTCATACACTATCCTCCGACAGTGATTTGAGCACAAAGCAAAAAAAGAATGTAGAAATTACAAAAAAAGATTTCGATAAGTTAAAAAAAATACCTAACGAATTCGTAATCAAACAACGCAATCAAATATCTGTTTGTTTTGAAAAGTGGATAGAAGCACGTGAGAAAAATGATTTCGCAATTTATGCCGTTGAATTAAAAAAATTAGTAGCCTTCAAAAGAGAAGAAGCCGCTCTCCTAGATAGCTCCAAGCATCCGTATGATACATTGCTCGAGCAGTACGAAGAAGAAAATACAATCGAACGATTAGATATATTGTTTGCAGGGGTGCGCACGAGGCTTAAACCCTTGCTCGATAAGATTAAAAACGCTGAAAAACCAAATACAGATTTTTTAAAAGTAGAATATAAAAAAGACGCACAGTGGGCATTTGGTATTGCACTATTAAATAAACTAGGTTTTGATTTCAATAGAGGCAGGCAAGATATTGTTGTTCACCCATTTTGTACGAGCTTGTCGCCTGACGATACGCGGATCACCACGCACGTAAACGAACACAATATGCCAAGCATGGTTTGGAGTACTATACACGAATGTGGGCATGCACTATATGAGCAAGGGTTGCCGAGCAAGGAATATGGTATGCCCTTAGGTCAGGCTATATCGCTCTCTGTGCACGAGAGCCAAAGTCGCCTGTGGGAGAATAATATATGTCGTAGTCTAGGGTTTTGGGAGGCCAATTGGCCGCTCGTACTAGCACATTTCAATGATCAGCTGCAAACAGTAAAAGTTACAGATTTTTATAAAGCGATAAACACCGTAACACCCTCGCTCGTGCGCATAGAAGCCGATGAACTGACATATCATTTTCATATAATGATACGATATGAAATAGAAAAAGCATTGATAGGTGGCGAAATTGAAACAGAAGATATACCGGCGTTGTGGAACAAAAAGTACAAACAATACTTAGATATAGACGTGCCTGACGACCTCAAAGGATGCCTACAAGATGTACATTGGAGTCATGGGTTATTTGGGTATTTTCCAACTTATTCGCAAGGTAGTTTTATGGCAGCTCAATGGCTTGCTTTTGCCCTCAAACAAGTACATTCTTTAAAAAATGATTTAGAAATAGGAAATGCAGAAAATCTCCTACTTTGGTTGCGTGAAAATATTCATCAACACGGCAAATTATATACCTCAAAACAGTTGTGTGAAAAGGTAACCGGCGAACCACTCAATTTTGATTATTTTATGGAATATGTGGAGGCGAAATATAGCACGATATATAACCTATAAAATAACGTTAAAATGTTGGTTTTCCCCAATGCAAAAATTAATATAGGGTTACATATTCTTAACAAATTGGCGGATAATTATCATGGGTTGCAAACAGTAATGATACCCGTTTTGACTTGTTTTGATTCCATAGAAATAACGGAAAACAAATCGTATGTGTTTGAACAATTTGGGCAGATTGAAGGCATTGATATCCAACAAAACATAGTAACGAAAGCCGTTACTATCTTTAGAAAACAATTTGCAATACCACATGTTAAAATTTATTTAATAAAGCAAATACCAAATGGAGCCGGGCTTGGAGGCGGTTCAGCGGATGCAGCTTTTACTTTAAAAGGATTAAATACGCTTTTTGGAACCAATGCAAATGAGAATCAACTCATTGCTATGGCAACAGAGTTAGGGAGTGATGTGCCATTTTTTATAAATAATACCCCTGCGATAGCAAGCGGGAGAGGAGAGATACTCACTTCTTTAGATTTTGATATAAAATCTCAAAAAATAGTCTTAATTAAGCCCGAAGCATCTATGCCTACAGCATTGGCGTATAGTACAATTACCCCTAACAATAGTCGTATTGGCTTGAATACGCTGCTCAAAAAGCCGCAACAAGAATGGATAAATACTATATCAAACGATTTTGAACTAACTGTTTTTGATAGGTTACCGATATTAAAAGTTATTAAAGAAAAAATGTACGAAGCAGGCGCCGTTTATGCTGCTATGAGTGGCAGTGGCACTTGCATTTATGGCTTGTTTTCTAATCAAACTACTACTGAACAATTAAAAAGTTGGGCTACAAATCAATGCTATTATTTCCATGAAGGCCACTAATATTTTAAATTATAAAACTTACGGAGATGCAAATAATTCAAATCTAATTGTTATACATGGGCTATTCGGTTCGTTGGACAATTGGCAAAGTCATGCGACTAAATGGAGCAGTATGATGCATGTTATCACTATAGATTTGCGAAATCACGGACGTTCCTTTCATAGTATAGAGTGCGATTTGAATGTATTGAGTGAAGATATATTTAACTTACTGAATCACCTCAATATTAAAGCCTGCACTATACTTGGACACAGCCTTGGAGGCAAAGTAGCCATGCAGTTTTCGGTTAACTATCCCGATTTTAATTTACAAAATATAATTATAGTTGATATAGCTCCTCGCAAATATTTCACAGGGCATCAGTTGATTTTTGACTCACTTTTTAAAATCAATCTATCAACTTTATCAAAACGAACAGAAGCAGAGGCACTCCTTAATGATACAATAAAAGACACTTCAACCATACAATTTTTATTAAAAAATCTGTATAGAAAGGACGATGAAGTCGGGTATGAATGGCGTTTTAACTTATCGAGTTTGTATCAAAATTATGAATCATTGGTTGATGATATATACTTTACTAAAAAGATTGAAATACCTACTTTACTCATTAAAGGTGCTCAATCGGATTATGTTTCACAAGAAGATGAAGTACGATTCAATGAATACTTTAATAAGTTGATAATTGCAACCGTACCGGATTCGGGACATTGGGTGCACGCAGATAACCCATTGGTATTCAATGCAATTGTGTTAAATTTTATAGTAGATAATTAATATGGCATACTATTTGGATTTATTATTTGATGTTTTTCTAAATTTCATCAAATTAACGGGTTTTGGTTTTGTAAAAAGGGCTGCTATCAAGCAGTCCTTTTTCTTTTACAATTTTATTTCAAAGCCCAGTATATTTTTGTCATCGCTACAGGTTATCAGTAAAGTATCGTTCATCCACATACAATTATTCACCGAATATTGATGTGCATCATATCGATTTTTATCAATTACTTTGAGTAAATTAAAACTCTTGGTGTCCCATATTTTTATAGTTTTATCTCGTGAGGCACTTGCCAATAGTGTGTTTGAAGTATTTAAAGACAATGCGTTGATAGTACTAATATGCGCAGCAATAGAATTTTTAAGTAAATCGTTCTCCCAAATTTTTATTTGAGCATCGCGGCTTCCACTTATCAACAAAGTGCTATAACTAATTAATGAAAACACAGACAGGCTGTGGCCTTCTAATATTGATTTGGTTTTTAAGGTAAGCAAATCTAAAATATAAATACTGCCGTTGCTGCTGCCAACACATAAGTAACCGTTATGCAAAACCATACAGCGCAGTGCTTTTAGACTTACTTGTTGTTGAGCAATTATGTCAAGCGTTTGCATATCTATCACACATAGTTCTCCGCTGCCTGTCGCTACATACAATTTTTTATCTATTACTATCAAACAATAAATCGCTTGTTGGCAGAGCTGTATAGTCTTAATTTCTAATTTATTTACAACATCTAGTAAAACTACTTTACCATACATACTGCCACTTATCAGGATTTTGTCGTCGTACATAATCAAACAAAATAACTGTTCATTGTGAGAAGCGAGCAATTTTGATGTAGTGTCATTGTTGATATTCCACTCAACTATTTTACCATCGCCACCTGCACTGATGAAGTTTTCACAGCTAGTTTGATACAACCCATACACACTGTTGGTATGTCCGGTAAGATGATTTTTTTTCTCTACTATCATAAGTATATTCGCAAATATAATTCTAACTTTTTATTATGTCTGTTTTTCAATTAGTAAAATTAAACAACTCGATGAGAATAGCCACTTTGGTCATGCAACAAGATGAGTTTGGCAAATTCGATACCGTATCAAGCACAACTATACTATTGAGTCATTTGCTTCCTAATCAAAATTTTAGCATTGTCAAAGATGAATACGGTAAGCCTTATTTTAAGCCGTCGATTGGGAAGTATTTGTCTATTTCACATACAAAAAATATTTTAACTATATTGTTGTCGAATAATAATTGTGGTATTGATATTCAAACTTTTGAACCAAAAGTAAAAGCTATATCGACTAAATTTTTATCAATTACTGAATTATCTTTTATTGATACCTCCGACGAGATTTTACATTTAACACTCTGCTGGGCCGCCAAAGAAGCAATATATAAATGGTACGGTAAGAAAAAAGTTGATTTTATAAAGCATATACAACTGCATGAATACCAACCCGATATGTTAAATAAAAAAGGTACTCTTTCGAGTACCTTTTGCTTGCTTAATCTTCATCAAGAGATAAAACTAGAATACCTTTATACTGATGAATGGGTGCTAGTTTACACTACTTAACTTCTTCATACGAAGCCTCTTCTGCTTGCGTACCCCCATCTTGGTTGTTATTATCATTATTTTGTTCTTGACTTTGTTCTTGATTAGGCTCTTGCCCAGGGGCTCCGCCTTCGTACATTTTAGACGAAGCTGTCTGCCAAGCGGCGTTCAATGCATTGATTGCAGTCTCTATAGCTCCTATATCGCTCGAATCTTTAGCCGATTTCAACTGTTCAACACAACTGTTGATCGTTACTTTGTGTTCATCAGGTATTTTGTCGCCATACTCAGTCAATTGCTTTTCTGTTTGGAATATCAACGTTTCTGCTTGATTGAGTTTGTCCACTTTTTCACGCTCACGTTTATCACTTTCTTCGTTCATTTTAGCATCGTTTTTCATGCGTTCCACCTCTGATTTGTCAAGCCCTGACGTTCCCTCTATGCGTATCGATTGCTCTTTGCCAGTTGCTTTGTCTTTAGCGAACACTTTCAAAATTCCATTCGCATCTATATCAAACGTAACTTCTATTTGAGGAATGCCTCGAGGAGCAGGCGGTATTCCTTCTAAGTTGAAAGTACCAAGCGAGCGGTTGTCTCGTGCCATCGAGCGTTCGCCTTGCAACACATTGAGCTGCACGCCGGGTTGATTGTCGCTAGCGGTAGAAAAGGTTTCAGATTTTTTAGTTGGAATAGTTGTGTTTGATTCAATCAATTTGGTAAATACGCCGCCCATAGTTTCGATACCCAACGACAGTGGAGTTACATCTAGCAGCAAAACATCTTTCACCTCGCCTGTGAGTACACCACCTTGTATAGCTGCACCTACGGCAACTACTTCGTCAGGATTAACGCCTTTGCTTGGTTTTTTACCAAAAAACTGTTCTACAACTTCTTGAATTTTAGGTATGCGTATCGAGCCTCCTACCAATATAACTTCGTCAATATCGGCATTGGTGTAGCCAGCGTTTTTCATTGCACGTTTGCATGGCTCGAGGGTTCGCTTAACGAGGCTATCTGTTAGTTGTTCAAATTTGGCTCTGCTCAATTTTCTAACTAAGTGCTT
>JAYVJZ010000241.1:0-3452 GCA_043768865.1 Sphingobacteriales bacterium
TTAAAAGTTTTGGGATTGAGTAGTTATAGTTTGTGTCACGGATATGTGTTTGACTGCAGCTTGTAAGCCAAACTAAGCATACTGAAAAGAGAATAAAATATTGCCTATAATATTGTGAGTTTATTTTTTTCATAATTGTCTGATGGCTTCTAATCGTGAAGTCTCTTTTGCTTACGCCCAACGTTTTACAGATTTGCAATAGGCAGGATTTTTACCACTGAACTTTATGTGGAGCACAAAACTTTCGGCTACCATCTCGCCTCAGGCGAGACGGAGCACGAAACCCCGCCTATTGCAAATGTGCTGTTCAAGCAACACCTACGGTGAACGTCACTCAAATTATATTCACTATCTCGCATGCTTAATTTTAAAAAACAAAGAAATGCAAAAAAATGAAATTGGCAAAAAGCCGTTGAGTGCCGAGGCACAAGAGTGGATTGAAAAAATGCACCGCACCATGACTATCAAGGAATATGGTGCAGGTAGTGTAAAGAGTTATGTAAATGAGATGGCATTGCTATTTAAGCATTACAATCATTTACCGGTTGTAAGTATTCGGCAAGAGACCATAGAGGATTATTTATTGTACATAAAAGATGTGCATAAAGTAGGTCGAGCAAAATGCAGGAGTGTTGCTCAAGCATGCAGTTTTTTTTTAAGCGGGTGATGCCTTCGCCCTACATTGTTCCGAGTAATCTCTATCCCAAAAAGCAATTTATACTCCCTAACATTATGACGGAGCAGGAAGTGTTCAAATTAATTTCGGCATCACTCACCTTAAAGGAGTATTGTGTGATAGGCTTGCTCTATGGCTGTGGAATGCGTATAAGTGAAGTTACAAACTTGCGAATACAAGATATTGAAAGCGCCCACCAACGTATAAAAATAGTGCAAGGCAAGGGGGGCAAAGACCGATTCACTTTGCTACCCGATGACTTGTTGCCGCACTTGCGCAAATATTATGTAGAAGCCGGGCGACCTGCCGAATATTTATTTACAAGTAAACAAACCAAAAAAGCGATGCATGTGCGCAGCATGCAGGAGGTGGTAAATAGTGCCATGGCCAAGGCAGGCTATGGCGATAAGCCATATACAGCGCACACCTTGCGGCATAGCTTTGCTACACACATGCTTAACAATGGCAGCAATTTACATGTAATAAAAACTTTGCTTGGTCACAGCAAGATAGAAACTACGATGGTGTATTTGCATTTGCAAAAACACACGCAGCTTGGTATACAGTCACCGTTAGATGTTATGCGCCAATTGCAAATACCCCCAGATGGAACCGCAGCAAAGTCTGTGTGAGAGGCGGCAGTTGTTGCAACAAAAAATATTTAAACACACCAGTATAAGCGCATTCAATGTGTATAGTCGTGCAGCATTTGATAAGTTGAGCAAGTGCCATACTGCCGGCATAGGTGTGCATCAATTTAAATGTAACAACGCTGCATGTGCAATAGTGCATCAGCAATACCATAGTTGTAGGACAAAGATGCAGTGCATGTTTGGGCCAGCAAGTGCGAGGTGGCATTGCCCCAATTGTGGTGGCATGCGCAGAGAGCAATGGATACAGGAGCGTATGAATGAGTTGTTGCCTACCACATATTTTCATGTAGTGTTTACGTTGCCGCAAGAATTGCGCAGCATAACCATGGGCAATATGCGCGTTATGTATGCACTACTTTTTGAGGCTGCACACTATGCGATAAATAAATTATCGGCTGATAATAAATGGATGGGTGCCAAGCCAGGTATCATAAGTGTATTGCATACGTGCCCCGTTACAAATTTTCATAATAATGTTTCAGCCTGGTTTTCAAGTATCTCTTACCCATGCCCGATTTCAAATATTTTTCACGCGCTATTGCATCAGCTTTATTCAAGCAAGCTTCAGAATAAATAAGTTTTAAGGGCAGCCTATATTTAGTTGCAAAAACCGCTCCTTGCTGGTGTTGATTTAATCTTTTTTTTAAATCACTCGAATAGCCAGTGTAAAGCATTTTGTCCTTCAAACTATACAATACATAAATATAATACCATTCCATTCTGCAAATATACAAGAGCGATTCATGAAAATTTGTAACGGGGCGTGGGGACAAGACATTGGCTACCACCCCCATGTGCACTGCATTGTAACGGGTGGTGGCATAAGCGCACAGCAAACGTGGGTGAAAGAAAAGCGTGCTAATGGCAAATTTTTATTTCCCGATGGCAGCCTTGCAAAAATATACAAAGGCTATTTGCTCAAGCAAATGGGTAAGCACATTGCAACAAATGAAATAAAAGTGGCTGATGTGCAAGCACACGAAACTACAGTAAATATTGTTGGCAAAAAAAAATGGAATGTATATGCCAAAGCACCATTTGCAGGACCTGCACAGGTGATAGAATACATTGGTCGCTACACGCACAAGGTGGCAATTACTGCACATCGTATACTACACATTGGCCATAACGATATCACTTTCAAATATAAAGATTATAACGATGATGATAGACAAAAGGTTATGACACTAAGCCACGCTGAGTTTGTGCGCAGGTTTGAGCAACACATATTGCCACATCGCTTTGTGCGCATACGCCATGCCGGCTTCCTTTGCCATAGAGGTAAAACAGAGCGACTACAACGTATACACACACAGTTACAACTGCCACCACCACCACCAAAAGTAACCGTACCACTGCACATACAAGTAATGCAACGCACGGGAATCGACATTACAATTTGCCCTGTTTGCAAAACAGGAAAGTTGCAATTACTAAATTCATACAAATATATAAATGGCAAAATGATAAATGTAAATGACCTCCGCAACCGAGGCTCGCCACTTAAACAAATACCCAAGCAATGAAAACAATAAAGATTGCTTCTTCCGATAGTAATCGGAATCGCAATAACAAACAAAAAGGTATGAAAAAAAAGTATGCTCAATTTTGGGTAGGGGCACTATTGCTTTTTGTGAAGAAAATAAAATATACAAACGTATACACTTATAGTTAAACAACAGCCAATAAATAAAAGAAACTTACTATTACACCTAAGCAATTAAGCACTGCCCCCCCCCTTCAAATCCACCCAATTTTGACGATACCCATAGCCGGTGTCGCTGAACACCGTATAGACAAAAGCCCCTCGTTTGCTAAGATGCAGGGGGGCTTTCGTCTATACGGCTAAATGTTAGCGGTTCGTTGTTTTTGTTTGTTATAGTTTCGTTCCTTCTATTAAAATTGATGTCTTTATGGACTGTTCTTTTAAATGTAAAAACTTCTTTCGTTCTTCGTCTTTCATAAAGTTGTCAAAGTCTTTTTGAGCTTCAAATTCTACCAAATGAATTTCATAGGGCTTGTCAATATGGTTTTCTATGAAATTATTTTCTGTTGGTCTAACTCTCAATAAAAGTTTTCCATTATATTTTAAAATTGTCGGAATAGCAACACTTTCAAATTCA
>JAYVJZ010000242.1:0-6723 GCA_043768865.1 Sphingobacteriales bacterium
AGTGGCCTTTGGCAACCTAGTAATAATGGAGGTGAAAGTGGGGGGCAATGTACACTCTCCGGCAGTGCAAATATTGAAAGACTTACACATACGTGAATACAGCATCAGCAAGTATTGCATGGGCATAGCAATTATATATCCGCACCTAAAACGCAATAATTTTAAACCAAAACTAAACTACATTTCAAAATTTAAAACCAATGACACTACTACAAATACTCAATAGTTTTGAGTTTCAAATTACCGACAAGTTTTTTATTAGATTAATAATAAACTTAGTAACCTCACTTATCTTGATTCGTTTTGTGCATTATCGCATCTATCGCAAAGGCGAGTTTGTATTTACGTATTTCATGTTCAACCTTATGATTTTTTTCATCACCTACTTGTTGAACAAAGTAGAACTCAGCATGGGAGCGGCGTTTGGATTGTTTGCAGTGTTTAGCATTATGAGGTATCGCACGGAGGATATAACACAACGCGACATGACTTACCTGTTCATAGTTATTGCCGTTGGGTTAATGAGTGCCGTTACGAAAGGTGGTTGGGAAGAGATTTTGTTTTATAATACGTTAGTTATATTGTTTACGTTGCTATTAGAGAGCAATTTGATCATCAAACGGGAGTCGTCTAAGAACATACAATACGATAAAATAGAAATGATACGACCCGAAAATCAAAGCCTGTTGATAGAGGATTTGATAGCTAGAACAGGGCTTAAAATCCATCGTATCAGTATCGTAAAAGTTGATTTTTTAAAAGATATTGCATTAGTTAAGATTTATTATTACGAATAATTTAATAGTACTTATTTTCGAATCAATGAAAGTAACATGGTTTTTTATTTTGGGCTTTGTCGGTATAGTATCCTCACAAACCCAAGCACAGGTGCATGATGCGGGCTCGTGGATAAGCGTAACTATTCAAAAAAAAATCAACAAAAAAAATAGTATTTTATTGAGCGAGGAGGTACGGTTGAATGAAAATTACACCGAAGCAGGCAATATATTCACCGAATTGGGGTATCAGTATAAACTATCAAAACGTATAGACGTAACGCTGGCCCTGCGGTATGCGAACAAGCAGCAACTAGAGAACAGCTACTCGCAGCGCCTTAGGTACATGCTAACAACCAAATACACGCATTTTCTTAGCAAAAAAATAACAATTAATGCACGCCTACGTTGGCAGCAACAATGGAACGACATACCGCAAAGTAGCACGTTGAAAACCCTCGATAGCCAACTGAGAGTAGGAGCAGGTGCCGATTGTCAAACTTCAAAAAAAATAAGTATCGGGTGCTTTGCAGAGACTTTTTATGAAATAAAACCGCCACTACTACTAACGACCCGCTACACAGTAGCCGCTACTTACTACTTCAACAAGCAACAAAGCATAGAGCTAGGGGGAGTAAATCAATACTCACACAACGAATACAACCCTAGTATAGATTGGGTTACAACGATTTCGTATAAATACAAATGGTAAAAAATAAATGTTTTTTTTAAAATAACCCCACATAAATGCGGGGCTCTCATTTAACCTTAAATCATTAAATGAAAATTTGCTATTGATAAGCAACATCCAAATAATTTTAAACTAATATAAACCCTTTTGTTCAAAAAAATGAATTAGGCATACTTTTTATTGTGATAACATAGTTATATTTTTAAATCAACACAAGTGATATTTCATACTAAAATAAAATCGCTCGCACGCCAACTATTATTAACAGCAACGTGGATACTACTACTAACCGCAGTAGCAGCGGGGCAAGCCAATAAAAAGTTCAAAAAAGAACGCCCACCCCAGCCGACATTTGCCGAAGAAAAAAAACGAATACTCGATGGGTTTGTCAAAGAACGCAATGTAGTTTTAATAAGCAATAGTATAGAGTTGAAGCGGTATGCCGAAGCAAATGGCTACAACACACAGATAGCGCTGATGATAGACTACTCACGGCCGTCGTATCTGAATCGAATGTTTTTAATAAATCTGCTAACGGGCAAGGTTATTAAACAAGGATTGGTGGCGCACGGCGACTGTACTGATTTTGCAAATAATTATTCCAACCCGAAGTTTAGCAATGTGAACAACAGTCAATGTACTAGCCTGGGGCGGTATAAAATCGGAACGAAATACAAAGGGGCGTGGGGAACGAGCTATAAGTTGCATGGGCTCGACCCCTCTAACAACAACGCCTTTATGCGGGCCATTGTGTTTCACGCTCATGCCTGCGTGCCCGAGGTGGAAGACAGTTTTTATATCTGTACAAGCTACGGTTGCCCGATGACGAGCGATGTTTTCTTTATGTATTTACAAGCTCAAATAGACCAATCGAAAACTCCGATTTTGATGTGGGCCTATAAATAAAACTACTATTGATTAGTATCGTTGCACCTTACAATATAATCAAAAAAGTATATACACACCATAGGGCAGGCTTGACATTGAGCATCGAGCTCAGGCTGATGCCAAGCTACACGAAGCAAGATATAGTTGAGTTTGAGCAATGGTAAGCAGTGGGAATAATGGCAGCTGAGGTGAGCAGTGGCGGAGGGCATGATAAAATAAAAAACCCATCAACAAAAGTAAATTTTAATTAATGGGTGTGGGTGTGGTCGGAGGCGGGATCGAACCGTCGACACAAGGATTTTCAGTCCTTTGCTCTACCAACTGAGCTATCCGACCGTTAATAATACACATCTGTGTTTTACTAAAGGAGTGCAATAGTACGATATATTTTTTTATCCGCCAACTTATTTGTTTCTATTGTGGGATATTTGTTGGAGGATTTTTAGGAATTTGGTGGTCAGGCGTGTTTTGCTGTTGATATTGTTGCATCATTTTGCGGTAATATTCAGTGTCTTTGTTCTGCGAAATTCCAAACACATCACGCCAATTGATACGTGCTGTCAATTGCATGACCACAAACAGGGTTACGATGCTTAAAATAGTAATGCTCAGGCCGGTATAGCGTTCAAAGAAAAACGTATAACTAAAAAACACTAGGTATATAAACTGAATAATAATCACCTCTCTGAATGCAAAAGAGTTGCTCACTACCAACCTCAAATAGCTCACTACCAAGCCTATTGACACGACAGAGCATATCAAAAAGGCAACGTGAATATTGATGTGGTCGATGAGATAAGCGAGCAATAAGTGAAAACTAAAAAACGAAGCTGCCATAAAGAAAAAATGCATCGGGTGAAGTTCTATTTTTTTGATAGCTGTGATCAAAAGCATTAAAAAGAAAAAGAAAAACAACGACACAGGAGCAAAAAAAGTAACCTTGCCTGCCCATGGGCCGGGGTTGAGCCGCTCGGGCATAGTTACGCCTATCTCTACGCCTGAGAGCAAGTTGCCAAAATCCCAATTCAATGTCGAACTACCTTCATCGCTTGTTATTTTGCTAGGCGAGATCGTCTGATCAGGAAAATCGACTCGAGCAAAGTCGGTGGTCATTTCCATATTGAAGTTTTTAACTTGATTGACCTCACTGCCAAAATTGTATCGCCATTCTTCAAGTCCGTTTGTATTGTAGGATATAGTAAGCAGGCGCTGCTCGCCCGGAGCCAACCTCACCGTTTCGTTTATCATACCATTCTCTATTTTGATGTCTTTGGTCGTATCGGCATCTATTTTAAAAACAAAATTGTCGTAGGTGTTGTTAGGATTCGGGAATTGAAAATTCAACTTCAAACTACGTGCCGTATCGGCATTATTTTTAATAGCATATTTTGCATAAAAATTTACCTTGTACGTGCTGTACCAATTCAAGCCCTTTTTGCGGTAATCTAAATTAAGTTTTACGATGATATCACTGCTCTCAAGCGGTATGTATTCGGGCACAATTGTAGGTTCAATTACATTGTCGTAGGCTTGCGTTTTTTCATTCCACTTTTGCGTGGTTTGGCTTCCCCATTTGTCAAAACTCAACGCAGGTGCACGTTGTAGCTGACTCGTACCCCATAGTGATTCTACTCGGGTTTTTAATGAAGAGTTGCTCCCTTCGCTTCGCAAAAATATTGAACTACCTAAAATGGCCCAAAGCACACACGTTAAAATGTAGATGACAATGACTGCGGCAATGTTTTTAATCATAAAATGGGGTTATTGTTTGAAAATCAAATCGATGCAACGAAGTTACTGTTATTTTTTAGTACAAATCAAAAAATAGTAAGAAAGTGCACAAGAAGTGATGAACGAACAAAATCTAGGGGTTACATCTCAAAAGCAACTGTGGTGAAGTGTAGCTAGTTAAGCGATGCTTTCGTGCTACTCTCAAGTGCTATTGCCTTGCGGTCCTGACGGTGTTGCCGCACTACAACTATCGTTACTAGCCCGCCGAAAATCATAGGCATTGCGAGCAGGTACAATATGCCCGTGTTGAGCCCTAGTCCCTTGTCGCCCCCTTCTTTTAGGTTGCTCTCTGCAGCCAATTTGCACATCGGGCATTGGGCTTGCACTAGCGTAGCGGTTATAAAAAATAAAAGTACTAAAACCATTTTTTTCATAGTACAAAAATACGCAACTATTTTTAATATTGCATATAAGTAAAACGCATACACTCCATTGATTATACTGTTTTGTGTTAATAAGTAAGGAGCCTACAGCCTAATTAGTACCCCCTTCTCCTACAAATTTTTCCACCTCGTTCCTAAACAAAATATTGAACGAAGTGAGGCTGCCATAACACTTGCTGATGTATTGTTGCAGATCTATTTTCTCCTCTTGTGTTAATACTTTATGGGCGTTAATCTTTTGTTCCATTACCCGCAGGCGGTCACGTAGCATGACTATTTTATTAAAAAATTTTTCTATTGGCAGTTCATAAGGTTTCAATTGACTATCGCTAGGATGCAGCGCTAGCTTGCCGTTTATCCATTTATGACCGAGCGGCACACGCTCCTGTATGTCTGTGAAATCGCGAATAGCTGAATGCACCACTTTTTCGATTTCTTCCCAACTGACCAAGCCTTGCTTGCTTTGATTAATAGCCTCTATCAACTCAAGGCGGTCGTAGTCTTTCATGATTTCAGTCGGCCCCTTGTCCGCAAATACAATATAATAACTGCTAAGCGAAATGCTTGCTATGACCCCTTTGCCATAGTCAGGGTGGCTTACGATAGTGCCTATGCCGATAGTGTTAGGTAACATATATTTAAGTTAATTTTTTATATTAGTAGGCAATTCGATACGGTCATAACGCAATTTAATTTGATTAAAAACGTCCTTGCCATCGCCTATGTGGCTCGTTACAAACGCAATCACAGCAGGCCCTATAGGTGCAATGTGGCCGTATGTCCACGAGTGGCGCTTGCGATATTCTGTTAGCAAGCCAGCTTCGTTTACAAAAAACAAAAAAGTACTCATCAATATAACCATCAACGTAGCACTCAATAGCCCGCCAGCTAAGTGATTGAGCGTGTCTATTTTTATTTTTTCAGTTATTTTTTCTAAAAGGTTAATCAACAAATACATAACCGTGTTAGTGAGTATAAACAAACCGCTAAACACGGCAAACGGTATCCACCGTGCGTTGTAACCTAGCTGCACCACTACATATTGGCTAACATAGTCAGTACATTTGGCAGCTATCGCAACCCCCGCTACCCATGCCACTAGCGTAAGCAACGATTTGATGATGCCGTCTCGATAGCCTTTATAAAATGAAATAAAAAAAAGTATAATAACGATTAAGTCGAGCATGAATTAGGCAAAAAAAGTATATAATTAAAAATAAAAACCCAAAACTACCCGTTGAGAAGCCCCTTCAATAACCGCCCAACAGTAGCACTGTCAGCCTTTCCAGCAAAGTGTTTGGTGGCCAAGCCCATTACTTTTCCCATATCTTTGATGCTAGTAGCACCCACTTCGCTAATGATGTTTTGCAACTGCGTTCCTACCGCCTCGTCGCTCAATTGTTCTGGCAAAAACGATTCTATAATTGCTATTTCTTCAATTTCTTTTTCAGCCAAATCAGTTCGATTTTGTTTTTGATAAATGTCGAGCGATTCTCGACGCTGCTTTACGAGTTTTTGTAATAATTTTAATTCAATATCAGGTGCTATACTGTCGCCTGCACCACTTGTTTTTTCTAGCAAAATAGCTGATTTGATAGCACGAAGTCCTCGCAGGGCAGCCTCATTTTTTGCACGCATAGCTGCTGTGAGAGCCGTCATTATTTCATTTTCTAAAGACATAAATTATACTATATTTTTGACAAAGTTACGATTTTTTTATCAAATACAAAGCGGTTGTAAATACGCAGCAGCCTCAATAATCAGCAATAAATTACGAACAAGTTTTTTTAATATTCTGATATGAAAGCACAAAGAAAGCAATGTTGTTTTTGTAAAATAAGTGCAGCGACTACACCTATAACAATTGAAAAGTTTTTGATTAAATAATAGAAATCTCCTATTACAACTAATTTAATAGCTAGCAAATGCCGGCAGGTATAAATAAAAAAAGTAACAAATCTTGTTTTATATAAAGTATAATAAATTTTATATAGGCAGGATACTTCAACCAACCAAATGTCGCAATTGTATTAGGTTTTTCCTATCTATAATTTAAAAAAATTTATGTATTTTTAATCAAAAAGTTGCATTTATAACTTGAATCTTGCTTTTATATAGAAACAGTTTCAAAAATCATAAAGTGGGTTTTTATTGTTATATTGGATAATAGTGATTTATTAATATAGCATTTTTT
>JAYVJZ010000243.1:0-10815 GCA_043768865.1 Sphingobacteriales bacterium
CGACAGTTCTGTATTCAAAAACATGAAACACTTCACCCCAAGTGTTTTATTAGATGTGAATTATACGCACTCGTTCAACAACCCCAATGACAACACAGTGGTTGGTTCGACTGCACTAGCAAGAAACAACGAAGTGCAAGTTTCGGCCCTTCACTTAGGCGGTGATTTTGAATACAACGGAGCGAGGGCAAGGATAATGACGCAATTCGGCACCCGTTCTACTGTTGTACCTAGAAATGATTTTAGCGCTTATCGAGGGCAGTATGAATTAGCCAATGTGTACCGTTATTTGAGCGAAGCCTATGCAGGGTATCACATCAAAAAATGGTATGGCATCAACATAGACGCCGGTATGTTCATGTCTTATATTGGTTTAAATTCATATTATCAAGCCGAAAACTGGGAGTACCAGGCCTCTTTCACCTCCGACAACACGCCTTGGTATTTCAATGGATTGAGGATACAAATATTCCCTACTAAGCATTTAAAAATTGAACCCTGGATTATCAATGGATGGCAAAGTTATGGCCGATATAATGCTATGCCCGGCGTAGGTGGAAATATTACTTATTGTCCAAATAACAATTTTAAAATACTAACGAATAACTACTACGGCACAGACGCAGCAGGCATTCCAAAACGCAAACGCTTTCACTCTGATAACAGCGTCTTATGGCGTTATCATAACAAACCAAACTCAAATGGAATTACTAAAATGGCATTTTCATTGACCGGAGATATTGGATTTGAAAAAGGGGGTGGTGTGAATGGGTTTTCTAACAAGGATAGTACTAAGGGACCCGCTCAATACTTTGCAAGTGCCATGTTTTATAATAGAATTTGGTTTGCTAAAAACAAATTGGCATGGACATTTGGCGGTGGTTTAATGAAAAACCCGGGACGCTATTTAGTGCTTTATCCGACCGGACAGGCGAGTCCACTACCGAACCCAACAGACCCAACTCAAACGGCAGGTGCATTTCCGTTTAGTGCCAATATCGGCGACCAATTTGAAGGTTGGGATTGCTCAACAAATTTAGATTTTATGCCCACTAACAATCTTACTTTTAGGCTTGAATATGTTCGCAGGCAAGCAAGTGTGCCCTATTTCTCAGGGAGAGGTGGCGTAACGTCTCAAACAGGATACACTACAACACCGTTAGACCCTAGCTGGCGACCTGACCTCGTAAAAACTGAAAATCGCATAATTTTAGTCTTATTATTTAGGTTGTAATAGAATATAAATCAACTAGAGTTCACTACGAATTTTTACGAAAAAATTGCCCCTGCCTAGCAGCGTTTCAACAAGGAAATCACTTGTTTGGTATTGCCTAACAATGGCAGAAAAGTGCTTGTGATGTTTTTACAAAAAGCACTAGCACAGTTAACAATCGCAGCTAGTAGAGAAGCATAGAGAGCTGATGCAATGACTACTACAACTTTGATAATAATACAGTATAAATTGGGCTAATCAATCTTCAAAAAAAATTGAATGCTGCACTGCTGATTGTAGTTTGCTGAGTAGGTAGCTGAGTAGGTAGCAAAGTGGAAGAGGCTAGTGGTGTTGATTGATTGGGAGGGAGGCGTTGAGTTGATTGTGTTCAGGGGGGTACTATCTGCTAGGGTGCACTAGCCCCCGCCTATAAGGTTAGCAAGAGGGGTTAGCATGAGGGGCTAGCATGAGGGGCTGAAGAGTAGTTCCTTTTATTTATTGTATTTTCAATAAATAAAAAAGCGGGAACCAAGGCCCCAACCGAGCTTGCCCAATTCATTTGATTAAAAGCCAATGTGGCAAGCGAGGACACGCCTACAGGATTTTAATTATATTTTTTTACAAAATATAAATGGGTTGCACGCGCTAAAGGATGTTGAGACCGAGTAGCAACATACGGCCGCCGAGTAGCATGATGATGATAGCGAGAGCGAGGTTGAGACGTTTGACCATCGTTGCGTCTAGTAGGGCTCGGAGGCGTGTGGCGAGCGAGGCTTTGACGATGTCGAGGACGATGACGGTGGCGATGATAGTGAGGTAAAATATAAGCAACGAATTGTGGACGAGGGCATAGCTGCGTTGTGAGTGGAGAGTGGCCATGCCGAGCCAAAACAAAAACACGGTGGGGGTCATGCTGTTGACTATAAATCCTTGAAGAAGGGAGCTTGAGTAGGTGCGTTTGGAGTCTATTTGGGTTTCGGTTGTGTGCGGTTTAGTTGGGGTGATGAGTAGATAAGCTAGCCGACCGATACCGGCAATGAAGAGCAGACCACCACCGATAAGGTAAAAATTATCTTTGAAGAGGGGGGTTTTTTGTAACGTTTCAAACAGCCCTGCTTGTAGGATGCAGACCATGATGATGTCGCTAATGAAAACGCCGAGTATATACATGAGTGCATTGCGAAAGCCACGGTTGATGCTGATGTCGAGAAGCATAAAAAAAATGGGACCGACAGATATCGATACAAGCACCCCCGCTACTATGCCTTCGCCTATTATTTGTATCATGTTGGTTGTCGTGTCTGTTGAGATTTTTAGTTTCAGATTTTTTTTACCAGCTGCCGCTTGCCCCGCCGCCGCCAAAGCCGCCGCCGCCGAAGCTTCGCCCGCCGCCCCATAGGTCGCCGCCGCCGCCGCTACTGCCACCGCCCCAATTAGTGAATGTGCCGCCAGAGTAGCCACCGCCGGTCCATGTGCCGCCGCCAGTCCAATGATCGCCACCGAAGTGGTTATTGTTTCGGTTTTTGAACGATATGAAGACTATGATTAGTATAAAAAGTATAATAAAAAGTAAAAAGCTACCGCCTTTGCCTTTGCTTTTAGGGCTGCCATTGCCTTTGTATTCTCCGACGAGTTGTTGTTGTAGGTGTTGTACTACCAATAGTAATCCTGTACCATAATTCCCGGTTTTGAAGTTGGGCTTGGCGTCATTTTCTATCAGCATTCTAGCAAATATATCGGTTATTTTATGCTCTGTGCCGTAGCCGGTGGCGATAGTCATTCGGCGTTGCTTTGGGGCCACTAATATCAATATGCCATTGTCTTTTTTGCGGTCGCCGATGCCCCACTTTTCGCCAAGCTCGAAGGCATATTGGCTGACATCGTAGCCATAGAGTGTGTCAACCGTTACGATGGCTATTTGGGTGCTTGAGGTGTCGTTGTAGGCGACTAATATAGTTTCGAGTTGCTGCTTGCTTGTGGCGTCTATTATTTGGGCATAATCTTCTACAAAGCGGGTGTTGGCGGGCCGTTCAGGAAATGCGTACGCTTGTGCTTTGAGTGGCGCTTTGGGGTGCACTAACAGCAGCAGCAATATTACTATCCATTTTATGTTATTCATAGCTAATATCATTGGATAGTTCGTTAGGATTATCGGCGAGGGTTGGGAAGTGCTCCTGTAGCAGCTCTCCGCATTTGCTTATAGCATTGATAAGGCCTTGGCAGTAGTTGTTTTTTCTAAATTCTTGTTCTAATTCAGTGGCTAGGGTGTGCCAAAATTCATCGTTTACTTTGGCGTGAATGCCTATGTCGCCTAGTATAGCAAAGCGTTTGGTTTCTATAGCTAAATAAAACAAAATGCCGTTGCGTTGGGCTGTGTTTTGAATTTGCAATTTATCAAAAATCATTTTAGCAAAGGTGTCAAAATCACCTTTGTGCTCATCATTAACGTGCAAGCGTATCTCCCCCGAAGTGCGGAGCTCGGCTGCGCGAATAGCCTCTATGATAAGTGCTTCATCGTTGGTAGTAAAAAAACGTCGCGTGTCCAAGGTATGATTATGTTTGAAGGTGAATCAATAAAAAAAGGTGCATGATATCTAACTCAAGCACAAATTTAAGTTATTAATTGCGTAAATACGGTATATTTTTTTTGATTGACGGCTATTACACATTCAATAACGCATGGTTTCGTTTTGCTTGTTGCCTGGTATTTTATTCTATTAAATTGAAATAAATCAAAAATAAAATTATAGTTGATTTTTAGCAGCTGTTTTTTGATAATTAAATTCAATAAACAAATTCAACTGGTAGGGGTATAAGAAAATATGACAGTGCATTATTATAAAATAAATTGGCACAAAGCAGTGGGCTTTTAAAATATTTTATACAAAATATAGTGGGCTTTGAAAGGGTTAATTTATCAAAAAATAAATTATATCTCCCCTTCAATGTTCGTAGCATTACCTGCGATAGGATCTAGTTGTGTAGGTTGTGTTTCAGTGAACACATGGCGCTGAAAAAATAAAAGACAAGCTATGCCAATGCTTATAGCTGCATCTGCTATATTGAATATAAAACTAAAAAACACAAACTCGTCGCCGCCGACGATAGGAACCCAATCGGGATAGATACCAGAAAAGAGAGGAAAATAAAGCATGTCCACCACACGTCCGTGCAGCCACGAACTGTAGCCTTGAGCAGGCAGCCACTCAGCTATGCGACCTGAGCTATCGCTGAAAATCACTCCATAAAAAATAGAGTCGATGATATTGCCTAATGCACCGGCCAAAATAAGGGAGCAACAAAAGATAAAAAATTTAGGCTTTTGTTCTACTACTAGTCGATAAATAAAATAAATAATGAAGGAAGAAAAAACAAGCCTAAAGCTCGTAAGCAGCAACTTGCCGAACGTGCCGCCTAGGGTCATGCCAAATGCCATGCCTTCGTTTTCTATAAAAAATATCTGAAACCAATCACCGAATACAGGTATGCCGGTGTGTTCCATCATGTGCAGCTTTACGTATATTTTGCTAGCTTGGTCGAGTAGCAACAACATGCCAACGGTGAAAAAGGCGATTGATTTGCGAGATAACGTCATGTCTATTATTTCTTAGCAAGTTGTTCTTTAGCCTCTATGCTCAACGTAGCGTGTGGCACAGCTCTTAGGCGTTCTTTAGGGATTAATTTTCCAGTTATACGACACTGCCCGTACGATTTGTTTTCGATGCGTATCAGCGCATTTTCTAGATGTTGTATATACGTTATTTGGCGTGAAGCCATGTTGTGCAGCCCCTCCTTTTCATTCGTGCCAACACCATCTTCTAGACCCATATATTTGCTATCATCATCAGAGGCTGTTTGTAGTATTTGTTCTTGTAGGTATTTCAATTCACTGCGCGACGCCGTTAACTTATCTTGTATAAGTTCTTTAAATTCAGATAACTCTAAATCACTGTAATTGCTTTTTTTCAATGCGTCAGGCATTTTTATTTTGATAGCTGCTGTTGTCTTTATGCTTGCCGACGAGGGTATCACAATCTTCGTTTCTTTGGGGTGATCTTCGGTTACTTCTATTTTAGGTGTAACTTTTATTTTAGGCTTCAACGTATCTATATCGTCTATGGTTCTTGGCAGGTTAGTTAGATAAGGAATGCCGGTTTTTTTATTGCCGGGTATCGGCGGTTTGTTCGGAATAGGCTTAGACATCGGTGCAGGTATAGCCGATTTTTTTACAATTGGCTTCACTAGTTGTTTGGCGTTAGGTGTTGCTTTTTGAGGCACCGCTTTGCTTATTGTTTTTGCTTTGGTCAGTGTTTTTGTTGTGTCGCTGGGGGCCTTCGTGTTTTTAGAAACAGTTGCAGGTGGTGTAGCTACTTTTTTTGGTGTTGTATTTGAAGCACCTTTGCTATTGGGCAAACTTTTTTTATTAGCAGCGGGCTTAGTTGCGGGCTTGTTGATTGCCTTGCTAGATTTGTTTGGGGTTGTGGTCGGTTTGATATCGGTTGGGCTGTTTCTTTTGTTAATAGAAAAAGACTGAGCCTTGTTTGAAGACACAGTCTTAATGGGATTTTTTTTTGCAATAGGTGCCACAACTTGAGTTGTTGAGGCCTTAGGTGCGGTTGTTATTTTTTTTTTGCAGGAGCTGCCTTCTTAGCAGGAGCTGCTTTCTTAGCTGGAGCTGCTTTCTTAGCAGGAGCTACTTTCTTCGCTGGTGCTGCTTTCTTCGCTGGTGCCGCCTTCTTAGCTGGTGCTGCTTTTTTAGCAGGTACTACTTTCTTTGCAGGGGGTGCTTTTTTAGCTGGAGCCTTAGGCGCCGGAGCTTTTTTTGCTGGAGCTGCCTTAGGAGCTGGAGCTTTTTTTGCTGTTGTTGCCATTTTTAAAAAATTTATTATTGGTTAAGGGTTAATCGAATTTTTAACTTTGAATCATTGTAATCCACTTCTACAAAATTATCTACTAGCACTTCTACAAACTCAATATTTTGTGTTAAAGTTTCAGTACAAATATATGAATGATTATTTTCAATAACATCAATTATTTCAAATTGTTTTTCCACACAAATATTTATCTTGTCTAGTACATTAAAATTAAGTTGCTTTCGTAAGTTTTGAATGCGATTAACAAACTCTCTTGAATCGCCTTCTAGCTTGAGTTGTGGCGATATAACTATGTCTAACGCTATCGTGTTTTCTGCATCATTAGCTACCAACATTCCAGGTATATCATCGCTTGTGATATCCACATCTTCTAGTACTATTTCATACTTTTTTTGTGTTGCGACGTCTTCAAATATAATTTTCTTTTCTACCTCTAACCTTGCTATTGCATCTTGTTGCATGTTATTAATCAATGCTGCTACTGCCTTCATATCTGCTCCTAGCTTGCTTCCTAGCACTTTGAAGTTCGGTTTTATTTTCTTTTTTATGATGTTATCATCTGCATTCAAATATATTATTTCTTTAACATTCACTTCGTTTAAAATGAGTTCAGCTATTTTTTCAAATTGATTTTTGCGTGCTTGATTAAGTATAGGAACATACATTTTTTGTAATGGTTGTCGTACTTTTATATTTGATTTTTTACGCAATGACAACACAAGCGAACACACGTCCTGAGCGAGTTTCATCCGTTCTTCAAGAGCTGCATCTATCGCCACATTTTGTACAACGGGGTAGGTGCATTGATGTATGCTTTCAGCTGCATAGCGCTCGCTCACTTCATTCAAATTTTTAAAAATATACTCACTAAAAAAAGGCGCTATCGGTGCCATAATCAAACTTATTTTTTCTAAACATTCATACAATGTTTGATAAGCACAGTGTTTATCATGGGCTAGCTCACCTTTCCAAAACCTGCGTCTGCAAAGGCGTACGTACCAATTAGAAAGATTGCGATCTACAAAATTTTCTATCGCTCGCGCTACTTTTGTTGGTTCATAATTCTCATAATCACTAGTACAATTTTTAATCAATGTGTTCAATGATGATAAAATCCATTGATCTATCTCGGGGCGTTTTTTTATTTCTATATACTCTTCTTTAAAATCAAATGCATCGATATTAGCATACAATGCGAAAAAATTATACGTGTTATACAGCGTGCCAAATAGGCTGCGTTGCACGTCTCCGATGCTGTCGAGGTTGAATCGCAGGCTATCCCAAGGCTGCGAATCGTTAATCAAATACCATCGGGTAGCATCGGCTCCATATTTATTTATTGTCTCTATAGGATCAACAACATTACCCAAACGCTTGCTCATCTTCACCCCATTTTTATCAACTATGTGCCCGTTGCTAATTACATTTTTATAGGCTACTTCGTTAGAAAGCATCGTATGCAAAGCGTGTAGCGTATAAAACCAACCTCGAGTTTGGTCGATGCCCTCGGCTATAAAATCAGCTGTATGTGGCGGCAGGTGGGCATTGACGGGTGTGTCTTTGTGTTTATTTATAAAATTATAATCTTGTGCATACGGCATCGCACCGCTATCAAACCAAACATCTATCAAATCATTTTCTCGAAAATATATTGTTCCGTCCTCATCTTTTAAAACTATTCTGTCGATATACGGCTTGTGCAAATCATTTATATGTACACTCGATATTTTTTGCAAACAATCATTCAGCCTGGCTTCGTCGCCATTTAGTTGGTTCAAAATATCTTTAGCATTTGGTTCGTTGCGGGTTTTTTCATCTACGTTTTTTGCAATAGTTGTTACGTCGATTATATACCCTTTTTGCAATAGGTCTTCACAACTACCTATGCAGATTTCTTTGTTGCCATCAGTGCTTCGCCATATCGGCAGCGGCGTACCCCAAAATCGCGAACGCGAAAGATTCCAATCTTGTAGGTTGTCCAACCAACCCCCAAACCTGCCACTACCAATGCTTTCGGGCTTCCATTTGATGGTTTTGTTCAACTGTATCATCTCGCTTTTTCGTGCTGTAGATTTTATAAACCACGAGTCGAGAGGATAATATATTATGGGTTTATCTGTACGCCAACAGTGCGGATAATTGTGTTCGTATTTTTCTTTTTTAAACAACAAACCCCGCTCTTGCAATAGCAACGTGATACGCTCATTTACATTCAAATATTTGTTTTCACGCACAATTATTTTTTTGATAATACTGTTGTACCCGTCCATAACTGCATCGCCCGTGTCTGTGTTTCGATTTTTTAATTTTTCTATTATTGCTGATTTTTCTTCTTCATTGTAAAACTCTTCCTTCACATATTCGCCAGCGAAATCAATAATAGCATCAACAAACTTGCCGTTTTCATCAACCGCTAATATCATGCCGATGCCGTGCAGGTGCATCATTGCAGCATCATCGCTACCATGTGCAGGCGCTGTGTGTACGATGCCCGTCCCGTCTTCGGTGGTTACATGTTGCCCCGTTATGATTCTATACGAAACCCCGCCTGTAGGGCTTTGTGGTGCTACATAATCAAACAATGGCTCGTAGGTGATGTTCTCAAAATCAACGCCAAGATAGGTTGCTATTGTTTTTGGATTTATAACGTTGTCCGATTCATCTAATACATCTAAATTTTTGAACTGCTTTTCGCATAATGCAGTAGCACATATAAACACGCAAACCCTTGACGCATCGAAAGGATGACAAGCCTCCACGAGTGAATATCGTATTTTTTTGCCCATCGTCAATGCCGTGTTAGACGGCAGCGTCCAAGGGGTAGTAGTCCAAGCGAGTGCATAGCAATTTTCAAATTTGCTCAACATCGATGCCAATGCAGTAGAAGTGGTTGCACTACTATTTTTTAACTTAAACATAGCCACCACCGAGAGGTCTTTTACGGTTTTGTAGCAGCCCGGTTGATTGAGCTCATGTGAGCTAAGACCCGTGCCAGCAGCGGGCGAATAAGGTTGAATAGTGAATCCTTTATAGAGCAACTGTTGATCGTACAATCGCTTCAACAAAAACCAAAGCGTTTCTATGTAAGGAGTGTCAAAGGTTATATAAGGGTTTTGCATATCAACCCAATACCCCATTATACGCGTGCTTTCTTCCCACTTGTCCTTGAATGTAAGCACCTGTTCGCGGCAAGCTTTATTGTAATCCTCCACAGATATTTTGACACCAATATCATCTTTGCGTATGTTTAATTTCTTTTCAACAGAGAGCTCAATTGGCAGCCCGTGCGTGTCCCAGCCCGCCTTGCGAGCAACATATTTGCCTTGCATGGTTTGGTACCTGCAAAAAATATCTTTCAACGTTCGTGATAAAATATGATGTATGCCAGGCAATCCATTAGCCGAAGGAGGGCCATCAAAAAAAACAAAAGGGGGTGCGTTTTTACGTAGTTCGTTTGTTTTTTCAAAAATAGCATTGTCCTTCCAAAATAGGTTAATTTCCTGATCTATCGCAGGTAAATTGAGTTGTTTGTTTTCTTTGTAACGCTTTGCCATCGTTGAGTTGCAGGGGGTTTGAGTGAGTTCTTTATGTTTGGTAAATGGTGTTGAATATAAAATTTTGTTGTCGCCTGCAAATTTAAGAATAAAGTAGCTAAAAAAATTGTTGTTGATTTGCACTATACTAAAACAGTGCTATAACCTCACACCTAAGCCTCAAAGTCAAACCCAGTGAGTCGATATTATTTTATTCAAAATGTAAAACAAAAGTTAATGGTTTTTTTTTTCATATTCGTTTTTACGCATTTGGGTTGCATGATTATTTTGTTGCATGATTTGAAACATCGCCCCTTGTGCCCTCAGCAGCCTGCCTGTGCTGTCTTCGCCGAGGTATAGCTTGTTCAACAAATGCAATTCGTTACTGCCTTCTGAGTGCATATTATACACGCCCGTATCAAAACAAAATGCTTCTACAATTGGCTGGCGTTTAGCACTATTATTAGTAATTTGATTAGCACCGATACCTATTTTGCCATCATAATTATTTTTTTGTTTATTGATTTAATGTAAAAAAAAGTGCCGGCTATGCCTAAAAGATTTTCAAATCGTATCGTGTCTTTTTGAAAATAATTGCGAGCTGTCTTTTTAAAATAATTTAGCATTAACGCTTAAAAAAAAGTGTCCACAATCAAGCTTTCAATATATTTTTTTGTAATAATGACCTGTCGTTTATTTTATTAAGCGCGAGGATTATAGGGGCAAAATTGATTAATAAATATTCAATGATGCCTAAATTGTCGTTCACCGAATTAGCAAAACAACAGGCTGTATCTACCGTTACTACTCGCTTTTAAACATACGACTCTCCATTATCATTATTTATTTTTTTGCATTTTATAAATTCAGTTACGTAATCTATAGCATTGCAAAATGATTGTGTATAGTATGCGTTTTGTATAAAATACAAAGCGAAAAATAGAACGCATTTTTTTATGACTATTATTTTTAGTTACAGGGTCAACTCGCTACTAATCGAATTGTGTATATGATATTTGATAAATTACAACTGTTTTACAAATGAACAATTCAATAATTAAATACAACTCAGTGGCTGATTAGTAAGCCGCATTTAAAAGGCCCTATTTTGATTCTTGTAAATTGTTGAACGCATATTGTACGTAGATTGTACGCTCGTTTTATTTAAAATTATTGTTAACTTTAGTGCACTATA
>JAYVJZ010000244.1:0-2546 GCA_043768865.1 Sphingobacteriales bacterium
ATATGGGAATAAAGGTTGTGGATTAGGAAAATTGCTAGCATTCCAAGAATCAACAGTCCACAGTGTTAATTGGTCTATGTGTTTATTTTCGATATCGGGAATATAATGAACTCCGGGGTCGGGGCATTGGTTGTTATTGTTTAACCATTCATTTATTCCTAAACAATAATCGCCCAAAAAATCTGTAGCAAAACCCAGCATCGGATTTAAGGCAACTGTGTTCCTATTATTGTTTCCAAAAAAATACAAATGATCCATAAAGTATTTGAAGTTTTCAATGCCGCTGTAATTATTAAAATACCAATTGTAGGGCCTATCCGTTTCATCCCAACTATTTGCAGCCGCTTCGTCCTTCTTAAACATTTCGACATTAATAAAATCGAGGTGGTATTTTGGGTCTTCGAGTTCATTGGCAATTTCTTGATGTGTAGGCCCTTGTACTCCTACAAATTGAGGTTCGATACATGGTGATAAACCAATATCGGACAAATTAAATTGTGCAAAGCCGGGAAAGTACATGCCAAATTTTGTAAAATTGTAATTGACAGGACCATGAACAATGTTGCCACCTTCTAGTAGCATATCCAGCATTGCTGCATAGCCTGTACGTATCCAATAACGTTGGCAGCGGAGAGGATTGCAACCATTGCATGCAAGCGGAGGCTTGGGGCTCAATGCACCATAAGTACCATCGGCATATTCGTAATCTAAAATCATACCATTGAAACGCCCGTTCGCGTAAGCAGCATCGGTGTTGTATAATTTTGCGCATTCATACATGTGGTGCGTCCAAGTGGTTTGGCCGGCATATCTTTCATCTTCCATACTTCTTATTTGAAGATAAACCTCATCAATTGCAGCATCGTTTCTTATTGTTTCTATAAATTCGCTCAATGCGGTTCGCATTACATTTCCATCAACTGGTGATTTGTGCGAAACGAATTGGCCTACTGTTATGTCTTCGCAAATCATATCGAAAGCCCTGCCAATAGCAACTTTACGGATTTTCATTTTTTTTAAATGGTTTACCATGCCTAAAATATAATTAGGCTTCAATGAATTGATAAGAATATCGCCAGGATAACAATTTGATGGTGAGCCTACACAATCCGTCAAACACCATAAATTATTTATCCACATCATACGCTTATACCATCGTCCACATTTTGTTTCAAAATAACTAATCCAAGGTATTTGTTTTGTACTCGTTTGCCCATAGCTCCCCACCACAAGAATATTACCCTCATTGTCCATCACACTTGCACGTGCTTCGTCATTTTCTCCATCGCCATCTATAGTTTCAAATAGTACATCGCCCCAGTGGTCGGTGCGTACAATGTAAATATCGTTGAGGCCATTGCTAAAGCTATTGGTAGTGCCGCTTAGGAAAATGCTGCCATCGGTATGTTCGGTAAGGCTGTAAAAACATTCGTTACCACTACCACCGTATACGTTGCGAAATATTTGGTCGCCATTATCATTTATTTTTAGGAGTAGTCCATCGTAAGCATCGGCACCATCGAGGCCGTTTGTTTTGCCACAAATTAAAAAACCTCTTTGCCCGTTGTTGGCGGTAGACACGGCAGGTTTTATATCGTAGGCAATATCGGTTTCGGAGCTGCCAATGGTTTTTTCCCACAGGTTGGCACCAAGCGATGAGGTACGTATAAGGTATATGTCACTTTTGCCGGCACCGTAACTTTGTGTGCTGCCGGCAATCATAAGGTCGTGGTTGGTGGCTTCGCACAGGGCATAGCAATACTCGTTGCTTACACCGCCATAATAATTTTCCCAAATTGTATTGCCAAGCGAGTCGAGTTTTACGAGATAAAAATCGCGGCCACCTCCTGTGCCTGTCATGGTATATCCACCTATTACAAAGCCATTGTCATACGTTTGTACAATTTTGTACGCACCATCTTGCAGGGCATTGCCTTTATTTTGTTGCCAACGTATATTGAGGTCGTTATCGAGATTGTAAATTACAAAATCGAAACCATTGCCTGCGGTGTTTGCTGTGAGGCCACACACCACATAGCCACCATTGCGGCATGGGGTAAGGTTGTAGGCAATATCATCGAGTATGCCACCAAGTGTTTTGGTTTGTAGCACGGTGCCACCCTTATCTATTTTCATAAGTTTTATGTCTTTCATACCTGCGCCTTCGGCTTCGGTATAGCCCGATAGTAAAAAATTATTGTCATCAGTGTTGCATACAGCATAAGCTTTTTCAGTTTGCATGGCATCGTACGTTTGCGTCCACTGTGGTTGCTGGGCTTGGGTTTTGTGTGGGGCTAGCATTTGCAAAAATAAAATAAGTAAAACAAAATTAATTAATAAATGCTTTTGCAATTTGCATTTGAGCACTGAGCACTGAGCACTGAGAAAATTAGATTCTTCATAGTTATAAAATTTTAAAATTAGAGCGAAATGTACACAAATAAAGAATGCGAAAAATGAAGGAGGGGAAATAAATATTGTAGAAGTTAAAAATTTATCGTGCCGGCCATGCAGCAAATTAGGCTACAACAAATGCCCCAAACACC
>JAYVJZ010000245.1:0-11896 GCA_043768865.1 Sphingobacteriales bacterium
CCGTCGCCTTTGTAGAAGTCGCGTACCTCGCTTTCAAATATTCCTATCCCGCCTATGCCTGAGGACCAAATCACGCCGATTTTGTCTTTATTAAGCGTGTCGCTGTTGAGTCCTGCATCTAGTATTGCTTCTTCGCTTGCAGCTATGGCATATTGTGCAAACAAGTCTAGTTTGCGGGCTTCTTTTCTATCAAGATATTGACTTATATCAAAGCCCTTTACTTCACATGCAAATTGAGTTTTGAACAATGTTGCATCAAAATGAGTTATAGGAGCAGCACCTGATGTGCCGTTGAGCAAATTTTGCCAATATTCATTGACATTGTTACCAATCGGTGTAACTGCACCCAAACCCGTAACAACAACTCGTTTTAGTTCCATAAAAGATAGATTTTAAACGTACATGCGTTGTACTTAATTTACAGAAAAAAAACTACTTAGCGTGTTGCTCAAGGTAAGCAATAGCCTGACCAACGGTAGTTATTGTTTCTGCTTGATCGTCTGGTATTGAAGTATTAAACTCTTTTTCAAACTCCATTATCAACTCCACGGTGTCCAATGAATCGGCACCTAGGTCGTTAGTGAAACTTGCTTCAGGCGTTACGTCAGCTTCGTCAACCCCTAGTTTGTCAATGATAATTTTTTTGAGACGTGATGCTATGTCAGACATTATTTTAAAATTTAGTTACGCAAAAGTATGTTTTTGTTAATACACTACAAAATTAAAATTTATTTTATTTTATTGATTTCATAAAAATACCTTCTACTCTATAATGTATGAGTGAAATGCTGCATGAGTGGCAAGTGCAGATTATATAGCAACATTATAAAGTGTAATCGCCCTGAATGATTGGTTGCTAGCCACTAAATGTGGCAATGCGTTTGAAATAAAATTATCGCCAAAAGCTAAAAAAAACTAGCAAGTGTAAGCAGGGTTGTATAGCGGCTGTGCTTTGGGTATTTTAATTCTTATGCTTTAAAAAAAAGAAAAACTAGATACCTATTTCGCAAATAAATAAAAAAACGACGCTATGTCTTTGAAACTTTAGCGTCGTTGAAGTGGTTGTCTATTGCATGGAGGCCGTGGAAAGTCCTCATTTTATTTTCAGTTTTATTAAAAAGGCAAATCGTCCTCGGCTACTGTGTTAGTAGTAGCTGCCGTTGGTGTGAATGGAGGCCAATCGTCAGCCGTATCTTTCGCTGGTGCAACGCCTGCCTGTTGCTTATCAACACGATAAGCCTTGATATCGGTGTAGTACTTGCCGTTGTATTCTCGGCTTTCAACATCAAAATGCACTTTGACTTCACTGCCTAACTCTACTGGGAATTGGTCGATTTTTTCTCCCCACAGATTAAAACAAATCTTCTTCTGATACTGACCGCTCATAAACTCCAATACGTAATCCTGTTTTTTCCATGCTGTTCCTGTTTTGCCTTCTCCCGTTACCAAAGGTAACACTGCCGTGATTTTTCCTGTTAGTTCCATAATTTTGAATAATTAAAAATGTTAATAATATGATACAAAGGTAAAACGATTTTTAAATTTCAAAAAAAAAAAATAGCTTTGAAGCAAGATTTTAAGAAATTCTAATCTCAAAAAAAAATAACTCAAAAAAAAAGTATAAAATGCAAGAAATAAAAATCGTCCGTAGCACTACTAATTCACTGCCTATGTACGCTACACAAGGTGCTGCCGGGCTCGACCTGGCCGCAAATATAAGTGCGCCTATACGAATCAAACCCAATGCACGTGTGGCAATACCAACGGGAATAAGTATAGCACTACCGACAGGCTACGAAGCACAAGTGCGTTCTCGTAGCGGACTCGCTATCAAGCACGGTATAGCCTGCCTCAACGCACCCGGCACTATCGATAGCGACTACCGAGGTGAGATACTAGTACTCTTGATCAACCACGGGCAAGTGGAGTTTGAAATAACCCACGGTATGCGCATTGCTCAACTCATAATCGCAAAATATGAACACATTACATGGTTGCAAGTAAGCCAACTCGATGACACTAAACGCAGCACAGACGGGTTCGGCAGCACAGGTGTGTAATACTGTTTTTGAATTAAACCATACGCTATAACGGCGTTTATTTTTTTATTAATTACCCCAAAAAAATCATAATCAAAGTTCAACAAATAAAAAACGCTACTCCAACTATAAGCTGCCCCTAGCAAGGGGATAATGAAAATAAAATAATACGCCAAACTAAAAAATATACCTATCGTAAAGCCACAGAAGACTATCAATTATAAAAATAAAATAGTACTTTTGGAACATGCAAACTCAACCCTATCAAGCTAAATACAAGATACGTATCGTAACCGCAGCATCGCTATTCGACGGACACGATGCCGCCATCAACGTCATGCGCCGCATCATACAAGCCTCAGGAGCAGAAGTTATCCACCTCGGCCACAACCGCTCCGCCGCAGACATAGTCAATGCAGCCATACAAGAAGACGCTCAAGCCATCGCTATCACTAGCTACCAAGGCGGGCACCTAGAATTTTTCAAATATATGTACGACCTACTACACGAGCAGCACTGCGGACACATCATGCTATTTGGCGGAGGTGGCGGCACCATACTGCCTGAAGAAATAGCCGAACTCCAAGCCTATGGCATCAAAAAAATATATGCCCCAGACGACGGACGCGCCCTCGGCCTTCAAGGCATGATTAACCACCTACTCCAAACCTGTGACTACGACACGCTTCAGCACCAAACCCCCAACGCACAAGGCATTAACACAACCAACTACAAACAAATAGCACAACTCATCACCCTTGCTGAAAACCAAAACGAACAACTAAAAAACATACTCCCAATAACCACAAAAACAGTACCCGTAATCGGCATCAGTGGCACCGGAGGAGCAGGCAAATCAAGCGTAACTGACGAAATCGTTAGACGCTACTTGACTACATTCACCGACAAAACCATCGCTGTGCTATCCGTAGATCCATCAAAGAAAAAAACAGGCGGTGCCCTGCTAGGAGACCGCATCCGCATGAACGCCATACACCACCCACGTGCCTACATGCGCAGCATGGCCACCCGCGACAACGACAAAAGCCTCAGCAAACACATAAGCGACGCAATCGACGTATGCAAAGCAGCCGGCTTCGACCTTATCCTCCTCGAAAGCAGCGGTATAGGCCAAAGCGACACCTCCATAGTCGCCTACTGCGACGTACCCATGTACGTTATGACACCCGAATATGGCGCCGCCTCACAACTCGAAAAAATAGGTATGTTAGACTACGCCAAACTCATCTGTATGAACAAAATGGACAAAGGAGGCGCCCTCGACGCCCTACACGACGTCAAAAAACAATACAAACGTAACCACCTCCTCTTCGACACACCCGACGAACTGCTGCCAATAGTCGGCACAATGGCTAGTAAATTCAACGACGAAGGCATGAACAGTTTTTTTACCCTGCTCATCAACATCACCGCCCAAACCACAGGCTGCTCTTGGCTCGCCCTTGACCCCACCCTCACCCTCCAAAACTCCTCCATACAAACCATGATTATACCCCCAAATCGCATTAGATATCTAGCCGAAATAACCGAAACGATACAAACTTACAACACACACGTACAACAACAAGCCGCAATCGCCACCGCACTCTACCAACTAGAAGGCACAATAAAATTACTCAAAAAATAAATAAAATTTGGGCGTGCCCTCGCCAAAAAAACATACGTATCAACTAACCAACCTCACTAGTGGCGAGGTCGGTCTGCCGGCTCCCGCTCTTTTTTTGTTTTGCTCCCCACCATAGATAACAAACAAAAACAGTACACCCCAACGCAAAAACAAAAAAAGGAGCTACGCCTCCGCCCTCACGCACCATACGGTCGGCAGCTACGCATCTATTCACACAACCAAATAAAACCACCCATTTAAAAAAAAATAACGCCAACCCAACATCTTTCACTTTACCGAAATACAACCAAAGCAAAATACAAAGAGCACTTCACTCAATAATTAAATATATATATCGTGTACCTACAAAAAAAACGCCCAGCTTTTTATAAATAAAAAGTTGGGCATTTTTAGTAAAATGTATTTATATATCAGCTTACTCAGCTATCACTTCAAATGGCAAATCTAACGTAAGGGTATGATGCAACAATATGCGAGCCGTGTAAGTGCCAAGCACTTTGATGTCCTCCACTATTGTAATCTTCTTACGGTCAAGCTCTACGCCCGATGCAGCCAATATTACCTCAGCAAGTTGAACATTCGTAACACTACCAAATATTTTGTCCGTAGCACCGACCTTAGCGCCCACTTTATACGTAGCCTTTTTTAACTTATCGGCCACTTCGTTGACCTCGGCTAGTACTTTATCAATTTTCATGTTGTATTGACGCTTGCGTTCTTCTAATCCTTTGAGATTAGAGGGTGAAGCAATCATCGCTTTGCGTTGAGGTATCAAAAAGTTGCGACCATATCCGTCTTTTACAGTTACAATCTCATTGGCAGTACCTACTTTATCAACGTTTTCTAATAAAATAATTTTCATAATTTGTTCCTTTTTTTATTTTAATAAATCGGTTGAGAATGGCAACAATGCAAGGTGGCGTGCACGCTTAACGGCTTGAGCTACTTTGCGTTGAAACTTTAAAGAATTACCCGTAAGACGACGTGGCAATAACTTGCCTTGATCGTTAACGAACTTCAAAAGGAAGTCAGGGTCTTTGTAATCAATGTACTTGATACCGGCTTTTTTGAAGCGGCAGTACTTTTTTTGCGAATGACCAATATTGGTTTTCTGCAAAAATTTTATGTTTTTGTTATCTGCCATTATTTAGCCTCCTCTTTTTTTGTGGCATTTTTCTTGCCGATTAAACCATTTCTTTTTCTGTCGTTGTAGTCCAAGGCATACTTGTCTAGGCGTGTGATCAATTGACGCATTACCTTCTCATCACGTTTGAATTCAACTTCCAGTTTATTGACAATCGTAGTCTCAGAGCGAAACTCAACGAGCCAATAGATACCTGTAGTCTTCTTCTGGATGGGGTAAGCCAACTGACGTAGGCCCCAGAAAGTCTCCTCAACTACTGTACAAGCGTTATCTTTGAGCATAGTGCGGTACTTGTCGATACCTTTTGCGGCATCTTCTTCGTTGAGCACGGGCGTCAAGATAATCACCATTTCGTAAGTGTTTTGGGTGTTCATCTTTTCAGGTTGTTTGTTTAAAAAATTATTACTTTGCCCTTCGCTATTTCAAGTTTTGGGATAGCGAAAGTAACACATAATTTGCAAATTACCTAATATGAATGCTTTTTAATTTAATATTTAAGCAATCGGCGAATTACAAGATTATAACCTTAGTTGCCTATGCAACCATTTGTTCTGATGCCGCTTTAAAAACAGGCAAAATCATTTTTGTTGCTCTTATGTACTCTTAAAATAAAACAACAATGATAAGATACTATATTTGTTAAAGTGAAAAGTAACCTATAACTCATCTACCTTTAAATTTTAATATATTTACAGTAATGAAATAACAAAATACGCTGAATGAAAATAACTTATTTCAACAAAATCCAATGACTAACAACTGATTTTTGAATTAAAGATTCAATTATCAATGCCTTTAGACAGCATCAATCACACCGTCTTACCAAGCATTTTCTAACTATTGGTTGCAAGGGTAGGCTCAAAGTAGGCTTTTTATTATCTGCATTTTATCTGTATTTTATCTTTTTATTTACTAAAAGTCAGTTAGTTGTAGGGCTATGGCATCACCACCATAACTTTAGCAAACTTGAGCATGAGTCGTTTTTCGCCGTGTTCTTCAAAGTTAATAACGGCTATGCGGCTTTCGCCTTGTCCGTCGAGTTGTGTGATGCTTCCTATGCCAAACTTTTGATGTTTGACTTGTTGTTGTATGGCGAGTTGCTCTATGGGCGTGGGTTTGAAGTCGGGGTCGTGGACGGTAGGCTTGTTGTCTGGGAATATTTTTTTGGAGAGTGTCGTACTGAATACGTTGGTGGTTGGGCCAGTGGCGGGCTTGTCTATGGGTTGTTTTGGGCGGGCTTTGATACGTGCAAAATGGGCTTCGTCAATCTCTTCGAGGAACCTTGAAGGGTCGCCAAACTCTAAGCGGCCGTAGCGATAGCGAGAGTTGGCGTGGGTAAGAAAGAGGTGGTCTTTGGCACGTGTGATGGCTACATAGAACAGGCGTCGTTCTTCTTCGAGATCAAATCGGCTGCTGATAGAGAGCATGCTTGGAAACAGGTTTTCTTCCATGCCTACGACAAATACTACCGCAAACTCTAAGCCTTTGGCTGCGTGTACGGTCATCAATCGAACTACATTTTGATCCGTATCGTTGTTGCGGTCAGCATCGGTGAGTAGGGTTATTTGTTGTAGGTATGCGCCTAGGCTTCGTTCTGATACGATTACGCCATCTTCGTCGGCGAGCACTTCGTCGTTTTCTACAAATTCTTTGATGGAGTTGAGTAGCTCGTTGAGGTTTTCAAACCGGCTGAGACCTTCGGCACTTTTGTCGAGATGCAAATCTCTCAAAATGCCTGTCTGCTTTGCTATATAGCTAGCTACGTCATAGGCATTTTTGTCTGCTAGCATCGTTTGGAAGCTTTTTATTAAATATGCAAAGGCTTCCATATCGGCGGTGGCACGCGAGGCGAATCCTAGATTTTTGATGTTGCATAGTGCCTCCCACAAGGTCATCTCTCGTTCGCTAGCTAGGGCAACTAGCTTGTTGATGCTAGTAGTACCGATGCCGCGCACAGGGTAATTAATGATTCTTTTGAGGGCTTCTGCATCGTTTGGATTGACTACTAACCGCAGATAACTTACAAAATCTTTTATCTCTTTGCGTTGGTAGAATGAGATGCCTCCGTAGATACGATAGCTGATGTTCATGCGTCTGAGGGCTTCTTCAAATGAGCGGCTTTGTGCATTGGTTCGGTAGAGTATTGCAATGTCGCGGTTGAAGTAATGGTCGCGCATTTTGAGTTCAAATATCTTGTCTGCTACTTGTTTGCCTTCGTCGTTGTCGCTATTGGCTTTGAGTTCTATCACTTGGCTGCCGCTTTGCCGTTCTGTAAAAATAGTTTTGTCTAATTGGTATTTGTTGTGTCCTATTAGGGTGTTTGCTGCTCCAACTATGTGGGGCGTGCTGCGGTAATTTTGTTCTAATTTATATTTTTTTAAATCTGGGAATTGATTCTCAAATTGAATAATATTTTGGATTGTAGCACCTCTAAATGCATAGATGCTTTGTGCGTCGTCGCCTACTACACAGAGGTTCTCATGCACTGAGGTTAATTTTTTTATTATTTCGTATTGGGCGTAGTTCGTATCTTGAAACTCATCAATCATGATGTGCGAAAACTTGTGTTGATACTTGTGGGCTACATCGGGAAATCGTTCAAGGAGTTCGTGTATTTTGTATAATAAATCATCGAAATCCATCGCTCCGTTCTGAAAGCAGGATTTGCTGTAGGCAGCATAAAGCACTGCCAACTGATCGCGGTGGTTAGCGGCGTCTTCGTTCATCAGTTCTATATTTTCAGCATAGGCAGTAGGGCTGATGAGGCTGTTTTTGGCTGAGGATATGCGATTATACACCATCCCTTCTTTGTATAATTTTTGTTTATCGGGGGGTATGATATCTCGTATCAACTGTCGTAGCAGTTGTTTACAGTCATCTGTGTCATAGATAGTAAAATTGTTAGGGTAGCCTAATCGGTGCCCGTCTATGCGAAGTATTCTTGCGAAAATACTATGAAATGTACCCATCCAAAGGTTGCGAGCCTCGCCACCACAGAGTTGTAGCACACGCTCTCGCATCTCGTGTGCGGCTTTGTTGGTGAAGGTTAAGCACATGATCCGAAACGAGTCTATGTTTTGTTGCAACATATATGCTACACGGTAGGTGAGAACCCTCGTTTTGCCTGAGCCGGGCCCTGCTATAATCATCACCGGTCCTTTGATACACATGACGGCTTCGCGCTGCACATCGTTGAGTTCTTGTAAATAATTCATAAATAACTATCAGAATAAAGAATAGTGGACAAAGCTATACAAAGGGACGTTACGCCTTGTTATAAGTTGATAGTAAAATATCAACAAAGTTGACAAAATGTTATAAATAAAAAAAAGTAGTTATTTTTTTGTTCAATTTTATTCAATTGCATTCGATTAAAATGATTTTGATAATTGTATTAAACATATTTGATTTAAAATATGAAGTACAATAAAAAGATGTGCACTTGTCATTTAGTTTGTGGTATGCACCAATCGCATTTGATTTGATTTATATTCAAAAAAAACATCTGTGATAGCCTTATCATTGCTTATCCTCTCCAAAAACGAAGTAGCAACAATTCTGCCCCAAGCAGCAGCAAACACAGTGTTAAGCAGTGTTTCCAGTATTTTTTACCCCCTGAATTTTCTGCCACTATATTGGCTATTTGCTTGCTATCGTTTTCAAAAAGTTCAATATTGTTGGTTAAAATTAATTCTTTTATTTCGTCGTTGCTTAGGTAGGTGGTTTGGCTCTCTGCTCGGTTGTAATTGAAACCCAATGTGGCTATGACGTTCGATTTGTAATCCTGCAAATCATAGCAACCGGCTTGCGTCAAACTATTGCCGACATTGATGTCTAGACGTTGATTGATGATCCGCTGCTCGGGTATCCACTCGCCTTTTTGGTTTTTAAGCACATAGGGCTGCTCGCTTTTTTGTTGTATGTTGTTGATGCTGATAGGCCTCGAAACGCCTATAGTGAACTGTGGGCTCACTGCTGCCTTGGCTAGCGTGCCACTGCGGTGTATGAGAGGGACGAACACGGCATTGAGGGGCAAGGTTGATGCGATGTCGTTGCAAGGCACGGCAGAGAGATATACATTGCCGTTGCCTACTTTGTATTTGTTGATTAAGCCTTGCCCACTGCTCAATCGAAGGAGTTCGCTGCGGTTGCTGAAGCCTCCACTGAATTGGTAATGCCCAAATACTTTGGGGAGGTCGAGGTTTTGGTCTATTTTCAAAAAAACATTTTCATATTCAGGTTCGTTGGTGTTAATGCTAGTAACGGCATCAGGGGTTGCTACCCAATTGCCTAAGAGGTCGGTGCTGAGGCGTTGCAACATCTCGTTGTAGCTTTTAACGTCGGCACCCATTTTAGGAAATATAAATAAACTACCGCCATTATTGACGTAGCTCACCAGGCCCGATGCTACTGCTGCTTGCACTTGGCTCAGGTTGCTCAGTATCACAATGTTGTTTACATCAAGGGTTTTTAAGTCAATATTAGTGGGCGTTATGTTGCGCCATTTGAAGGAATTGTCCGCCAAGAAGATGGTGTTTAAGTACTTGTTGCCCGTGCCTTCGTCTAGTATCGTTACATTGAGTTGCTCATTAACGTTGAATGTAAAAAAATAAGTATCATCAAAAGTAACAGGAAAATCTTCAATACTCAATTCACCCTTTTGCCAACCTTGCTTGGAGGTATTGAACGTAAGTGTGTCTGTAGCATTGCCATCCGCAGGCACTAGCAGCGTGCTGTTTGCTTTCACTTCATCGTTTATTTTTAATGTAATAGCTCGAGTGGTAGCATCGGCAGCACCAATGTTCGCTAATCGACATACGATTTTTATCTCTTCTCCAAGGGTTTGAACGGGGCTTGCAAGCCACATCGAATCAATGAAAGTATTGTTGGCCTGCGTAGCCTTTATAGGCAATAACTTAATACGCATCAACGTATCATCGAATACATCGATTGTGTTTTTTTGAAAATCACTAATATAATACGCATTTTTGATGGCGTTGTTTTCTATATCCATTGCAGCATCTATTCGGGCAATCACTTGCGAAGATTGCCTCACAGCTTGGGTTGTAGCTGTTTCAATAATTCTAGCCAAAGCGTCTTCTTTGCTAATTAGGCGTTGCATTTTGCCCTCCAACTCATTACTTATAATTTGAAATTTTGTATCATTAGGATACTCATTGACTAGTTCCGTAGCTTTACTTTTTGCGATATCGAGCAGACTGAGAGCATCTTTTTTTGCCTCCATCGTATAAGAATTATCAATGTATATAGACACGACGTTGTATTGATTTTGCAACGCTACAGGTAAATTGCGCACGTAGGGCTGGGCGAATGCAAGCACTAAAAAAACAACAGCTAAAAGCCTACAAAGCAATATCAGCAAGTGTTTTAGCTTGCTCCTTGAAGAGGTTTCTTCTTGTATTTCTTTTAAAAATTTTAAATTCGTAAAAAAAACTTTTTTGTATCTCCTAAAATTAAAAAGATGTATAATAATAGGAATGGCAAGGGCTGCCAATGCGTATAGAAAGTTGGGAAATAAAAAGTTCACAAAAGCAAAGATATAATAAGCCAACTACAAAAAAAGTACCTATTTTTTTATTTCTAATAAATGCTTCAATGCACCGCTAAGGGTGGGATATGCAAAAGTAAAACCAGCATTGACAATCTTGGCACTTGAGCAACAATTACTATTAGAAAATAACGTAAAGAGTTCACCAAACAGCGGTCTCACTAGCATAGTTGGTACATTTATAATCAATAACCATTTTTTTTGTAACGTTGCTACTATTTTATAAAATCCTTTGTAGGTAGTAGTTTCAGGTGCTGTTATGTTATACGTTCCTTCTAATTTATGTTGAATTGCAAAATGTATTGCATGGCATAGATCATCTACATGCACCCAACTCAAGGCAGCCTTACCTTTCAAGAAAACTGGTGCTACTTTAAAATAAGTTGGAAGTAAAAGCGGGGGCAGGGCACCCTCCTTTTTATCTAAAACTACGCCTATTCTCAACTTCGTAGTACTAATGTTTAATTCATCATCAAACCGAGCACTAGCCTGCTCCCATAGCTGCGTAGTGTCAGCCAAATAACCCTCTCCAGCTTCGCTTTCCTCATCTACAACAGCATTGCCACTGTCGCCATAAAACCCAATAGCACTAGCAGCTACTACATGCTTTGGCGTTACTCTTAATTTTTTGAAATTGTCTATCAACGTAGTTACAGAATTAATTCTACTCTCCAATAGTTTCTTTTTTCGGTTGTCCGTCCAGTACTTTTTGGCAATGTTCTCACCCGCTAGGCTCACTAAATAGTCTATATCGAATAGTGCATTTTTGTCTATTTCGCCCAAATCTGGGTTCCATAAACTATACCCCTCTCGAGAGTATCTGCTTAGTTTTATAATTGTATATTTATGAGTATATAATTGATGAAACCTCTTGCCTACCATGCCAGAAGCCCCAGTTAAAAGTAATTTTGGTAACATTGTTTGAGTGCTAGAATATGTGATTTTAAAGTACAATTTGCTTACCAATCTCTAATATGTTATATAGTTTTTAATGATACTTATGCTTTTTTTTTATAACTATTTATAAGGCAAGTACTTGAAAAAAAACGTTTTGTTTTATTAATATTAGATTCAATAAACAAATGCAACTTTTAGGGGTATAAAAGAACAAATTTTTTTCAAATGAGAGGGCATAAGACCCTCACCCGAAATGGAATAAATGTGTTTTACAAAAACTGACTAGGTTGGAATACGACCAACTGCGCTTGAGTTTTTTCTTGTTTACTGCCATTGATAAATTGACAATTAACACAATAAATCTTTATTTATATTGCGATTTCATTGTCGCCTAAAATATATTTAAAAAGGGAATTTTGCTTTATCTGCTTAAACAACAGCTCTATCTGCCACCTTATTTTATATAAGGCAGCTATCATATCGGCTCGCATTTCCAATAGATTAGTAATAAATTCAAATTCCTTTTTTTGCAATCTATCATAGTATTTTATTTTTCGTGATTTTAATGGACTCAATTCTTATTCAATCTTCACTAATAA
>JAYVJZ010000246.1:0-8666 GCA_043768865.1 Sphingobacteriales bacterium
AAAATAATCGCACCAATCAATCGCACAATCAAAAGCACAATCAATTACGTAAAAAAACAGGCCCTAAAAAAGAATAAAAAGAATAAAAAGAATAAAAAACAACAAAAAAAACAAGTAATATAAACCATAAAAAATGTATCGATTTGTGGTGTGATCATAGGTGTAATTCGCAAAGTATAAGCGGGGTGCGAGCTATCGCAGCTGCGAGCGTATGCTCTAGCTGACTACATCGTTGAGTAGCTTCGTTGTTTTTATTATGAAATAATGCAGTTCGGCTGTTGTGTATTCGTGTTTTGTTATTAAATTAGAATAATAAAACGAAAAAAAATGTAGTAAAATAACGGGTCTTTTAGCAATCAATACATTGAAATGCAACCCGTTGGTGATTATGTTGTTTTTAGTGAGCTAATGCGCCATATTACTCCTTGTCATCGACATCTAAAAATGTAGTAATGTCTCTTCTGTCTAGCTTAGTGGGCCGTCCCTCACCTTTTTTTCTAACGCCAAACTTTGCCCCAGGAGCGTTATAGAAGGCATCAGGCTCGGGCTCAGGCGATTCGTCGATGCAATAGTTCGCTACCAAAGCCGCTCCCACGCGCTTTTCGAGCAATGCTGTTACTTTATAGATTTTAAGATTGCCATAGGCCCGAGCGTGAATAGTGTCGTTTATTTTCACCGCACTTGAGGGTTTGACATTGTCCCCGTTTATTTTTACTTTACCGCCGTCGCAGGCTTCTGTGGCTAAGGTTCGTGATTTAAAACAGCGGATCGCCCAAAGATATTTATCAATACGTACTTTTGTGATTACAGACATTTTTAATGGCATTTTATTTGTGGATACTGCGCAAGCATATTTTCAATTAAAATTCAAAAATAGAACCGTTTATCATTATTACAATCAACAAACGTATTTCTATTGATAAAATACTAATATATTTGCATAAAAATAAAATAAATATAATTCATTATGAAACAAGGTTTTTATGTTTTGATGTTTGTAGTATTGATTGGAGGCAGCTGCGGCAATAGTTCAAACCAAGATGTAGTGAAAATAAAAGCCGCCGAGGCTAAGCTACGCAGTGCACCTGCTAATCAACGCATGGACGAAACTATCGCTAACGAAGCGATACAATCTTATACGGAGTATGCGGATAAACACAAGGGAGATAGTGCCTCGGCGGGGTATTTGTTTTTAGCCGCTGACATTATGCGCGGCATTGGCAAATCAAAAGAATGTTTGCCGATATACGAACGTATATTGAAAGAGCATCCTAACTACAGCAAAGCGGCGACATGCTTGTTTTTGATTGGGTTCACCTACGACAACGACTTAAAAAACCTCGAAAAAGCAAAAGAAGTATATCAACAGTTTTTAATAAAATATCCATCGCATGAGTTGGTCAAAGATGTTCAATTTTCATTGGATCATTTGGGTAAATCGCCAGAAGATATCATTAAAGAGTTTGAATTGAAACAAAAAAATAACGTTGATTCAACCCAAAAGAAAGTATAAACTAACAGCTCGATTAACTCACAACTTTACTTAAAATAATTATTCAAAAAATGAAAAAAATTTTCTTATTATTTAGCCTGATTACTTTGAGCTTGACAAGCATGGCTGACGAGGGCATGTGGATGATTGCCTTGATTGGCAAAAATTATGCTGCCATGCAAAAAGCAGGATTGAAGCTATCTGCCGATGATATTTATAACGTAAACAATGCCTCTTTAAAAGATGCTGTGGTTTCGTTTGGTGGATATTGCACAGGCGAGTTAGTAAGCAACGACGGGTTGCTTTTTACCAATCACCACTGCGGATTCGAAAGCATACAACAATTAAGTTCATTGCAAGACAACATTATCAAAGATGGGTTTTTTGCAAAATCAAGAACCGAAGAACGTCCGGTGCCCGGCTTGCATGTAGATTTTTTTATACGTATGGAAGATTTAACTAACGTGATAGCAGACGCCACTGCAGGCAAAACAGGCGCTGAGCGGGAAGCCGTTGTAAAAGAAAAATCGAAAGAAGCAATAAAAAACGCCGAAGAAGGTGGCAAATACCGCGTAGAAGTAAAAAGCTCTTTCAGAGGCGCAGAGACCTATCTTTTTGTATATCAAGTGTTCAACGATGTGCGTATGGTTGCCGCACCGCCTAGCGCTATCGGCAACTACGGAGGCGACACCGACAACTGGATGTGGCCCCGTCATACCGGCGATTATTCCGTATTTCGTGTTTATGCAGCAGCAGACAACACCCCCGCCGAATTCAGCACAAGCAACGTCCCCTATCACCCTAAAAAACACTTAACCATCAACGCAAATGGACTAAAAGAAGGTGACTACACGATGACAATTGGATTTCCGGGTAGCACCAATCGCTACCTTAGCTCATACACAATCAACAACCTACTTGGGCAACAGTATCCTTGTATCGTAAATGCAAACGCCGTGCAGTTGGAAGAAATGAAAAAAGTGATGGATAAAGACCCACAAGCCAAAATCGACATGGCAGCCACATACGCACAAGTAGCTAATGGCTACAAACTCTTCACCGGGCAGACCGACAAGCAGACCGTAGCTCGTGTTATTACCAAAAAAGAAGAAGAAGAAAAAGGCTTCAGATCATGGTGCAATCAAAACAACAAAACAGAATACCTAGCTGCACTAAATAATCTAAAAAATGTTTACGAATCATACAATTGGGGGCCCACAGCCAACTACACACAACAACTAATGACCAACGAACCCACCGCAGCGGCGTCCCAATTCGTAGGGCTAGGGGAGCTATTGGCAGCTAAAAAAAGCGACAAAAAAGCAATAGCCGAAGCAGGCGCAGAGATAAAAGCAAGCCTAAAACAAGTGTACGGCACGAGCCGCAAAGACATGGACATCAACATCATGGAACGCCTCATAAACCTCTACATAGACAACGTTCCAGCCGATCAGCAAGCAGAAAACATCAAAAATAAAAAGAATTTTATTAACCCCAAAACAGGAAAAATAGGCGTACGAGCGTTTGTAGAATACGCCTACAACAACTCCCTCTTTGCAGACTCCAATAGCGTAAAATCTTTCTTAACAAAACCAAGCGCCAAAGCCCTCAACGCCGACCCCGTGTATGCGTTCAGCAAAACAGTGAGCGAAGCAATGCAAAATTTCACCCCAATGCAAATGGCCAACGCAGCAGTATTTAAAAAAGAAAATAACACCTACATCAAAGGCCTCAGAGAGATGAACAAAGACAAATTCTTTTATGCAGACGCCAACTTCACCATGCGCGTAAGCTACGGCAACGTTGCGCCACTGCAGCCGCGCGACGCAGTCAATTTCAATAGCTTCACTACGCTCGACGGAGTGATGGAAAAAGAAAACCCAAACAGCACAGAGTTTGAAGTACCCAAAAAACTAAAACAGCTATGGCAAAACAAAGACTACGGACGCTTTGCTAATGCAGACGGCAAAATGCCATTGTGCTATATTACCACCAACGATATCACCGGTGGCAACAGCGGCAGCCCCGTACTCAACGCAAACGGCGAACTCATCGGCCTCGCCTTCGATGGCAACTGGGAAGGCGCCGTAGGCGATTATTATTACGACATCAACCGCAATCGCACCATCTGCGTGGACATTCGCTACGTCCTGTTCACCCTCACCAAATTCGGCGGCTGCGATTATCTACTTAGCGAAATGCAACTAAAATAATATAAAAATAACATAAAAGTAATTCCCCAAAAAGCGGCTATTTTAATCATAAAAAGCCGCTTTTTTTATAAATAAAATGCACCACCACACGAAAAAAAACGATTTGGGCGTACCCCTTGCCCACCAACAGTGAGGGGCTAATCGCCAAGAGAAATAAAAAGGGCAAGGGTCAGTGCCCGCCTCCCGCTCTTTTGGGGGGCAATACCCCAAAAGGAGCTACGGCTAAGCACTTTACGCACCATACGGTACGGCGCCGAGCGAGCAAAAAGACTAAAAAAAAAAGGAATAACAAATATTACCTTTTAATTATAAATAAACAGCCTTCCGATGAGTAATTAAATCCCCAAAAGTTGGAGGTTAATAGTACAAAAGTTGAACGAGAAATTGTTCGTTCAAGTTTTTAAAACTATGTATTTAATTATGTTGCTAGTGGCCGAAAGCAACTTTAAATTTAATTATAAAACAAAAGCAATACAAACATGCATGTATGAAGTGCACCCTCGGGTAACCAACACCTTATGTGCTTAATCTTGCTCAAACTAACTTTTATAAGTGCTAACTACAACAACTTTGTCAAAAAAAATCTCAAAAAAAAAATCTCCCAGACGTATTGCAGCCACTTTATTTTTTGATAGGCAACATTTTTTTTAAAAATCTGCCGGTGTGGCTTTCCTGCACCTTCGCTACCTGCTCGGGCGTGCCTTTTGCTACTACTTGACCGCCCTTCATGCCGCCGGTAGGCCCTATATCAATTAGATAATCCACTGTTTTAAGCACGTCCATATTGTGTTCTATAACCAACACCGAATTCCCCTTGTCAACTAGCTTTTGCAATACATCAAGCAATATTTTGATATCTTCAAAGTGCAAACCCGTAGTAGGTTCGTCCAAAATATAAAAAGTATTACCTGTGTCACGTTTGCCGAGCTCAGAGGCTAGCTTGACGCGCTGTGCCTCGCCTCCAGACAGTGTTGTGGCTTGCTGCCCTAGTTTTATATACCCTAGCCCAACTTGATTGACGAGTTGTGTTTTGCGTTTGACATTGGGGAAATTTTCAAAAAATAGCTCCGCCTCTTCAAACGTCATATTCAAAACATCATAAATACTCTTGCCTTTGTAGCGAATCTCTAGTGTCTCTCTATTAAATCGCTTACCTGCACAGGCATCACAAAGCACTTCTACATCGGGCAGAAAGTTCATTTCTACTTGCATCATGCCCCCGCCCTCGCACGTTTCGCAGCGCCCACCTCTGACATTGAACGAAAAACGCCCTGGCTTGTAGCCTCTTATTTTGCTTTCGGTCAGTTCGCTATACAGTGTTCTTATGTCATTAAAAATACCGATATATGTTGCAGGATTGCTACGTGGGGTGCGTCCTATAGGCGATTGGTCTATTTGGATAACCTTGTCCAATAGCTCAAGTCCTTCTATTGATGTATAAGCCAAAGGCACTTGCTTTCCTCTATAGATATGATTGTTGAGTATGGGGTAGAGCGTTTCGTTAATAAGCGTTGATTTGCCGCTGCCGCTCACGCCGCTCACACCTATGAAAATCCCTAATGGAAATTTTATTGAGATGTCTTTTAGGTTGTTGCCTGTTGCACCTTTGAGCTCAAGACAGTTGCTCGGTATCGGGCGGCGCTGTTGCGGTATCGGTATCGACAGTTTACCATTGAGATAGGAGGCTGTGAGGGTATCGCATTTTAGGAATTGCTCGTACGTACCTTGTGCTACTAGCTCGCCACCGTGGCTGCCTGCTCGTGGCCCTAGCTCTATTAGGTAGTCGCTTTCACGCATGATGTCTTCGTCGTGTTCTACTACTATTACTGTGTTGTCGAAGGTGGTGAGTTGTTTGAGTGCGTTGATTAATCGTTCATTGTCCATTTGGTGAAGGCCTATGCTTGGCTCATCGAGTATATAAGTAATGCCAGAGAGTTGTGAACCTATCTGTGTAGCGAGGCGTATGCGTTGGCTCTCGCCTCCGCTGAGCGATTTGGTAGGGCGGTTGAGCGATAGATATTCGAGCCCGACATTCATCAAAAACCCAATGCGCATTCGTATTTCTTTGAGTACGTCTTTGGCGATTTGTTGGTTCTTTTTTGACATTTTTGATTCTACTCCTTCAAACCATGTTGCCAAATCATCTACGTCCATCATCGCTAATTCAGCAATGTTTGTATTATTAACTTTAAAAAATAAACTTTCTTTTTTGAGGCGTGTGCCGTTGCAATCGCTGCACGTATGTTCATTGAGATATTCTTCTACCCAGCGGCGTATAGGCTCGCTCGTGGTGGTTTTGTAGCAATTTTTTAACATACCTACCACCCCGCTGTCTAGCGTGTACCACACGTCACTATAAAGTCCATCTTTAAGGGGTACTTTTAGGTCTTGATTTAAATCTTCGCCGTACAGCAGGCGGTTTAGGGTGTTAGCATCAATGTTTTTAATTGGACTTGCTAATGAAAAACCCAACCGCTTGCTGAGTTGCGCCAACTCTCTGAATATTCCATTCTCTCGGCTCTCGCCTAGCGGTGCCAGACCCCCTTCGTTTATGCTCAGCTCCGGGTTAGGAGCTACCTTGCCCATGTCAATCATTTGTAAGTGCCCAAGACCCCCACAGCTAGGGCATGCACCATACGGCGAGTTGAAGGAAAAGCTGTTTGGCGACGGTTCGTCATAGCTGATACCGCTTTCTTCGCAGATCAAATTTTTGCTGTATGCATTTGCCTTGTCAGTGTTTTTTTCTACTATCATCAATAAGCCTTCGCCTAATTTTAAAGCCATAGCTAGGCTCTGTTCAATGCGTGTTTGGTATTTTTCATCTACTTGTAGTTGATCGATAACCAATTCTATATCGTGTATCGTGTATCGATCTAGTTGCATCTTAGGTTGCAACTCTTGTATAACCCCATCGACACGAACTTTTAAAAATCCTTTTTTGCGTAAATCTTCAAACAACTCTCTATAGTGGCCTTTGCGGCTGCGTACAAGAGGCGCAAGCAAGTATATATCTTGCATTTTGAAACGCTCAAATATACTTTCTACGATTTGCGTCTCAGAGAATTGTACCATTTTTTTGCCAGTATTGTAGCTATACGCATCGGAGGCTCGTGCAAATAATAACCTCAAAAAGTCGTATATTTCAGTTATCGTGCCGACAGTACTTCTTGGGTTGCGATTTGTAGATTTCTGCTCAATAGAAATCACCGGACTCAAGCCCTCAATACTATCAACATCAGGTCGCTCAATGCTCCCTAAAAACTGCCTTGCGTAGGAGTTAAAACTCTCTATATAGCGACGCTGACCCTCAGCAAACAGCGTGTTGAAGGCCAACGAAGATTTACCCGACCCACTGATACCCGTAATGACAACTAGCTTGTTGCGGGGTATTTTGAGGCTAATATTTTTAAGATTGTGTTCGCGAGCACCTGCTATGTCTATGTATTCTTCAAACAGGTCAGCATTATTTGTTTTAGGCATTAATCAATATAAATAAAAAATAAAAACGATTGCGAATTTACAAATATTCACACAAAATGGCCTTAAAATAAAACTATATTATATCATTATCTCTTACCGAACCGCACCGCACAGTTTTTGCGTATTGCGTTCATCGCTTTGCGAATGTTTTTTGGGCAGTATTTTTGTATAATGATGTAAGTGATGAAGGTGTTTGAGCTGCATCAAGGCAACCCCCTAAAAGCACTAATTGGCATTGAATTATGTCTTTTGTTTATCGCTTATTTTGTTTCTTTTTCTTCGTAACAAACCAAGCGTGTAACCTAATGGCGAAATGTTTATTGAAAGCCAATCGCAAAAATTAAATCCTACTATTTTATCAAAATCAATCGCCATTTTGATTGCAAACTTTTTGTAAATAGTATAAATGAATAGTATAAAAATAGGCTGCCTTGTGCAATCGTGTAGGCCTAAAGTTAATTGTTGTTTTGGAGGAATGCACTCAGCTCATCTACGCTACTAGCAAAGGCAAACACATCAGCCAAACGGTAATAATATTGCTTGTCGCACACGGCTGCATAGGCTTTTTTGGCAACTTCTAATTTTGTGCTTTCAAACGCAAAGGCTTGCAATGCAATGCTCACTTGTGCTACATTCAACCTTTGGTTGGCTACTGCGGCTAGAAACAATTGCTTGCGCGTATCATCAAATGCAGTGCCCTCAACACTACTCATTAGGCGATTAAAATCATATTCGTTCATCACCGCACACACAGGCAAAGCAACAACAATAGGCGCCAAACAATGGTTATAGGGTGTATGATGTGTGTTTGGCTCATCGAAGTAAGGGTCAAACGTTGGACTACAATTTGGCTGCAACGCATACATATCCTCCAATTGCAGTTCATTGCGAAGCGTAATTATATATTCATATCGTGTTTGCCCTAGCAGACTTACGAATCCCTGATATATCAGGCGTTTGCGAGTTTTGTTGATGTTCGCATCATAAGCATATTCCACCACTCGCATCGCATGACGACCGGGTTGTAACCCCAATACGGTTATGCTATTTTGATTGTGAGAGGTATAAACGTGATTGTCTATCACCACTGCAAATCGTTTGTTATCATCATTGAACACTTCTAATTCACAGATAGAATGTTGTGAGAAAGCGGCTAGATTAGTAAACGCTAAACAAAAATAAATAAAAATTGATTTCATAATGAAGCTCTTTTGGGGTAAATAAATGGGAGTAAAAAAAACAGGAATTTGCATCTCTACTTAAAACGTTTCATATAACGTGCCAATATTTTTTTTTGAACCCGATTGCGAACTAGTATTTACACCAAAACGTTCAGATGCAGCAGTATAATTAGCACTACTATTTGTATTGAAAAACAGGGGTATAGTGCACTAAAGTTAACAATAATTTTAAATAAAACGAGCGTACAATCTACGTACAATATGCGTTCAACAATTTACAAGAATCAAAATAGGGCCTTT
>JAYVJZ010000247.1:0-16025 GCA_043768865.1 Sphingobacteriales bacterium
TTCCGCCCATTGTAACCGGCGATAGCCTCGGTACCGTGCACATACCTACCGACGATATTTCAATTAACACTTCTAAAAAATACGGTATGCAATGGTCGCCACCAAGTTTAGCCACAATGCAAACTTGCTATCCCGATGAGAGTACCGACGGTGAGGCTGACGGGCAATGGGAGATTTGCCTGCTTGCTCGTTTTGAAAGTACAGACGACCCAATAATAGGTGAGACTATGGGCAGCATAGGGGCTAACGTCAGAGCATCAAACAACATCGTAACCCGCAATACGTTTTTAATGGAATTAGCCATGAAAAAATATCCGTATATTTTAGATAACCTTTGGCACCATATTTTGCTAACAAATAACAATGCTTTTACCGCTGATTTGAATATAAAAACCTTGGCTTTAACGGCGGTATTACCCGAGGGTTTTGATGTTTATGTACACCTAAATCCTGACCTGTATCAACGTTGGATCAACGGCGGCGAGCAAGTGGAAGGGGGTAAACAAACGGACGAAAAGGGAACGTTTTGGGTGGCGGACTTTGCTACATTTCGCTTAATGAATATTGAAATGAAAGCGGGCGAACGTCAAAAAATATCCTTAAAAGCAATACCCAACGACACCTATTTTATGTTGAAAGTTAAACCTAATTACTCATTTGCCATCGCACACGAAGCGTATGACGTTACGACAATAATTAATGAAAGTTCGCCCTGTATTTTTACAGTAATAGACAATGAAAATGATGAGAATGGAAAAATAACGCAAGCAAACAGTGGTATCGAATTGTATCCTAACCCAGCAAATGAAACGATCAATTTGAATTTTACTGCTAAAAGCGAAAGTATAATCAACATAGAATTGTACGACATAGCAAGCAGAAAAGTAGCCACATTGCACAACGAAAACGCACCTCAAGCGGGCAACAAAACAATCACTTTAACGCTGCCGCGTGGAGCTAAGTCAGGGTTGTATTTTATCAAAATACACTACGACGGCAAAGAAGAAATAAAGAAATTAGCGATAGTAAAGTAAGCACAACTTACAATAGGCAGCTCGGCGTAATTTTCTTATCTTTACGCCTCCTCTTGCAGATCGAAAACTTCGCCAAGTTGCCGACAGGTTAGGTGTTAATCTTAACGATACCTTACAAACATTCAACTACAAACATTCACCTACAAACATTCAACAACAGATAAAAAACAAGAAAAAATATATGGCTCAAAAAATTGAAAGCGACAAACTTCTCGTAAAAGAAGTATTTACCAAATGGTTTCGGATTCCCGAATATCAAAGACCTTACGTTTGGGACAAAGACCAAGTTTTGGAGCTTCTTGACGATGTAATGCAAGCAAGAAACTCAAACCCTGAATCTCAATATTTTTTGGGTTCAATGGTTTTACAGAAAAAAGACAAACAAGACGGAACGACAAATTATATAGAATATGATTTGTTAGATGGTCAACAACGTCTTACTACTCTTTTCTTAATTACAGCAGTTGTTAGAGATTTAACACCGTCATCAAATACAAGCCGACTAAAAACTTGCTATGAAACAATTTATCAAATGGCAAACCCAGATGATAACATTCCCGAAAGGTTAAGAGTTGTTTTTGACATTAGAGAACAAGTGAAAGAATTCATAAATGAATTTGTAAAAACAGAGGGAGCAACAAATAAAGAAGACGACTTAAAACTGAAAGTCAATAATAATGAAGAAGATATTTCAATAAGAAATATGTCAAAAGCCATTTTAAATATTCGTGAGTTTTTTAAAACCAATAATATTGACGACTTTTTCCCTTATTTGCGTTCAAATGTTTTAATGATTTATGTTTGTGCAGAAGACCTTGAAGATGCATTTAGACTTTTTACAATTATGAATAGTCGTGGAGTAAAACTTCGTAATAGCGACATTTTAAAAGCAGAAAATTTAGGAAAAGTAAAGGATAATACGAAACGATTAGAATTAGCAAAAAAGTGGGAAGAAACAGAAAGTTATTTTGCAGAAGATTTTGATGCTTTTTTATCACATTTAAGAACAATCTTAGTAAAACAAAAAGCGGCAGTAAGTTTATTAAAAGAATTTGAAGATAATATTTACAACCCAAAATCATTTGACAGAAATACTAAAACATACACCAATCTTCCTCCATTACTACAAAAGGGAGAAGATACATTCAAGTTTGTCGATAAGTATAAAAAACAGTATGAGCAACTATTTGACAACGACAATTACGCTTTGACAGGCAGTTTTGAATTGTTTAATTTCTTACACTTAATGCAAAAAGGATTTGAAGCAGATTATTGGATTGCGCCATTGTTGAGATACTATGATAAATACAAAAATTTAAAACTTTTAGAATTTGTAAAAGCACTTGATAATAAATTTGCTAACGACTGGATTTTGGGTTATTCGCCAACTCAAAGAATAGAGAATGTAAATGCAATAATCCAAAAAATTGACGATGCTAAAAACGAAGCAGAAGTTTTAAATGATAGCGTTCTTACACTTGATAAAAATGAATTACTTACAACTCTACAAGGCAATATTTATGGACGTAGAGCAGCTCGTTATATTTTGCTAAAACTCGATTTACTTTATCATGGACACACAAGTAAAATGGAAATGCCTGATACAATTAGCATTGAACATATTTTGCCGCAAAATCCTAACAATGGAAGTCAATGGAAACTAGACTTTACAGACATTCAACGAGATGAATGGACAAACAGAATTGGGAATTTAGTTTTGATTTCAAGACGCAAAAATTCTTCACAAGGAAACAAAGAATATGCTGAAAAGAAAAACAAATATTTCAAAAGCAACATTGAACTTTTTAGTAATTCTGTAAGAATTTACAATCAATTTACAACTTGGACTTTTGCAGACTTACAGAAAAATCAGAATGAAGTGAGTGCCAAAATAAAAAACGGATTTGGAATATAAAATAACGAACGAAAATATGTGCGAATGCTTAACTGGAGTTTTGCTAGACAGTAGTCTTCATTGATGAATTGGGCAAATGCTTTTCTATTCGTTTTTGTAAAAATTTAGAATTTTATTGTTTTCTAATCGGCCAACCCTCACTACACTGTGCGAAATAGCCAAATTGCCCTTTTCATTTTTTCGCCGAGCCCTCTCCAATTATTTGCTTTGTAGCAGCTATGTTATTGCACTGTTTTTGCCATTGTCTTGTGCCTAATTATCAAACATAGGCTCGCAACTTTGACAGCCGCCTTCGAGTCAAATCTTTGCTTGGCATTACTTACTTTATAGGGCTGTTAGTTTGCATCGGCTATCGTCTTGTTGCCATTCGCAATGCGGTTATGCCCTCGTCATCATTGCTGCTTGAGCAATCTGTCGCAGCTGTTGCATACCGTAAGGTTAGCGTGAGGGATGCGAGCGTAAATCCTTTTGTGAGGCACGAGCAAAAGATTGCAGCGGGCAGCCCGACCCCGATTGTTGTCAGGTTCTTTTTTATTTTTTTACTAAAAAATAAAACTATTTCAGTCTTTAATCGGGGGCACGCCCATGTGATTTTTTTTAATTGTATTGCTTTTTAGGTTGTCAATGAGGGTGCTGTATTGTTTTTTTTATTAACTAGCGATTAGAAAACCCTGCCGTTGCCCTGACAAATAGGCACTTGGCACAGCAGTTGATTGGTATGTTTTATATAAATAGAATACGTATGGAAACCAATTTTTTTGAAGACTTTTTAGAGAAGATAGCAGCCCTCGAGGTAGATAGCACGGAGGATATGATCGAGCTAGAGCAGGCCTCGGACAATGAAATAAGCCACGAATCGATGGCGCTGACGGCTACACGTCCTTATTAGATGCAGGCGTGGCGGGTGCTTCAGCCTGCTCGTATGCTTTTATGATTTTGCGAACCAACTTATGTCGAAGTACGTCTTTGTCAGATAGGTGTATGATGCCTATGCCATTGATGCCGTCGAGTATTTCGAGTGCTTTGACCAACCCGCTGTGTTGGTTGCGTGGCAGGTCTATTTGTGTCATGTCGCCTGTTACTATGCACTTTGCATTGGGTCCGATACGGGTCAAACACATTTTTATTTGTGCATCGGTAGTGTTTTGGGCTTCGTCTAATATGATAAAAGCATTGTCGAGAGTACGGCCGCGCATAAACGCAAGGGGTGCTACTTCTATCACTCTGTTGGCCATGAAATAGGCTAGCTTGTCGGCAGGTATCATGTCGTCGAGGGCATCGTAGAGTGGGCGTAGATAAGGGTCTATTTTTTCTTTGAGGTCGCCGGGTAGAAATCCTAAACTCTCGCCTGCCTCTACGGCGGGGCGTGTGAGTATGATTTTTTTTACCAAACGTGCTTTCAATGCCCGCACGGCAAGTGCTACGGCGGTGTAGGTTTTGCCCGTGCCTGCGGGGCCTATCGCAAACACGATGTCGTTCGCATCGCAGGTTGCCACTAATTTCTTTTGATTTTCTGTTTTGGCTCGCACTACATAGCCGTGTGGGCCATAGACTAGCACTTCACTCTCGGCAAGGGCTCCGCCGAGTTCGACGCCTTTGCTTATGTTGCCTTGCTTCAACATATCAGCTACGTCAGCCTCGGTGAGGCGGCCGTATTTTTCAAAAAAGAGCATCATTTGTTGTACTCGCCCTTTGAAGTCTTCTAACTCTTCGCCACTGCCTGCTACTTTGAGGTGATTGCCGCGTTGCGTGATTTTCAACTTGGGATATGATGCTTTTAGTTGTTCAAATTTTGAATTATTGACGCCATAAAATTCTATGGGGCTAACACCGTCAATACTTATAGATAGTTCGTTCATCGTATTAGATTGGTTAAATAAATTGTAATTAATGTTGTAAAAATAGCCTCAAAGTGAACAATATAACTCGGGTAAATCTTAATAATTATTCACACTTGTTAGGGGTTTTTAAACACAAATTATAGTGTGCTGAAAACCACTATTTTGTTTACATATCAATAGTAAAATTTAGGTATAAGTAAAAATTATATTGTTATAGTACGATTTAATTGTATATTTATACTTTGAATAGTTGAGGCAATTTGTGAATTAATAATTTTAATAATATTATAGCTATGCTTATTAAATTAAATGGGTGGTTAGTTGTTTTAATGGTATGTAGCACGCTACTCCACAGCGGCTCTTCGAGTGCTCAAATCATAGCAGGCGAAACATTTATGCAAGGCAATTTTATTGAATTAGGATTAGGTACGTGTGGGAATTTTGGGACGGCCAATCTGCCACCTGCTTTAGGTCCTATAGGCCCTTATCATTTAAACACGAGCTTGCCGCCGACGGGTACAATACTCACTGGGTTGGGGTTTATAGCCGACTCTGGGTCAGATGGCTGGACAGACTATTGTGGGGATTATTTTGTGCCGGGTTCTCCTGTAGAGGGTTGGTCGTTGTGCTATAAAGATATTACATCTCCTGCATTGCAGTGTTTTATCAATACGGATCAAAATTGTACATTGGGGCAAGTGCCGGGCAGCAATACGTTATACACGCCCCCGTCGGGCGTTTGCGATTTGCAAGCGGCGGAGTGGGTGGGCGGCATAGGTCCATTGACGGTTAAACAAAACGTAATATTTGGAATTAATGATTTGTTTTTTACAATCAATGTGGAGTTGTGTAACAACACGGCAGACACTATATACGAAGTATATTATGCCCGAAACGTAGATCCAGACAACGATGCGCAGCAGTCTGGCGATTATACAACTACGAACACAATATTGAGTCAAGCCTATCTCGGCGATCCGTTTTCTAAAGTGGAGGCGATAAGTGCATCAGGTTGTGGGGTGTCAATGTTTTCTGAAGAACCCAATTCGGCGGTATCTTATGATGGATTTGCCACCGAGAATGCTAATATGTACTGGCCTACTACCCCTGGTTCTATTCACATGTTTGCAGGTGCTACTACCTCCGACGTTGCTATTTCTATTGGGTTCTATTGGGTTAAACTTTCTCCTTTTCAATGTGTAAATGCGAATTATCAATATGCGTTGGTGGCAGGATTGATACCTACTAATGCCTTCAACTACGGGCCCGACGCTTGCGAAGGAGATACACTGTCTCCAATTTTGGATTCTGTTAATTTTAATTTAGGGGGTACTTTTAATTTTAATGTGCCAATGCCTACTGACGGGGCAACTATAGATACTGTTACGGGTACGTTGATTAACGCTATAGGCGGCACTAGTTACAATATTGTATATACAACTCCGCCGCCGTGTCCACCTATTAAGTACTTTGGAACGGTGAAGGTATCGCATTGCTGCGGTTGCGATGCAGGGTTGTACGCACCCGCACCTATTTACAATCTTTGTGTTGATTCGCCAAACACAGCATCTGTCGGGCCGCCTGTGGTAGTGAGCAACAATGCAGTATCGCCTTTTGCTCAACAATTCATATTGACAAACACGGCTAACGAATTGTTAAAAGTAAACTCAAGTGGGGTGTTTGCAGGCTTGTCTCCAGGTAATTATTGTATTTATTCTTACAATATTTTATTATCAGACCCTGATATACCTACGGGAGGCATTACCGCTATTAACTTCCCAACGCTTGATTCGTTTCGGTCGGTCATCAACACCGTTGACGGCATTGAGAAACAAGGTCGTATCTGTGCCGATCTCAATACGGCGTGCATACCTATAAAAGTCAGCGAAAAGCTAACTGCCGGTAGGGATACTAGCATCATTATATGTTTAGACGATGATACATTGTTGTATTTAAGGAATCTAATAACACAAGAGGATCTCGTTGGTCTTTGGTCTGATGTGTCAGCTGTGCCGTTATTAGCAGGCAAGTTCAATCCAGCCTTAGCTACTGTTAATCCTGTAGGTGTGCCAACGGGTACGTATAAGTTGAAGTATCAAGTGTTTCCTCAAAGTCCTTGTGTGTTAGACGAGAGCGTGGTTACGCTCATCATTGATCATACACCTAATTTTGCCAATGCAGGCAACGATTATCATATTATAATCGGTAATTCTACTGAGTTGTATGGCAACGGGGGTACACAGTATGTTTGGGCACCGTCGTATAACATGAACGATTCTACATTGCAAAATCCTACTGTTACGCCATTCATAAACACCACATATAGCCTCACAGTTACAAACGCTAATGGCTGTGTAGATACTGCTGCTATTCGTATTTATGTAGATGATCCACGTATATTGATGCCAAATGCGTTCACGCCTGACGGCGACAACATCAACGATATGCTACGGGCTATTTATATCGGCATGGAGGAATTATATTATTTAAGAATATACAACCGTTGGGGGGAGAAAGTATTCGAAACTAAGGACTTCAACGCCCCGTGGGATGGCTCTTGGAATGGAGCACCCCAACCGATGGGAACATTTATGTACCAAGTAAGCGGCCGCTCAATACCCGGCTTAGACATCACTCAGTCAGGCAACATCACACTTATACGGTAGTTGGTTTTCATACAATCAAAGATGTAGAGCATAGTGCACAATTGTATTGGTCAATCAAAGTGCGTATAGTATGATGCGGTTTGTTTTTTTTAAGTTAATAAATCATTTATTACTAATCGAGTTATCCGTGTTTTGGGTATTAAAATTGAACGTGGCAGGGCTTTCACTCAATACCAACTGCCCTAACCAAACAAGTTGCCTTGCGTCAAGTAACTTTTTTTTTGAGTATTGAAGGATTATTTTACAATCCGTCAATTTCATTTTTTTTAAGATATTTTGCTCAATCACTTAGTCTATTATGGCTTATATAAAATAACTCTTGGGTCTTTATATTACTTCTGTTCATCGCTAAAGCTATTGTGCTTACTGGCCTTGAGCCAATTTGATGCCTCACTTTTGATATAATTATAGACTTTATTTGCTCGACTTTTTTAGTAGTAATTTTTACAGCTTATGCAAGTATGGATATAAGAAAATATATTTTGTTTCACTTAAATAACAATCTTAAAGAACACCCAAAAGCAGGGTAAGTTTTCAATTGACGTAGTTTTTGGAAATGCAACAAAAAGCACCTTTTTCGGTACTACTATTTTCCACAAAAATCAATACGTTTCTAACCCTTATCTATTCCTTATAATATTGTTGTAGCTGTATTCTTTTTCAAAAATAATGTAATCTTTTACTGTAAATTTGCAACTGATTTCAGCTTATTTTTTAATTGACCCTATTATTATGTTTCCTATTTTCAAAAATGAAATTAATTTATTTTTTAGTTCAATAATTGGATATATCTCTATTGGCATTTTTTTGATTAGCACATGGTTGATTTGCTGGTTTTTGCCAGGAGAGAACAATATTTTTGATTACGGTTTTGCCACTTTAGATTCTTTTTTCTATTGGGCTCCGATAGTTTTTTTCTTCCTTGTACCCGCCTTGACGATGCGCTCATTCAGCGAAGAGTATCGCACGGGCACTATCGAAACCCTCTACACAAAGCCCTTGAGCGATATGCAAATTATAGTAGGAAAATTTTTTGCTGCCTGGCTTTTGCTGTTGATAGCCCTAGTGCCTACTGTTATTTATCTATTCACGGTGTATCATTTAGCCTCGCCTGTCGGCAATATAGACTTAGGTGCGGCGGCAGGTTCGTATCTCGGTTTGTGGTGTATGGGTGGTGTGTTTGTTGCTATTGGTATATTTGCAAGTAGCCTAACTTCTAACCAAATAGTTAGTTTTATGGTTGCTTTTTTTATTAGTATTTTCTTATACATGGCTTTCGATAGCCTCGCCAACCTCTCTATATTTTATGCCAAATTCGACGCTATAGTCGTGCAGATAGGTATTGCACACCATTATCAATCGATAAGCCGCGGGGTTATCGATACACGCGACGTTATTTATTTTGCAAGTATGATTGGCTTATTTATTTTTAGTACACATTTAGTTTTGCAAAAACGTAAGTGGTAGTATAGCTATATGCTATTCTTGGCAAATAGTTTAGTTTTATTCAATCGCCACGCTCGGTTGCCAATAAGTACTTCTATTGTCAAAGCAATTAAACTAAATATCAAAAACCATTGATAGAGTGAGTCATAACTAGTGAATTGCACTTCATTATACTCTTTTTTATCGAGCTTCGCTATTGCATTCACCATCCGATTGACCTCCTCCGTTTTACCCGTAAAATTAAAATAATTGCCACCGCTGATAGTAGCGATTTCCTCCAACGTCTCAGGATTCATTTTAGTAACTACCTCTTGCCCGTCTTTGTCTGTTTTGAATCCCCCCCCTGACATAGGTATTTTAGCCCCTTCGCTAGTACCTACCCCCACGGTATGAATAATTATTTTTTTATCAGCAGCTTTTTGAGCCTCTCCATTAGCTTCTTCTTCATTGTTTTCACCATCAGATAGCAGCACGATAGTTTTTGAAAGATTGCTTTCTTCGTTTACAAAACTTGCCATTGATTTCGTAATAGCATTTGCTAGGCTTGTACCTTGCACCGGCACGCTACCGGGCGTTATCTCTTGCAAAAACATCTTAGCCGCTGAATAATCCGTAGTAAGTGGCAATTGCAAATACGCATCGCCAGCGAATATCACGAGGCCAATACGATCGTTTTGAAGTTTTTCTATCAATCGAGTGATGAACTGTTTGCTACGCTCCAATCGATTGGGCTGTAGGTCTTGTGCAAGCATCGAATTGCTCACATCCAACGCAACTATTACATCTACTCCTTGGCGTTTTACTTTTTCCGTTTTTGCACCTATCATTGGATTAACAAGGGCTATCACTATACAAGTGATGCTACTACTTAGGAGTATAAGTTGCAGTGCACTCTTTGTTTTTGATACCCTCGGCATCATACGAAGCACAGTGCTTTTCACACCCAGTTTTTGTATTTTGTCAGCCTTCAACCATGCTGCCCACCACCATAACATAACCACTAACGGTACTAATAGCAGAAGATACAACCAATTCAAATGGGCATATTGTAACATAATAAACTAAAAAAATAAGATTAATAAGTAATATAAAATACTAAAGCAAATATACAAACAATGCTAAAATAAACATGGTTTATTAGGTATCGGCGTGAGCAGTTACTCACCCAACTAAAACAAGTTTAATGCACTTAATTTGATTTCAGTTTTATGGTTCAAGCTATTACATTTTATTACTGTCTTGCACTATTTGAAGTAGCTTATATAGTTGTGTGTCAATGCAACGCTTAGGCAGTGAAAGTTGTGCATAGATCGTAAAAAAATCATAAAAAAAGCCTCGCATTATGCAAGGCTTTGTCATTGATGTTAGTGCAATGTTATTACTTACCATTCGTGGCTGCTGCTTTCGCTGCTGCTGCTGCCATTATTTGGTCAGACTTTGCTTTAACGGCTGCTGCCATGTTTGCAGCACATTCTTTGCCAGCATTGTCGGTCATTTCTTTAGCTTTTACTGTAACTGTAGAATCAGCTTTTTTGTTAATCTGATCTGCTGTCATAGCCGTAGGAGCTTGGTTGCATGAGCTTATAGCTACAATTAGAGCAACGCTTGTTAGTGATAAAAAGATTTTTTTCATTGGATAATTCAGTTTAATTTTTATTAATAATTTATTTTGAAGCTAAGGAATACAAAGTTGAATAACACTATTAGAAACAAAATTATAATAATAAACACGCCTATCGTCATAACGCTCTCATAAGTAGCTACTTATTAATCAAAAATTAATAAAAACACATTTACAATACCACCTCGATGAATACGTATAACACGCTTGCATTTAGAACTACGACTTGGCCCCCAATGCTTTCATAGTAGTGATGTGTGAACGTATAGCACCAAAAAAAGTGGGATTATCAAAATAGGGTAAACCATACTCCTGTGCTGTTTGACGAACTATAGGGGCAATATTAGCATAATGTACATGGCAGATTTTAGGAAACAAATGATGTTCCACTTGAAAATTAAGCCCCCCAAAAAAATAATTCACCAAAGGATGCGTAGTCGCAAAATTAGCCGTTGTGTACAATTGATGTACAGCCCAATTTTCACCCATATTGCCTGCCACGTCTGGCTCAGGGAATTCCGTATCTTCTACCACGTGGGCTAATTGAAAAATCAATGAAAGCGTAATGCCCGCTACCAAATGCATACACACAAAGCCTAAAAGTATCTGATACCAAGGCAACGCAATTAGACTAAACGGTATCACCACAAACAACGTATAATAAATAGCTTTATAAAAAAATAACCTAAAATATTCCGCACGTGGCTTGTTGGTATTATCGTATTTTGATATTTCTGCCTTAAAAAAATTACGATAGTCCTTGCTTATAACCCACGATATAGTAGCGAGTGGATACAATAAAAACATATAAATATGTTGGTATCGATGCATAGGCAGCCATTCTTGCGTTCGGTCAAAACGCAACAATTTTGTCTGATTGATATCGTCATCATGCCCCGGAATATTAGTAAACGTATGGTGTATGATGTTGTGTTTGACACGCCACAAATAATCATTAGCACCCACTATATTGAAGCACAATCCAAACAAATGATTCACACGAGGATTAGTAGATAGTGAGCCATGTATGGCGTCATGAGCGATGTTGAGGCCGATAAGAGCCGCCGAAAAACCATGTAGAAGAGCCAATACAAATGATACGCCTGGGCTGAACATATTGCTCAAAATCATAAAATACGTACCAACAAAACTACCTAGTATAAGTATGATTTTGCTATACATCAAAAGATTAGCCTGTTTTTCAATATTATTAGTAACAAAATATTGATCTATACGTTTACGCAAATCTGGGTAAAAAGCGGATAGTTTATTCTTATTAAAAATAATGCGATCGGCTACTATGGTTTTGTGTGAAGTGTTATTTGTCATAATTAAAACAAAAATAATACTATTTCAAGCAAAAAGAACTAGTAGCAACTTTATAATTTAATAATTGAAGGATAGTTAAAATCTATAATTTTTTATACTACACGTCGAGTATGTAAATAGTATCACACCTATAACAGCCTACAATCGACGGATGCCAACTTTCGATACGGATACGCATCAGCATTCATTAAAAAAATATTATGCCATTTTGCGTTTCAAAACACGATATACAGCAGCCACCACATCTGGCGTATCCACGTTATATTTTGCCAATAGCTCATCAGGTGTACCACTTTCACCAAAGCTATCATCTACAGCCACCATCTCAATAGGCGATGGCAGTCGCACGCCGAGCATTTCGGCAATCGCACTCCCAAGGCCGCCGTAGCGTTGATGCTCCTCCGCCGTTACGATACATTTAGTTTTAAGCACCGAACTACATACTGTATCACTATCGAGCGGTTTGATAGTGTGCACATTGATTACTTCACACGATATACCCACTGCCGCAAGCTCCTCCGCCGCCAACAAACTACGCCACACAAGGTGCCCGCAGGCAGCTATTGTAACATCTTTGCCATTGCGAAGCACTTGCGCTTTGCCGATTTTGAATGGAATATCGGCAGTGAAATCCGCCGTTTTAGGACGCCCAAATCGCAAGTAAGCAGGCCCCTCCAACGCAGCCAATGCAATAGTTGCAGCATAGGTTTGACTATAATCCGCAGGCACAATCACCGTCATGCCTGGCAGCATTCGCATCATGCCGATATCCTCTAGTATCTGATGCGTAGCACCATCTTCTCCTAACGTAAGCCCAGCATGGCTTGCACAGATTTTAACATGTTTATTTGAATAGGCAATACTCTGTCGTATTTGATCATACACACGCCCTGTGCTAAAGTTAGCAAACGTACCTGTATAAGGAATCCTACCGCTCAACGTCAAGCCTGCCGCCACTCCCATCATATTGGCCTCACTGATGCCGCATTGTATAAATCGCTCAGGATATGCTTTTATGAACGCATCCATGCGCAACGAGCCAGCCAAATCGGCAGTCAAGGCCACCACTTGAGGGTTCGTCTTGCCTAACTGATGCAGCGCAGCCCCAAACCCATTGCGAGTTTCAAGCATTTTACTTTTTGCCAATGCCATGTCAATCATAAAAAATTATAAATTAAATAGTGATGAATCTGTATCGTCGTGCAAGCGAAATTAATCTTAATTCATAAAAAAATACTTTTTTTTATTTGCAACATAGTAGCAGCACGCCTTTGCTGTTGATGCGGAGAATTAAATATATGAGGGTGTTGGCACTTCAATTTTCTACGATAGTCAAATCGCAGTTTTGGATTTTTTTTGCAAATCCTTATTATCAATTAAACTATGAGCTCCTACACACGTGCGACTACCTTGTCGTTGTGTCAAATTAAATGCAACAATAAGAAAAATACAAATTACTTTTTGGGCGTGCCCCCGATAAAATAATGTAATAAAAATCGGGGTCGGGCTGCCCGCTTCAATCTTTTGCTCGTGCCTCACAAAAGGATTTACGCTCGCATCCCTCACGCTTACCTTACGGTCGGCAGGGGTGCGGGCAGTTGTTTGTGGCTACTTTTAGTTTTTATTTTTGTGCTTTTATTTTTTATTTTAAATGTATCGTTGTAGAGTGGTAGCTCACCGTAGGGTGCGTGAGGCACTGAGTGGAGCTCCTTTTGATTGAGGTATTTTCCTCAACCAAAAGAGCGGGAACGGAGTGCCGACACCGCACTATGTAGGTCGTTGTAGTGCGGTTCTGTTCGTATGCGGTGGCACGCCCAAATTATTTTTTATCATAGTTATTGGCGTGTGTAGCATAGTTTTTAGTTATACTTTATTTGGAATGGCTACTAGTTATTATCTATATATTTGCGGCAATGATAAAAGTTGTTATGTCGCCTGCTGACACCGATCGCATTATAGAGATGGCTTGGGAGGATCGTACCCCTTTTGAGGCGATTATGTTTCAATTTGGCTTGAAGGAGCAGCAGGTCATTGAGTTGATGCGTGCGAATCTGCGTCGTAGTTCATGGAAAAATTGGCGTGAGCGTGTGAATAGTGGCGTTAGTCAAAAGCACGAGAAGAAACGTTGTAGCGAAATCGGGAGGTTTAAGTGCGGTTTGCAGCGGCAGATAACGCTCAATAAAGTTAGCAAAAAAAAGTATTGATTTTTTTGTTTTTTTCAATATCAGTTCGGCGTTTGAGCCTATGATGTTTTAAATTTTCCTATTTAAAAATTTTTGATGCCGCATTCTAAAAATGCTTTGTATTTGGCTACATTGGGCTCGTAGGCACTCGGTGGAGCAAGTAGCTGTGCGGTGTGGTTGGTGATCACATAATAGGGTTGTGCGTTTGTTTGTATCATATCGCGTTGCAGGTAGCTCCACTTTTGACCCCAGGTGGTTACTTTTTTTTGTGAAATAGCATCGATGTATTGTTCTGCTTCGGGTAGTTTGGCTTTGTCGTCCACGTAGAGCGAAATGAGGGTATAGTTGTCGTTGATGAGTTGAAATATATCAGGTTGCACCCATACGTTGTCTTCCATTTTGCGGCAGTTGACGCAGCTGTATCCTGTGAAGTCAATCATAATAGGCTTGTTAGCGATTTTGGCGGCGGCTATGCCTTCATCATAATTTTTGAAACAGGTGAGGCCTGAGGGGCAATCGTGTGCTTGTTTTTTGAATGTGTAATAACTCGGTGGTGGGAATCCGCTAATCAGGCTAAGGTTGCTGCCGGTGATGCCGTAAGCGCAGTAGCCGCCGAATACAAAAAACACGAGAGCCAATGCGATGCGGGCAGGGCTGAGTTTTTCGCTTTTGGAGTCGTGTGGAAAAATATTGACCTTGTCTAGTAAGTAGAGCCCTGTAAATATTGAAATACCCGCCCAAATACCTAAGAATAATTCTAATTTTATGATGCCCCAATGATAGGCTAGGTCGATGTTAGAGAGGAATTTTAAGGCGAAGGCGAGTTCTATTAATCCAAAGACTACTTTGACGGTTGTCATCCAAGCGCCGCTTTTGGGTAGGCTTTGTAGCATCGTTGGGAACATAGCAAATAAGGCAAAGGGCACTGCCATAGCTGTGCTGAAGCCGAGCATGACGATGATCAGGTCGAGGTAATTGCCTTGTGTGGTGGCGGCAACGAGAAATGAACCGAGCACCGGGCCTGTGCAGCTAAAGGACACTAAGGCTAGCGTAAATGCCATGAAGAAGATGCCAGCTAGTCCGCTGCTGTCGCCCATTTTGTCGCTTTTGTTCACTAACCACGAAGGCATATTGATTTCATAATAGCCAAACATTGAAAATGCAAAATATACAAAAACAGCAAAGAAGAGGAGGTTAAAAAATACGCTGCTCGCCATCGCATTGAGGGCATCGCTGCCGAGTGAATAGGCGATAATAGCGGTGGGTATAGTATAAATCAAAATAATAGAAAGCCCATAGATGATAGCTTCTCGTATAGCGCCTTTGCGGTCTTTGTTGCGTTTCAAAAAGAAACTGACTGTCATCGGTATCATAGGGAAGGTGCAGGGCATTATAAGTGCGAGTAGGCCACCACCGATGCCTAATATAAATAACCACAGCAGGCCGCTTTTTTCTTCTTTGGGCTCGCTCAGTGTGTCGCAGGTTTTATAACTAATTTTTTTTTTAGAGCTGCTGTCTGTGGGTTCAACGCTCGTAGGCACAGTAGCTGCGTTGATCGACGGGCAATCTTTGGTGCTAAAATAGACTAACGGTGTTTTGTTTAACGTTTCATCGAACTTGATAGCCCACGTAACAGGTTCGCCCATTATGCACTGTTTGTCATCGCAGGTCATATACTCTAGGAGCCCGTGCAGCGTGTCGTTTGGGTTGTTTATTTTTACTTTTTGTTTGAATGTTACAGTGCCTTCAAACCATTCAATAATGGCATCGTCAAATAAGGGTTCTTTCTTAATGATTTTGTTGCCGACCTCTTCTGCTGTGCCTATAAATGTCGCAATCTTTGTGTTATTAATATCTGAACTATCAACCGATATAGCCGAAGGAAATGGGGCTATTGCGTTAGGTGGATAGGTTTTTTGGGAATATAAATGCCAATGTTCTTGTATTTGTCCTTCAAAATAGATGACCCACTCGCCGGGGGCGGTTTTCT
>JAYVJZ010000248.1:0-27328 GCA_043768865.1 Sphingobacteriales bacterium
CCAAAAAAAATATATAAACTAAGGCTAAATTTAGTTAAAAAGAAAATATAGTTTTATTTTTGGCAAAGTATTTGGTTACTACTTACTATTAAATAATCCAACGTAAACAATGTATAATTCTACACGCATGAAAACTTTCTTATTAAGCCTACTGCTTCTTTTTGTTTCAATACAATTGTTACTATCGCAGCCTATTTGCCCCAAGTTCAAGATGTTTGATTTAGATAAAAAACCCGTTACAGAAAAGATAATAAAATGGGACAAAAATGCAATCTTTGTTTTTTTTGACCCAGGTTGCGAGCATTGCGAGTCGCAAGCTTCGTGGATAAAAGCCGATTTATCGAAATTCTCAAATTGTAATTTTTATTTTGTTTCCATCTCAGACCCGAATCAAATTAAACTATACAGAGATCGGTTTTTTAAAGGAAATAAACAAGTTACATTTTTGTTTGATAAAGATTATGCCACCTACAAAACTTTTTTGAATATCAGCAACACTCCCACTGTAGTTATATATAGCAAGGACAAAAAAAAGAAAATACAATTTGATAAGGAAACACCTGCGGCAGATTTATTAAAATATTTATAAAAAAGAAGTAAAGTTCCTAAAAATACTATTCATAAAATTATTACTGTTTTAATTGCACATATATTCAATAATTATCATTAATTTTGAAAAAGATAGTTAATAAAATTAATACTGATTGAATATGAAAAAAATAATTACTACGCTACTCCTCTTAGTGTCATTACAACTAACCGCCCAAACGTCTAAATGGAGCGAAGACGTAGCAAATATCATTTATAACAATTGTAGTACTTGCCACAGAAGCGGAAACATTGCACCATTCGTGCTTGAGTCCTACGCTGATGCCGTTACGTGGGCTAGCATGATAAAAACAGTTGTCGATAATGGCTCAATGCCTCCATGGCAAGCCGATCCGGCATTTAGCCGACATGCACACGAGCGTTTGCTTACCCCTATCGAGATTCAAAAAATTGGCGATTGGGTAACCAACGGAACACCGCTTGGCGATGTGTCAGTAGCACCGTCTTTTCCAAATTTTACAGAAGGCTCGTCGCTCTCGGCAATAGATTTTACTGCGAGAATGCCTGATTATTCAAGCGTAGCCACAACTGCTGATGAATACCGATGTTTTGTAGTGCCAACAGGCATCACCACAGACAGATTTATACAAGAATTAGAAATAGTACCCGGCAACAGAGGCGTAGTGCATCATGTGCTAGTGTTCGGCGACAATAGCGGCGAGGCGTCTGTATTGGACGCAGCTAGCCCTGGGCCCGGCTATCCATGCTACGGCGATGCAGGCACTAGCAACACAACACTGCTTGGGCTATGGGCGCCGGGCAGCGAACCTCAAAAATTGCCCGATGGTTTTGGTATTAAACTAGCCGCCAATAGTGATGTAATTTTACAATTGCACTATCCCTCGGGTGCTCTCGGTTCGTTAGATAGTAGTCGAGTTAATTTTAAATTCGCTACCGCATCTGCCCGCGAAGTGCGTCTCGACCCGATACTCAATCACTCCACCAATATCTCTTCCACCCTTATCATACCAGCCAACACGACACCTACATTTACTGAAAATTTTACGCTGCCAGGCATTAATATGACCTTGTTTGCTGTAGCTCCTCACATGCATTTGATAGGCAAAAATATCAAAACGTATGCGATACCTCCAACAGGAGACACTATACGGTTGAACAATATTAAAAATTGGGATTTTCATTGGCAAGGAATGTATTTCTATCCAAAAGCATTGAAAATACCCGCCAACAGCACGCTACGAGCAATAGCAGAATATGATAATACTGCTGACAACCCTTTTAATCCTACTTCTCCTCCAGCATTGGTAACATTAGGGGAAGCTACAACAGACGAAATGATGTTAGTGTTTTTTCTTTGGACCTTATACACACCCGGCGACGAGGCAATCGTTATTGATAATAACCTGCCCAATCTCGGAGTTACTTCTATTGCAGACAACACACCGATATTGCCCCTTGAAGTCTATCCCAACCCAGCGTCTAACCAATTGTTCATCAACCTTCCCAATACTATTTCACACTATAAAATATCAGTAACAGATGCCGCAGGTCGCTGTATCATCAACCGAGTAGAGACCAACATAGGTGCAGGTTATACTTCAATCGAAAATGTAAGCCCGGGGGTTTATACAATACAACTTAGCAACCATCAAAAAGTATGGCAGAGTAAGTTTGTGGTTAATTAAATTGAATATAAATTAACTGAAAAACACAAAAAATTACATAGCATAGTGGTACAACGAAAATATTGATTATAACGAAATCACTAAACCGTCGTAGGACAAAATAGTATTCTCAAATACAGATTTAGCCTCGGCTAAATGTTCATCAAGAGTCTTGTATTTCGCAGAATAATGCCCAATTAAGAGTTGTTTGGCAGTAGCTTTAGCAGCAACTGTAGCTGCCTGCAGTGCAGTGCTATGCAACGTCTCCACCGCCCTAGCAGCGTGTGTTTGAGTGAATGTAGCCTCGTGATAAAGCAAAGTAACATTTGCTACACTATTTATGTAGGACTCATCATATTTTGTATCACTACAATAGGCATAACTACGAGCCTCGCTGCCCGCCACGGTTACCAATTGATTATCAACTACTAACCCTGTTTTGTTAGTATAATTTTCACCTGCTTTCAATTGATTATAAAAATAAATCGGTATTTCATATTCTACTGCTTTTTCAACGTCTATTTTACGCAGTTTGCTTTGTTCTCTTATTACAAAACCCGTAGTAGGTATGCGATGTAGCAAAGGAAAAGACGTTACTTCAATGTCTTTATTCTCATATATCAATTCTGCTCGCTCACTGTTCGTAAATACATAAATCAATTCAAAACAAAAGACAAAATTGGTAGCAATGGTTTGCACCTCAATGATATGTTTTAAATACTGTGGACAAACCAATGTGAGATGCTCTTTGCGGGACTCTAAGTGCATTGAAGACAACAAGCCTATCAAGCCAAAAAAATGGTCTCCGTGGAGGTGAGATATAAAAATAACGTCGATTCTACTTTTTTTTATTCCATTTTTCAAAATAGAAATCTGAGCCCCTTCTCCACAATCAATCATGTAGTTGCGTTCATTTACGTTCACTACTTGACAGGTAGGTAGCCGGTCGATAGTGGGCGTAGCTCCTGCACAACCTAATATAGTAACATCAAACCTCATGCGTTATTCTTGCTCATCGTCACCATTCAATATGCTACTCTCTAGTTCTTTCATGATGATAACATCTTTAGCCTCTTGCAATGTTGGCGTGATATTCAGCACACTATGCAACTGAGAAATCTCAATTAAATCCATTACGGCCTCTTGAGCACTACATAAAACCAAAATTTTGTCATTGTCCTTACACAATCGATTGGCAACTAACAATGCACTCAAGCCCGAAGAGTCCACATATTTGACATCCGATAGGTCGATAATCAAATTGTAAGCGCCGAGTGTATTGTATTGCATTACTAACTCGCTTTTCAGCTCGGGAGCATTGAGTGTATTTATTTTTTCGGCTTGTATATTGAAAATTAAATAATGATTTTCTTTGTGCATTGAATAGTTCATGAGTCTCATTTTTATTTAATTGCGAAGTTGCACAATTAAATTCAAAGTTCAAAATAAAAAAAATAGTATTTAACTATACCCAATCTTGACAGTTATAGCCACAGAATGAGTGAACAAAAAAAAATACCTCTTCTTATATACTCCGTTAATCGAAGTTATACAATTATTCAAAAAAAAAACTTTAAATCACATAAAAAAAGCACAACCGAAGTTGTGCTTTTTGAAGTGTTCTTTTTTTATGATTACGTTCTACCCTGTTAGATATCTAATGATTAATTTTTGTAAATTTCTTAAACGCTACATTTTCACCATTTGTCTTGCGAATGCCAATAAAATAAAGCGCTGCCGCTAGTTGAGAGGTTTCGTAGCTTAGTGAATTTTTGCCTTCTATGAGTTGCTTTTCGTAATTTGCAATTACCCTGCCCGTTACGTCAAGCACAACAAGATTGATACGCTCGTCGCGGTTGCTTGTTATATCAAAAAACAAAATGTCGTTCGTTGGATTAGGGCGAATATTTACAATATCTACATTGTTTTTACATTCATTAGTTACTACCACTAAATCGCTGCTTTCACGTGTGCCATCTAGTAGCACTAACAATACTTTATAATACACTTTTGCATCTGCGACTGTATAATCGTCAAACACATAATTAATAGTAGTTGCACTGTTGCCTGCTGCTGCCACACTACCTATTTGGGTAAAGGTTATTGCATCTAACGAACGATATATTTCATATCGCAAACTCATGTTCTCTGTTTGCGAAGTCCAAGTAACAATGTTTTTCTCACAATCAGACGCAGCTGATATATTGCTTAATGCTATAGAAACTATATTCGTAACAGCGATACTTATAATAGCAATAGAAGAGCTACCCGTAGTGGGGTCGGTAATGAAATACTCGATAACTTGAACTCCTATAAAACCAGGATTTGGAGTAAACGTAATCGCACCCGACGGGCTTATAACATACGTACCGTTGATATCTGTAGCCGGCGTTGTAATTACAATAGTTGGGGTAACTCCAACTGGAAAAATATCGTTATCCAACACTGCAATAGTTATAGGAACACCCGGCGTGGTAGTATTGCTTGTAGTAATACCTGCATCATTGGTCGCAACTATTATCACTGGACAATTTACCACATTGAGTGTTACGTTTTGATTATCTGTACATGCACCGTTGCTGATGTTGTATGTAAATGAAAACGCTCCGGGCAATGCTCCTATTGGATTAAATGTACCCGGGGTGGCTACAAACGTACCCCCTAATGGATTAGTGGGCGATACATTCCAAACCCAAAATCCTCCTGTGGTTTCCCCTGTTATCAATGTATTGAGTGCTAGTGTTGTTCCCGTTGCACAATTATTAATAGTAGTAATAGGCAAGATAGGCGTTCCGGCATCTACCGGCAAGTCGATAGTAATTGTATAAACTGCTGCATCAAATTGAGCACATAACGCTCCCGTGCTGATTGCATTGATAACTTGTGCCCCTGTCGCTACGGCTGGCAACCCTCCATAATAAGAAAGCACGTGCACCACATACGTGCTAGGTGCTAAAATTGCTAAATTAAATGCCCCCGTTGGGTTGGATTGCACGATTGTATAAGTTGGTGCATCGTTTTGTGTTAAAACGTACACTAAATTAGCTGCTACATTCTCACCAATAGTAGATGGTACTGCTGCCGTCGTTGCAGAAGTTAAACAATAGGAAGTAGTAAAAGGCGGCGTGGTTATGCCGTTATTAGGGGTGTTGATAGCGATAACAAAAGTCGAAACATCGTCAGGACAGATACCCCCTCCGCTTACTGTGTAAGTAATGCTTACTGGCGAAATCGCTGTAGTTAGGTTCAAATTGCCTGTTGCAACATTGAATGCCGAACTAGTGGACGCCCATATCCCACCTACATCGGCAGCAGATGATAAGAGCCCAAACACATTGTAAGTGAGTTCATTTGAGCAAACAGTTATGGCGTTATTTGAGCCTGCATTCGGCGGGCTAGCAATTGTAAAACAAAGAAAATCGGTTGCATAATCTGCATTGAAACATCCGTCTATGGCCTCGTCATATACTCCATCAGCACCTAATGATGCAGCGGCACTAGCCCCTACTGCAGGCATAATAACGGGCATGATACCGGGGTTGTAATTGAAGGCGTGCAAGGTATAGCTACCCGCAGCTAGTGTAGATGAGTTAAAATTTGCTGCACCCGCATTATCAATCGCTACAATATTGCCGGCGGTATTTACCAAAAGATATTCTTGTAAATACCCAGGTGTTGCTCCACTTGAAGATGCAGTTATATCAGTGCCTTGGCAGATGTCAGTACATGCGATTACATTCACACATATAAAATCTGTGTTGAAGTCAGGATTTTTGCAACCGGGTAGAATTGAACCACATGATGCGTGTGGAGCACCAACAGAAGGCAGCGGATCGGGGGCATTGCCTCCGTTATAATTCAAAGCATACACTTTGTATGATGTGCCTGCGGTTGTAAAATTAGCAGCGTTGAATACCCCCGTTGTGTTGGTCTCTACTATAAGGCCTGTCGCATTATTTTCTAGAGAATATACTTGCGTGTACCCTACGGCAGCGCCTGAGGAGGTGTAAGTTTGTTCACTTGAACCTGCATACACTGAATATGATTTTTTGCATTGAGCATTTATCAAATTAGGTAATAACAGTAATACAAGCGTTGTTGATATTAATTTAAAATATAAGTTGTTTTTCATATTCATTTTTTGGGGTTAACTTTTTTTTATTATTAAAATGAATTTTGAATTAATCCCAAGCACCATTGTCAGGTGAGCAAGCAGTACAATCTAAAATAACTCCTACCGTGATTGGTGAAGCACAAATAGCGCCTGTTGGTGTAAAAGAAACCGTTGCAGAGCCAGGCGTTAGAGCCGTAAAAATAGAACCCACTAGTGAGCCTCCTGTTGTACCTGCTGATAGAAGACTGTACGTACCCGTACCGGTTGTTGACAACGTCAAATCGTAAGTCATCAAGGCGTTTAAACAAATTGATCCTGGTGTAACTACAGGTGGAGCGGCTACTGAAGTAGATGTTGAAGAGCTGAATATGTCAAAGCAAACGCTATTAGCAGTTAAACAAGCTAAAAAAGTACCTGCATTGGCACCCACAGCTACGGGTCCACATGGAGCAGTAGTTAGGCTCGTCAATGTAGTAACCAAGGCATGAGCAACATAATTACCTGGCAGCACACTTGTGAATGTTGGAGTAGCACTGATGTGAGATATGATTCCTGAGTTGGTAAGAACATAAACCAATTCGCTACCTGCGGGTATCGAAGCGGGAGCACCTATTGATACAGTAACTGTATTGCCGCAAGCTGTGGCTGGAGCAGCTATAGAGCCTGCATCTGCAAGACACGCTACACAACCTACACCGTCGCAACCGTTGATAGATGGCGAACCTGAGGCTGGTGGAGCATACACACATGGCGCCGCTGAAGTGAATGCAGGCAAAACAGCTTGTTGCCAACTGTACGTAGCCGCTACTGGGTTATTGGTAGAAATTAGGTCGCTAGAACAACCTGCTACCGGTGCTATGCCTCCTGCCCAACCGGGCGATGTAGTCCAAACAACACAAGAACCACCACTAACTATAGGAGCTGCTCCACAACCTGCGCTAGGTGTAACCGTAACTGCAAAATTAGCCGGTTGAGGAAAACTTTGAATTGAAATGGTATTATCAGTAGAAGTTGCATCTGCTAACACAGCACCATTGGCTATACAAGTAGCCGTGAATGATATAACATGGTTAATAGGGGAACAAGAAGTGTTGGCAGGTATGTTGGCAGACCCAGAAGTAAATGTAACCCCTGTGGCTGACGGGTTGGTGAATGTAAAAGCTACTTCAGATACCAATCCTGTTTCAACACCTAGTTCCAACGGCATAACACTTGCTAAACCACAATCGAAAGTCAACCATAAAGTTGATATAGAAGGGTTGGTAGGACACACTACACACGTATTCACTACTTGGACTGTTGCACTACTCAAATCAAAACACGCACCGTTGGTAGTCAAACAATTGATTAACGAAACGGCACTAGAACCTATGCTAGGAGCGCCTCCGCAAGCAGCTAGGTCTGAAGCCGTAAATACTACTGCGTGTATAATGTATGAACCTATAGTATTGACACTGAACGACGGAGTTGCACTTGGTGCTTGTAGTATAGTTAATGCTGGAGAATTGTCTGTTAATACATAGGCAATGTTGGCACCGGCAGGAACTGAAGTCCCCGTATTAGTAGCAGCTATAATAGCCGAGCCACCCGCAGGTAAACAGGGTGTTGGAGGGGTATTGATAATCACGCCTGCATTAGCTGTACAAGAAGAACAAGCTACAAAAGGACATGTAGAAGTAGCGGTAATGTTTAAAGTAGTAAATGTACACCCTGCACCTGCAGGAATGCTCAATATACCAGCTAGCTCTGTTGAAGTAACAGCAATTGCTGTAGTGGTTCCATCTATTACATTCACCACTTCATTGCCACTAGGTGCACAGGGTAGTCCATCTGCTGTGTTGGTATAGGTTTGACAGATATTGTCTCCGAGGTCATTCAAATCGCCGTCTGGCCCGCCGCCAGCAGCACCGTCTAAGTCATAACCGATTTGTACGGTTGCGGTACCACATGCAGTAGCTGAAGTGTTAATGATAATGGGCTGTGCAGGCAATACAGATACATCGAAGAAAAACTCATCGCAGGCTGCATTGGCGGTGAAGCTCCCAACCGGTGAGGTAACAGTTGTTACTATTAATTGAAGATCGATGGGCGTACATGAACTGTTAACCAAACCTGCAACTGTCAGCGTACCTGCCACAGGATCGTATGTACTTGAAAAAGAATTGCCAAATGGTGTAGTAGTAGCTTGCCAAGCATCAGCAAAATCTGTCCAACCTTGAAGTGGTGCTTCAGCAGCATACGTTGAGAATCCTGCTGCATTTTGTATAAAACCTACAATTACCTCTTCCGTCCCACCTAGTATTAGGCCGCTAACATCAAATACTAAATCAGTTCCACTGCACAGCAATGCTGGGCTTGTCATAGATGGCGGAAAAATGAAAGAAGAAGCACATATATCGTTGTTGATTAACGACATTTCAAATGAAACATTCTCGTCAGCATAATCAGATACAAGCGCACTGTAAGTGCCTGCAGGTAGCGAACCGAGTACGAGCGTCTCTCCTCCTCCTGCGGGTGAATCTAAACAGTCATATACTGATAACGCACCACAAGCACCAGTAAATACTGTTAGTATTACATCTGATACTGAACTAGCTTGCAAGGTATAATTACCAGCGGGTACTGTAAAATTAAACCAAACTCCTCCACTAGTTGTGGCTCCTGTTGTACAGGTTGTAGCTGGGGTAGTCTCAAATGGAGTGGTGGCTGTTGCACAATAATTATCAGAAGCTATTGTAGCACCTACAGTGAGAGGGATTGCACCTGTGCAAACATCGTTAGTGGGGGGTGCGGTTGAACCCATTGTAAAGCAAACTGAGGGGCCTATTTCACTACATGCTGCACTAAATGTACCTGACCCAGTTCCTGCCGTTTCGGTGGCAGCGTTATAATTTCCTGTGATTATTGAGGTTATGCAATAAGTTGTGCCGGCAGGATCGGTACCAAGATTTGTAAATTGTATGTCAACACCATCTGTACCTGTAATCCCACCTAAAACACCAGATATAACTCCAGATGCGGGTATAGTTGTAACAGAATTGGTGGTTAAAATCCAATAAATACCATTGTCTCCAGGACCGGGGTTGGGAATTACAACACCTTGAGTGCCTATGAGTACAAATTCTCCACAATCGATGGTAAGGCCTGAAGGGCTAGAGGTGGGTGTTGGTGTACCAGTGTCTAAGGCAGAACAAGGAACTACAACAGGGCATGCTGCACCTAATGGACCAATACTTAATGTTGGAGTGCCATTGTCAGCAGTGCCAGATGGCTGACCACAACCTCCTGCTGCATTGATTATCACTATGTAATTGCCTGTTGAGGGAACAGTGAAATTCAATGAACAACAGGCAGTACAATCATTAACTACAGAAGTGGCAGCAGTGCCGTCCCAAGCTGCCACTGTGATATTGCCAGTCCAAACAGCGGCAGAATACCCTGTACAGAAATTATATACATAGTTAGCACCTGCTTGTAGGTTATTTAACAGATAGGCTTCATTTTCCCAAGATTGAAAGGTCAGGGTAGTTGTAGCTGCTCCGGGGCCCGTCCCACAGGGAATGCCTGCAGTGTTAAAATCAGTATAGGGTCCGCCTATGTCGGTTAAGTTGGTGCATTGACTGTTAGCGTTGGTAGTTGCTATTAGCAACAGTAGTAAAGAGAATAATATTTTTTTCATAGTTTAATTGGACTTTTTAGATTTTGAAGTACTGATGATTGCCGCTTTGTTGCTTGTTATGAGTGTAGGTATGGCAGTTTTGTTTTTAATTGTAAGCGGTGAGGCTTTTTTAGTTGTAAGGGTTGATTGCGATTTCGGTTGTTTTGATTTGATAGCAACTGATTTTGATTTGATAGCGTTGGCTTTGTTGTTAGCTATCGCCTCGTCTGTTTTGAGTGTTGCAACGCGAAGATATTGCAACTTGCTTGGTTTGCTTTTTTGCACTGTGGGTGTTGAAAGCTGTGTGGGTGTTTTGCTTTGAGCCTTTAGACTTTGAGCAAAGATGAGCAGTAAGCTCATCATTAAAAAGGTGCATAATTTTTTCATTAATAACGTTTTTTTTGTTTATATGTAGTGAATATGAATTTTGTTAAATAAGGTTAGTTCATTATTATTAGAAATATTAATAGAAATAATTAAAAAAATAGAAGTCAAAGTTAATACAATTTTTTGATAACAAAAACAAGTTATTTTTTGAAGCATTTTTTGAAGCATTTTTTGAAGTATAGTTAGCGAATTAAATCAAAAAAAATAAAAGACATAGCGTAAGCAACCGATTACCGTATGGTGCGATAGGTGCTTAGGTGTAGCTCTTTTATGCCCTTGAGTATTCTCACAAGGGCATAAAAAGCGGGAACCGGGCACCGACCGAGCAACTGCAAAAATTAAAAAAAGTAGTCTTTTTTTACAATTATATTGCTCGGGATCGCCCTATTGATTTTTTATATTTTTATAGTGTGATAGGTATTGCAATTTACTATCCTTTATTGTTTTTTATTTTCATAACTTTGCTAGAAATAAATAGTATGGAATATGTGTTGTCTGCTGTTGCAGAGGCTATAAAAGACATTGCAAATGGCAAAATAATAATAGTGGTCGATGATGCTGATAGGGAAAATGAGGGCGATTTGATATGTGCGGCGGAGTTTGCTACTCCTGCGGTGATCAATTTTATGAGTAAAGAGGCACGGGGGCTTATCTGTCAGGCGGTGCACGAAGATGTGTGCGAGCGTTTGGGGCTAGATATGATGGTAAAATCGAATAATTCGTTGCATCAAACGCCGTTTACGGTGTCGGTTGATTTGATTGGAAATGGTTGTACGACGGGCATTTCGGCTCAGGACAGAAGCAAAACTATCATTGCTTTGATTGATGAAAAGAGTGTTGAGATTGATTTTGCGAAGCCTGGGCATATATTTCCGTTGCGTGCGGACAAAGATGGGGTATTGCGAAGGGCGGGTCATACGGAGGCGGCTGTAGATTTGGCACGTCTTGCAGGGTGTTATCCGTCGGGCGTATTGGTGGAGATTATGAGTGAAGATGGCACGATGGCTCGGTTGCCGGAGTTGATTTTGTTTGCAAAAAAACATGATTTTAAGATTATCTCCATCAAAGATTTGATTGCCTATAGGATTGCAAATGAGAGTTTTATTAAGCGGGAGGTGAGCGTTAAGATGCCTACTAAATTCGGTGAATTTGAGTTGATTGCCTTTACGCATACTACGAGCAAGCAGACGCATTTGGCACTGACTAAAGGCACGTGGACTGCGGAGGAGGAGGTGCTGACGAGGGTGCATTCTAGTTGTGTAACGGGGGATATATTAGGGTCGTTGCGATGTGATTGTGGCGATCAACTACACGAGGCGATGGAGTTGATTGAGCGTGAGGGCAAGGGGGTGATATTGTACATGAATCAAGAGGGACGTGGCATTGGGCTGGTCAATAAACTGAAGGCCTATTTGTTGCAAGAGCAGGGGTTGGATACGGTAGAGGCGAACGTAGCGCTTGGGTTTGGAATGGATGAGCGAGACTATGGGATTGGTGCACAGATATTGCGCGATTTGAATTTGCGTAAACTTCGGTTGATTACCAACAATCCAAAAAAGCGAATTGGCTTGGTTGGGTATGGTATGGAGATAGTTGATATAGTGCCGCTTCGCTGTGCTTCTAATGTTCATAACGAGCAGTATTTGAAGACTAAAAAAGAAAAAATGGGACATCTTTTTACTGATTAAAAACAAGACTATTTTTATATATTTGTAATAGGGTGTTAGCTGAGTGCAGTAGCGGATTGAAGCGTGAATGAGATGGTGGTACCTTGTCCTATTGCGCTGCGTGCATGTATGGTCTGTTGATGTGCTTCTATGATGTGCTTGCAGATGCTCAATCCCAAGCCGTTGCCGCCTTTTTGCCTACTACGGTCGTGATCTACTCTATAAAATCTATCGAATATGAAGGGTAAATTTTTTGCTTCTATACCAATACCGTGGTCCATTATTTCTACCAACACGAGGGTATCCATGTTGTACCAACCGATGACGATGTCCGTACCTTTGGGGCTGTATTTTATAGCATTTGTTATTATATTTTCAAGTACTTCGAGCATAGCGACAGGCTCACACAACACGACGCAGTTGCTGCTGTTGCCTTGTTTGAACACGATGTTGATCTGCTTGGCTAAGGTAGCTTGTTGTACTAATGCGATTGCCTTTTGGCAGAGTAGTTCAAGGTTAGTGGGTTGCGATTCGAGGAGCAAGTCGCCGGCTTCATATTTTGATATTTGCAATAATTTATTAACGATGATTTCTAATCGATTGGAATTATCGAGGGCTTTGTTGATAAAATAGTTGTTTTGATTTTCATCTGTTATTGGGATATCGAGTAGCGTTTGCAAATAACTTTGTATCGAGAATATGGGTGTTTTTAATTCATGTGCCACGTTGCTTACAAATGTCCTGCGGTACTCCTCTTGTTTGTGGAGCGTTTCAATATCACGCAAGTATTGACTAGCCCAATCTTTGACTTCTAAAGCTACGGTTGATAGTATGCCATCGTCGTTTTTTATTTTGGTTCGTATGCTTCCTTTTTTGGTTTTGAGTTGGTGTATGCTTTTATAAATTAGTTTTATTTTTCTATAAACAAATATTTCTAATAAACTAAAAAAAACAAAGAAAGTAGCGACCGAAATACAACAACTGATGCATATTAAATGAAATAAATTGATGCGAGCATTGAAGAGCCAAGTGAGAAGTAAGACACTGATAAATACAAATATTGTGATTATAAAACTTCCAAATAAGGAAAGTTGAGAGGCTGAGGGGTTGGTGTTTAGTAATTTCAACTGATGTGTAATTATGTAATAATTTTCATGTTTGTGTTGGCCCAAGATTTTAATTGCCAAACAGTAAATGCAGTACAGATATGCTTTTGGTGGTCATCATAGACGCATATTTCGATAGGATATAGTATGGATTGGTGAAGGGTCAAAGGGGTTATGATGCCTGCTTCGAACTCTTCTTCGGTGATTGTAAAACTTGCGTGTACGTTGGTTTTGGCTTGATAATAATACTCCATTTTGAGGGATTTTAAAATCAAACGGTATTTAGTTGGGTCCAGCAAGCCAACAATCAAAGCACCACCGGTGAACTCGCCAATAGTTGCTAATGCGCAGGCGTGCATTCCGCCTAAATGGTTTTTGTTTTTTCGAATCAATGGCAATCGAGTTGCAATGTTTGTGGTACTTATTTTTACAATTTCTAGTTGGTGTGGAATATTGAAAGGTATAGTGTAGCCTAGGCCTCTATTGAGCACCCACAACCAAAATTTTGATGTGCTTGCCTTTTGGCTTATTGATTTGAAATCAAACATGGTTTACGTTTTAATTTAATGAATAAAAAAGCCTGTAGGTAACTCATGTTAATTTTTAGGAGTACTGTACCCATTTTTGAATTCCATTCCTAAAGCCCCTACAATAAGAATCAGCAAAAAAATCGCACTAATAGATGAAATAATTTTGCCGTTTTTATAAGAAGGTGGGTGCAAGGTGAATGTAATTGTATGCTTGCCTGCGGGCACTTTCATGGCACGCAGTACATAGTTAGCTCTAACGTGAGGGGCTGCATTGCCATCTATGTCGGCATCCCAACCAGGTTGGTAGTAGGTCTCGCTGAATACGGCAAACTGATCGGAGACGCTATTGGTGGTATAAGCTATTTTATCATTGTCGAATGTGGTCATGCTTATAGTTGCAGCACTGTCATAGCTGGGTTGAAAGCCACGCAATACATTTTCAAATCGTTTGTCCACTATCGCTTGCTCTTCGTGTTTGAATACGTCTTCGTTCAACGCATTCATTTCTTCGTTAGCCGTATTCACCCATTTTATTTGTTTAACAAACCACACAGGCCCACTTGCATTTGGGTTGAGCTGTGCCACAGGCTCTTTGCCTTTTGCTGTTGGAGCTATAAAATATTTAGTGTTTAACATATTAAAAACCTCGGCATTTTGCTTCGCTAATTGATTGGTTATGAGGTCTTGGTAGCGGGCACTCTTAGCCCCATGATAGCCACTCAAACTATTGAAAAAATAGGAAGTACGCGCGTCTTGTGTAAAATTTTTAGTTAGATCTGCTACTCTAAAATTTTTACTTTTATCTTTCAATATTTCAGCCTCCCAGGGGCGTTGTACAAATTCGTTTGACACTTCTTTTTTGGTAACGAAATCGGCGTCATTCAAATATTCCTTAGCTACAATCCAAGCATCGACAGTACACAAAACACCGAGCAGTATCAAAGCCGGCATCGTTTTTATTTTCTTGAAAGCAAAAGCCCATATTATACCTATACCGAGTATCAAAAACACGAGTCCTTTGATTGCATCTAATCGCATAATAGCGGCTCTATCCAACGCTACCGCCTCTTGCAGCACTTCTTGCATTTGTGCATCACCCTTAGGCGATGTGATAAAAGAAGGCCCAATCAACAGCACTGCAATCAAAAGAATTACAAAAAATAACCCCACTTTTTTGATATTAAGAACTAATTTATCAGTGTCTATTTTATGTGAAAAAATAGCCTGCAAAGTAATAAAAGCAAATAAAGGAACTAATATACTTGGTAATATTAAAGCCATGTTTACGGATCTGAATTTATTATAAAAAGGAATAATATTAAAAAATAATTCTGATAAGAAAAGAAAATTTCGACCCCAACTCAATATCGTTAGAAGCAATGTAGCAGCTAATATCCACCATTTATATTGCCCATCTACAACAAAAAACCCGAGTACAAAACAAAACACGATGATGATGCCAAAATAAAACGGTCCGCCTGTAAAATCGACATCGCCCCAGTAGTAGGGAAACTGTTGCTCTTTAAGCTTGCGCTCACTGACGCCATTGGCTTTATACAATTTGGCTATTTCGCTGTTTTGAGGAATAGTGGCAGTCGATGAGCCGCCCATAAAATTAGGCAATATCAAGGTCATAGTTTCGAGTTTGCCATAGCTCCACGCAAGTGCATAATCCAAATCCAAGCCCTTCTCCCCTACTGCATCTTCACTCAGTTCTGAGCCCCCTCTTATGGTCGAAGGAGTGTATTCTAAATTAGACTTCATGAAAGTATAATTTGGTAAAACACCAACTACAACCGCTATTGCAAAGAATAAAATAGGCTTGATTTTTTGTTTTAATTCTTTTGTTTTTGCTGCATTTATCAATTCAAACAACAACCAAATACCTATTGCCATAAAAATATAATACGTCATCTGCAAGTGGTTGCTGATGATACTAAGATTGACGAACAAAGCACAGAAAGCAAAGCCCAGGTAGGTTTTGCCATCTAATAATAACTTCAAACTTGCCATTAAAAATATACCCAAACACACCGCCCGCAACTTAGTTATATGCCCTACTTCTAGCAATATAATATTCATGCTAGAGTACGCAAAAGCAATGCTACCAATAGCTGCCAGCCACGAGCTGACACCAAAAGCACGAAGTAATAGAAAAAAACTAATGTTGCATAGCAAGAGCAACACGAGAGGATTTAAAGTGCCTGCCAATAGTTTATAAAAAAAATTGCCAGTGATCGGTGGCGAAAGCATAAACGTTGGCATACCACAGAATGCAGCGTTGTTCCAAAATGGAAAATCGCCTTTTTCAGCTCGATAATCATTCAATTGTTTCATCATCGCTTTCGTGTTTTGCATATCACCTTGAAATATCTGTTTGCCATTCAACAGCGGTAACATATATGCAAAAGCGAGTAGCAGCATGACCAAACAAGCGAAAAGGTCGTTTTTAATTTTAGTAAACATAAATGTAAAGAGAAGATTTAGGTTTTGGTTTGGATAGTGTTTATTATTTAAAAATATGGTTTTTTTAACTTGTTATTTCGACTGCCAAATTATAATAAAATAGTGAAGTAATTGTAAATATATTAATTATTTTTGCGTCTTTATTACTATTTATTTTTATTCAACAATTTAGAAACAATGGCTGAGACAATTTTACTACTCGGAGCAGGCGGTCAGATAGGCAGTGAGTTAGCAACGATGTATAATGAACAATACAATAAAAAGAATGTGATATTGAGCGACGTCAAGCCCCTAGAGGTCGATCAAGAGAGCTATGAATTAGATGTTTTGGACTTTGAGAAATTGGATAATTTAATATCAAAACTACGCCCAACGATACTATTACACTTGCCTGCTGTACTATCAGCTAAGGGGGAATCTATACCACAGAAGGCATGGCAGATAAATATGCAAGGATTGCTCAACACATTAGAATCTGCAAAAAATAACAATGTTGCAAAGATATTTTATCCGAGCAGCATCGCTGTGTTTGGCAACACAACCCCTAAGCTCAATACCCCACAGCATACTATCAACGAGCCAACCACTGTGTACGGCATCAGTAAATACGCGGGTGAAATGTGGGTACAATATTATAACGAAAAATATAATATGGACATACGTGGCTTGAGATTTCCAGGAGTGATAAGCTACAAAACAAAGCCAGGCGGTGGCACTACAGACTACGCCGTCGATATATTTTATCATGCACTTCAAGGCAAAAAATATACTTGTTTTCTAAATGAAAATACTAGATTGCCGATGATGTATATGCCCGATGCACTGCAAGCCGTGCATAAATTGATGACGTGCGACAAGGCGAAATTGAACATAAAATCTGCTTACAATTTACATAGTATGAGTTTTACGCCTGCTGAATTATACAATGCAATTAAAAAAATAATACCTAACATTGAGATCGAATATCAACCCGATATGCGGCAACAAATCGCAGATAGCTGGGTGCATAGCATAGACGATGCTCAATCGCGCACCGATTGGGGTTGGCTGCCTACGTATAATTTGAATACGATGGTCGAAGATGTTATACAAAATTTAACACAACAACTGTTGGATAAATAACAAAAAATAATGTACCAAATCAAACAACTGGCAGAAAAAATAGTGCCCCGCAAATATCTCAGAGTAGCAGGGTTGTATGTAACACGGACTGCGTCGGTATTTATGCGAGGACAAAAATACGAATGTCCAATCTGTAATTATAAAGGAAAAAGGTTCTTGTCTTATGGCTTAAAAACACGACCCAACTCACTATGCCCTTGGTGCTTATCTCTTGAAAGGCACCGTTTGTTGTGGTTATATTTACGTGCCAAAACCAATATATTTACCGACCCTGTTAAAGTATTGCACTTCGCACCCGAGCATCAAATACAAGAAGATTTAAAACAAAGACCTAACATTGATTATACAAGTTGTGATATAGATATGCCGACCGCTATGGTGAAAGTAGATATAACCAAAATACAATATGCAGAGAACACATTTGACATAATATTATGCAATCATGTGCTTGAACATATACCCGACGACAATCTAGCTATGAGAGAGTTATACCGTGTATTAAAGCCCGGTGGCTGGGCTATTTTGCAAACACCGATTGACATATACAGCGAGCATACAATTGAGGACAAAGGGCCATTAACTAAAAAAGAAAGAGAAGAAAAATTTGGGCAAAATGATCATATACGCACGTATGGATTGGATAAAAAAGACAGACTCGAAGCGGCCGGATTTACTGTTATTTTAGATGATTATGTTAGAACACTCCCCGCCGATTTGGTTACAAAATATTCGTTGGAATACATTGAGGATATATATTTATGCAAAAAATAAATGAAATGGAGTTATAACAATACTAAAATTATAACTATAACCGATGCAAGCGCAGCGTTGCTTTCGCTGTATATTTCGTACCAACTCAGGTTTAATTTCGAAGTACCTCACATAGAATTGCAAACATTGTATTTTGTACTTCCAATCTATTTTTTGTTGCGAATAGGAGCTAATTATGTATTTCAACTTTCTAAAATTATTATCCGCTTTACATCTTTGAATGACGCAAAGCGAATATTGTTAAGCGTTTGTGCAGGCTCAATCGTATTTGTAATTTTAAATTTCATTTCGTTTTTATTATATTCAAAATACATTTTTCCTATTTCAGTTATTTGTATTGACTTGGTATTTTATGGATTTATTTTATTGGGGTATCGTATGATACTTCGTTGGTTTTATGAAGACAATCGAACAGAAAAAACGACCTTAAAAAAAGTAGTGATATTTGGTGCAGGAGAAGCTGGCGTATTGACTAAAAACTCTCTACAACGGTCGTTGAACTCATATCACATTATCGCATTTATAGATGACGACGCGGCATTGACCAACAAAAAAATAGATGCAATACCGGTAGTACATAGTACTGAATTAAGCGATATTATAGAAAAAAAATCCCCTGAAATAGTAATACTTGCCGCATTGCATATTTCAATAAAACGAAAGAATGAATTGGCTGATTTGTGCCTCAACGCAGGAGTACAGTTGTTAAGTGTACCACACACCGACAAGTGGATGAATGGAATATTAGAGGCATCGCAATTAGAAAAAATAAAGTTTGAAGATCTGCTCTCAAGAGATGCAATACAGTTAGATATTCAATTAATAGCCTCAACAATATTTCATAAAACCATTGTTATAACTGGGGCCGCAGGCAGCATCGGCAGTGAGTTAGCTCGCCAAGTTATTCGATTCAATCCATCTACAATTATATTAGTTGATATGGCTGAATCAGCACTTTTTGAAATTGATAATGAATTAAAATATCAAAAAAATAGTACAATAGTCCTTCCCTATTTAGTTGATATAAAAGACAAAAAACAAATAGAAGCGATATTTTTGAAGCACGAACCCAACATAGTATTGCATGCTGCAGCTTACAAACACGTGCCTTTGATGGAAACTTTTGCTCAACAAGCAATTAACAATAACGTGATTGGGACTAAAAATGTACTGGCACTTTGCACCGAGTACAACATAGAAAAATTTGTGTTTGTATCGACAGATAAGGCCGTAAACCCAACCAACATAATGGGTGCAAGCAAGCGTGTAGCCGAGCGTTTGGTGCAATACGAACATCAAAAGGACAACAAAACACAATTCATAACTACTCGATTTGGCAACGTACTCGGCAGCAACGGGAGCGTGATACCGACCTTCAAAAAACAAATAGAAAAAGGCGGGCCTGTAACGGTTACTCACCCCGAGGTTACACGATATTTTATGACTATCCCAGAGGCTTGTCAGTTGGTATTGGAGGCCGCTGCAATAGGCAAAGGGGGTGAATTGATGCTTTTTGATATGGGTGAAATGGTAAAAATAGATACGCTTGCTAAACGTATGATTCAACTGAGCGGCAAACAAATAGGCAAGGATATTGAAATAGTATATACCGGCTTGCGACCCGGCGAAAAGCTATATGAGGAGCTGCTTACAGCCAATGAAGACAGTTTGCCAACCCATCATCCAAAGATTGTAATTGGTAAAAATAATACAATTGTAAATGAAGATGAATATACTCAAATACTTACTCTGCTTGAGCAAATAGATAACCTCAGCAACAAGGAAATAAAATTAATCTTAGAGCAGATAGTTCCTGAATATAAACCTAATTAAATATTTTACTTCCCACCCTTATCATGTTGCTGCCTTGGGCAATCGCAATAGCATAATCGCTACTCATGCCCATGCTTAAAATTGGTGTAGGAGTGCTAAAAAAACGTTCCGCACTCAGTGAATCAAACAACGATTTCAGAAAAGCAAAATCAGCCGTTATGAGTTGCTCATCATCTGTCAGCGTAGCCATTCCCATTAGCCCTTTTATATTGATATTAGGATATTTATTGAATGCATTTGAAGAAATATTTTGACGCAATTCATCAATACAAAAACCGAATTTAGTTGGGTCGTGCGATATATAAACTTGCAACAAAACATCTATTTTCCTGTTGTTACGTATCGCTTGTTTTTCGATTTCGTCAAGCAAAATCAAACTATCAACGCTATGTATTAGCTTGATAAATGGAGCTACTAATTTCACTTTGTTTCGTTGCAAACTACCCGTCAAATGCCATTCAATAGTGTCAGGTAGTAGCGTTTTTCTTTCTAATAATGATTGTACTCTATTCTCTGCAAATGCACGCTGACCGGCATCAAATACTTCTTTTACAGATTCGATATTTTGATTTTTACTAACCACCAATAGTGAGCAGTTATTCAATAGCGTTAATGCAACTAGCGAGCTATAGTTATCTAAATTCATTGACTATGGGGGTATTATATTTTCTTATATTTTAATAAAATTGAATTGCCTATCACAAGCACATCGCTCATAGCCATACAAACACAAGCCCACATAGGAGACAGCAAACCGCTTGCAGCTATAGGGATTGCGATGATGTTATAAGCCACAGCCCAAGCTAGGTTGAGCTTGATTGTCGATACGATATGCTTGCTTAATAAATGCACTTGCTTTATCTTCAATATATCATCATCTAACAATATAACATCGGCACTATGCATCGCTATATCATTAGCAGAACTAAACGAAATGCCGATATCTGCTTTGCTCAACGCTAGTGCATCATTGACACCGTCGCCTACCATAACAGTAATTTCATATTGTTTTATTTCATCAATTTTTTGCAACTTTTGACTCGGGTTTAGCTCGTAATAAAACCTAGTAATTGAAAATAAATTGGCTACCGCTTGTACCCTTTTTTGGATATCACCACTTAAAATAAAAAGTGCAAATTTTTGTGAACGTAAATATTGAAACACCTTATCAGCATTTGGTTTTAGCTCGTCTTCGAGGTATAGTATTCCTATTAATACTTCGTTTTTATGAACTGCAAGTTCTAAAAAATTAGTGCCATTTGAGCTACTATTTATGTTCGTTTTGATGGAATAATGAATATTATTCTCATCGCTCGCCTCTACCCCGTTTCCAATTAGTTCTTTAACTTGTGCGAATTTTATTGTACTTTTAGGTGTGATTATCGAAACTAAATTTTTAGCTATAGGATGGTTAGAATTCAACTCCAACGCATAAACAATATCTAACAAATACGAAATATCGGTATTAAATACTTCAGTTTTTACAAGTTGATATTTACCCGTTGTTAGCGTACCTGTTTTATCAAACACAAACTGCTTAGCCTTGGAAAGCATTTCTATACTTTCAGCATTTTTGAAAATTATACCTGAAGCAAAAGCCCTGCCCAGACCCACTATTATAGCCGTTGGGGTGGCAAGACCCATAGCACATGGGCATGCGATAACTCCCACTGCGATGCTTCGCAACATTGCATCATTAATGGGAATAGATAAAATGAAATAAGTGATTACAAAAGTTACACACATCAAAGACAAAATCAAAGGCACAAACCAAGCTGCCATAACGTCTGCAACTCTCTGTATGCGTGGCTTTTGAATTAAAATCGCATCTACCATGTTCAACAAATTGCAGATATAACTGTTAGCATACGTCTTAGTGGCTTGCAGCGTTGCATTGCCATTGACCACAATAGTTCCCGCTAAAACCTCACTATGCAACGATTTAGTAACGGCATTCGACTCTCCACTGAGCATGCTTTCATCAACTTCAACTGCCCCTTGCGTGATACTACCATCGCACGGTATTACATCTCCATTACAAACAATCAAGCTGTCGCCTAACACAATACTATCTTGATTACATTCCTCAAAACCGTTATCACGCAGGCGTTTAGCTTTAAATTTTACTTTAGAATACAAACTATTTATTTGATTTTTAGAACGCATCAATGCATGATGTTCTAATAAGTTGCCAACTAAAACGAATGAAATAATTGAGGCTGTTACTTCAAAAAAAACGTAATTATGATTAATAATAATAAACGAATTATAGAAACTAAACCAAAATGATAATTGCACGCCTGATACAATCAAAACGTCCATATTAAGGAGCTTAGCACGAATAGATTGAGCCGCCGAAAGACCAAAATAATATGTCCCAAAAACATACACAGGCAAACAAACAATACATTGAATAAGTACTAAATTTGTATTAAAAAAATCAATATACATGCTAGCCATCAAAAAAAATGCAATGACTAAACTAGCTACTGTAGCGAGATACAACCTATATTGAAATGGTTTTGTAAGCGATACTTCATCGCTACTTTTTATTGAATTAGTAGTATGAACTGCATCAAAACCAAGCTGTTGTATCTCAATTATCGCTTTATCAATAGTTGTACTATCATCGGTGATGTAAACAGCTTTGCCTAATGCAAAACTAACTGCAGCAGAGGTAGAAATATTTTTTTTTAATTTTTTTTCAATACCTAAAGCACAATTATTACAGTGCATACCATTTATTTCAATTTCAACTTTCATTGTATAAGTTGTTACAAAAATACTACTTGTAGTGAGATAAAATTATGTAAAATATAAAAAATTGAACTTTTATTAGGTATTTACATATATCTTTGCGTTGGCAAATGTATTACGACCAGCTCCTGCTGAACCTCCCTAGAGTTGAAAAACAGCAAGGATAGGCGGTTGTAGCGGTGCGATAATGCATTTGCTATTTTTTATTAAACCATTATTGATACTAATTATGCGTTTTTTTATTGACACTGCAAACCTTATCGAAATCAACGAAATGCACGATTGGGGATTGTTAGACGGCGTAACTACAAATCCATCATTGATGGCAAAAGAAGGAATAACGGGTAAAGCAAACATTATCAATCATTATAAAAAGATATGCGAAATTGTGAAAGGCGATGTGAGCGCTGAGGTAATATCAGTAGCATTTGACGGCATGATAGAAGAAGGGGAAACACTCGCTGCATTAGCTGAAAATGTAGTAGTCAAAGTGCCAATGACCAAAGATGGCATCAAGGCAATACACTATTTTTCAAAGAAAAAAATACGAACTAATTGTACTTTGGTATTCAGCGCAGGACAAGCAATGTTAGCCTCAAAAGCAGGTGCTACGTATATCTCACCATTCATAGGTCGCTTAGATGACATTACTTTTGATGGCTTGCAACTGATACAACAAATCAGAAATATGTATGATACACAAGGCTATGAGACGCTCATACTAGGTGCGTCGATACGCAGCGGTTTACACATAGTACAATGTGCTGAAGTGGGTGCTGATATAGTTACGGCTCCTATTTCAGCTTACCAATCGTTATTCAATCATCCACTTACAGATATTGGATTGGCGAAATTTATAGCCGATTACCAAAAAGGAAATTCATAATTAAACGGTTACTTTTTATTTAGCAATTGGTTTAAAATAGGTACGAACATGAACGCAGATCAGGCTTTAAATTACTACCAAGAGAATACAATTATTGATACTATACAGAGTAGATCGAGGTATTTAAGTACAGCGATGCACTATGCGTTGCGGTTAGGTGGAAAGCGAACGAGACCTGTACTAGCGATATTGACACAGCGTTTTTTCGATGAAAAAGTAGATAATATATTGCCTTTGTGCAACGCAATTGAATTGTTTCATAACTTCACGTTAGTGCATGACGATATTATGGATGAGAGCGAGATGCGTAGAAATTCTAAAACAGTGTACAAACAATTTTCAACTCCTGTAGCGATACTGACAGGCGACGCATTGCTAATAAAAGCCTATCAGCACCTAGAAATATATAACTCAAATGTGTATTATGAACTGAGCAAAATACTCAACGTTACTGCTTTTCAACTTTGCGACGGTCAGCAGTTTGATATAGAATTTGAAAATGAAAACAACATAACTGTTGATGCGTATCTTGAGATGATTAGAATGAAAACAGCCGTACTACTAGGTGCAACGATGCAGATGACGGGGGTTATAAACAATCAATCAACTCAAATAAATAAAAAACTATATGAAATTGGCGTTGATTTGGGTATGTGTTTTCAACTAAATGACGATTATTTAGATACATTTGGTGGTGAAGAATTTGATAAAATTATTGGTAATGATATTGTTAAAAACAAAAAAACATACCTTTGGTTAAAAGCACTTGAGTTAAGCAATGAAGGCCAGAGAAATATCCTGATTTCTAATATGAACAATCAAAATGCGACAGAAAAAATTGAAATAGTAAAGTCAATGTACATCAAACTAGGGGTTAATGAAAATTCAAAAATTTTGAGTATTTCTTACTATATGCGTGCTATTGAAAAACTCGAAAGCCTTGATATAAATGAACAAGCAAAAAAGAATTTTATGAATTTTATTGAAGCCTTAAACCACAGAAAAAAATAAATAAAACAAATGAAAAACATAGAGGTGGCGAACGGTTTAAGCGAAGCAAGGAAAAAAGAAGCGGGTGTATTGTTTGAGAATTTAATCCACTTAATGGATCAATTAAGAGAGCATTGTCCGTGGGATAAAAAGCAGACGTATCAAACACTTCGCTCTTTAACTATAGAAGAATTGTATGAATTAGTAGATGCGTTACAAAATAAAAATGAAAAAAACATAAAAGAAGAATTAGGAGATTTGCTTTTGCATATTTTGTTTTATAGTAAAATAGGACACGAAAATGGAACATTTGATATAGCTGATGTGGTGCAGGCTATTTCTACAAAATTAGTAAATAGACATCAACATATATTTGGCGATGTGCAAGTAGAAAATGAGGCAGATGTAAAAAAAAATTGGGAAACAATAAAACTAAAAGAAGGCAAAAAATCGATACTCGAAGGTGTACCAAACGCACTACCAGCAATCACTAAGGCGATGCGTATGCAAGAGAAAGCAAAAGCGGTAGGTTTTGATTGGGACAATAGAACGCAGGTTTGGGACAAACTGATGGAGGAAATGAATGAGTTGAAAGTTGAAATAGCACATACTAACAAATCAAAAATGGAGGACGAATTGGGAGATGTGTTTTTTGCCTTAATTAATTATTCTCGCTTTATAGACATAGATCCCGAGGCGGCTTTAGATAGCACGAATCGAAAATTCAAAAGGCGATTTATGGCAATGGAACAAAAAATATATGCCCAGAACAAAACCATGCAATCAATGAATTTGAAAGAAATGGACGAAATATGGGACGAAATAAAAAAAACTGAAAAACAATAAAATGAGAATAAAAAACAGGCTGCTTTGTATGTTAATATCATTAACCGTCTTGCACACTTCATGCCATAAACCTGTTGAAATTACATACAAAGAAATTAAAAACATGAAGTTAGAAAAACCCTCTAACGGAGTACTAGAAGCCACCGCAGACGTGGTTATGAGTAATCCTAATAGCATCGGAGCTCAATTGACAGAAAGCTATTTCGATTTATATATAAACGAAAATCTAATTGGCAACAGTACACAAAGAAGCAGTATTGAAATCTCAAAAACCAGTGAATTTACAATCCCAATACACGTAAATATCGATTCAAAAAAAATAAATTTATTCTCCAACGCGTTTGATTTAATTCAAGGAAAAAAGATAAGAATAAAAATGATTGGATTTTGCAAAGTCAAAAAAATGGGAATCACATTTACCATTCCAATCAACCACACCCAAGAACAATCACTCAATATATTTTAATAAAAATGATGCATAACCTACCTCTTAACGAATACCCACAAAGCTGGAATGAGTACTTAACATTAGCCGTAGAAGATACCCCTGTCAAGGCATTGAACAACTCTTGGGAGTTGTTGATTAACGAAATAATGGACGCAGAAAACACTAACGAAAACTACGCTTATGCTGAGGGAAAGTGGTCTCTAAAACAAATCATACAACACCTAATAGACACAGAACGAATATTTGCCTATCGAGCATTGCGAATTGCACGTCACGACCCACGGGGCTTAGAGGGATTTGATGAAAATGAATTTAACAAAATAGCGAGCATCACCAACCGCGATTGGGAAAGTATGATCGGAGAGCTGAGCGACCTAAGAAGTTCGACAGTGTTGATGTTTGAAGGATTCACAGAGATAGAAATGCAACGACAAGGCACCGCTAATCAACAAAATGTAAGCGTGAGAGCCATTGCATACTGCATCGCAGCTCACATGTTGCACCATTTGAAAGTAATAAAAGAACGATATTTTAATCAATAATAATACTAATATTGTAAGCCCATCAAACGCCTCACCTCTACCATAGTTTTATTTGCACTCTCGTTTGCCTTCTCCGCTCCATCGCTTAAAACACCCGACAGATAGGCCTCAGAGTAACTTTCGATACGCTCTTTGATAGGCATCACAAATGCTATCATATCGTCCGCCAATTGATTTTTCAAATCGCCAAACCGAATACTACAATCATTCCACGTACTACTATAATGCCCAATCACATCAGATTTGCTAACTAAATTCAACAAATCAAAAATATTAGATATTGCCTCCGGCATAGGAGAATCAGGCGTTGTAGGGCTCAAACAAGAAACTGCTTTCATCACTTTTTTACGAATAGCATCAGCCGTGTCATCTAAATAAATCGCATTGCCCACTGGCCCACTTTTGCTCATCTTTCCACTCATATCTAAAGCTGGAATTTTCACCAAGTCTTCTCCAAAATTAAATCCCAAAGGTGCCGGAAACAAATCCGTAGCATAACGATGATTGAACCGCTCCGCAAAATCCCTACACATTTCAATGTTTTGAAGCTGATCTTTGCCCACAGGCACCCGCCCCGCACGATGTATCAATATATCAACCGCCATCAAAACGGGATACGTCAACAAGCCCGCATTCACGTTATCAGGGTGCTGACGCGCCTTATCCTTGAACGTCGTAGTCCGCTCCAACTCACCTTTATAGGCCAACATATTGAAAAGCAAATATAATTCGCTGATTTGCTTCAAATGACTCTGTGCATAAATAGTGCACCTAGTAGGATCCAAACCACCCGCCAAATAATTCGCTAACACCCCATAAACATTAGGTTTCAAGACGCTCGGATCAGGGTGCGTAGTTAAAGCATGCCAATCAGCAATAAACAAAAAACACGAAAAATCATCTTGCATTTTTACAAAATTAACCAACGCACCAAAATAATTACCCAGATGCAAGCGATTTGTACTACGCAT
>JAYVJZ010000249.1:0-2861 GCA_043768865.1 Sphingobacteriales bacterium
TTATGCCTCAAACTTTAAAAATAATTATCAACCATCATGTTCAGGTATAAAACAGCAGCACAATGCCCTGCAAGACGAGAAAAAAAATGCGATATAGGGTGCTCCCCATGCAATAATTACTCCAAAAGGTATGAAAAAATAAACCAATTATTATCAAAAAAAAAGTGATACTCTCGGGTCGGCGCCCACTAGTTTTGACTCAAGTGATTATTCGAGCCAAAAAAAGACTCCACTAAAAGCACCTAGCAAACACTTACGCAGTATCAGCACATTATAATTAATAAAAAAAATGAAACTAATTAAAACATGACGTAATTTTGAAAAAGGTACTTACGTAAAAAAAAATAAAATTATATCTAATGTGTGTGTACAGACATCTAAAAATAAAATCAGTATTCATCTTTGCATTACTACTATGCCTAAACGCATGCACAAAAAAAGAAACCCTCACTGTGCATGAATATGCTGTGATTCAAGGCAATGATGTCCCACCGAACACCTCTGTATCTCAAATCCAACTCAACAATTATATTAACAAATCGTATATCGATTTGCTTGGTAGAGAACCAAGCACAGCAGAGCTTACCTTGCATACCAACAACCTAAAAACTGCCAAATACAGCGAAGCATCACGCAAAGTTATGATTACAAGTTTACTCAATTCATACACATATTATGAGCGTTTTTTTGAAATGTTTTCCTCCAAAATATTGCAAAGCGTCGATAGCATACAAATGCAAAACGACTTAGAATATTACCCAATGGCTATCGCCGAAGCCAATGCTAATGGATTTTATGGATACGCCTACACACTTACTATCGACCAAGCAAACATCATCAACCTGAGCAACGCAAAGAACGATTTCCGTAACGGAACTATCGACATCAACACTTTTTTTTATCGATTTATTTACAACCCATACTATGACGAAATCAATATGGGATATGCTAATTACATGCTAGCTTCGTATCAAAATTTGTTTCGCCGCTTCCCCACCGCCGATGAGCTAGCACGTGGTATCGATATGCAAGAAAATACATCGACTAGTCTAATGGGAGTCGATGGGTCTAACTTACAAGACCTAGCAAGTATATTGACGAACTGTGATGCATTTTATGAAGGCCTTGTATATGACGCTTTCGATAGATTGCTTGTGCGTGTGCCCGTTAGCCTTGAAATGGCAAACAACACTACACTTATAAAAACATCAAACTACAAAGCATTGCAATTGAAAATAATGCTCGAATCAGAATATGCTGGATTTTAATAAAAAAATACGTATTACTCGCTATGAAAAAATACTTAAACGGCTTCATTTTCCTCGTTTTGCTGCTCTGCATAGGATGCAAAAAGGAAATCACCAAGACTACTATCTATGACGATACAGTTTTTTTGTTGAATGACAAAGTGGTGTATCAAACGGCATCAGAGAAGACAAAACAAAAAAGTAGCACGCAGTTCATTTCAATATTGTATGCTGATCTGTTTGCGACATCTATATCGGCGGAGGAGCTCTACGACCTAGGCCAGATGACGTTATCCTGCGGCGACAAGCAGTTGATGAATAATATGATAGTCGATAATTATATCAACGATATGGGTGCTAGCATACCGAGCGATGCTAGTATGCGAGGTGATATTGAGCTGTTTGTAACGCAGACGTATGTTCGTTTTTTTTTACGTAATCCAACCGCGTATGAGTTATATTTTTTAAAAAATGTGATAATGAACGATGCTAGCATGACGCCTAATCTTGTGTATCAGGCGTTTGCATCTAGCAACGAGTATTTGTTTTATTAGGTGTTGAATAAGATGTAGGGTTCGATAGACGCGCAAGCGTGTGAGGGCGCAGGTGGAGCTCTTTTTTGAACGGAGTATTTTCTCTGTTCAAAAAAAGCGGGAACCGAAGACCGACCCCGCTTGTTCCTTACTGCTATTGGCGATTAGCCGTATAATGTTGATAAAAGCGGGGGCACACCCTAGTCGTACTAAAGGTTATAAAAGAGAAAGGTGAGGTTACAATATTAGTTAAATTTTATACTATTTAATAATCGAATATGAACCGTAGAAATTTTTTAAAAAAAGCTGGTATAGCCACGGCAGGATTGAGTTTGGGACCGTATATATTACCGAGTGGTAGGTTGTTTGCGAGCACGGGCACTCGTATTGCTAATCATGTGGTTTTTGTGCTGTTCGCCGGCGGCATTCGCAATCATGAGAGTGTGCACAAGCAATATCTTGCGACGCAAGCAGGGCACGTGGCGGAGGGCAATTTGATGCGCAATATGCTGAACGGTGGGGCGCCAACGAGTGAGATTATCCATGAAAATTGGAGTCCTATTTTGGGTTCAAGTCTTCAACAGCAGGGCACGCTATTTCAGGAATTGAAATACAATTCACCCTATACTGGGCACTTTGATGGCAACGTAACGGGCATGACTGGCAACTACACAGGAGGTGGGCTGATGTTGGGTTTCAACCCATCGCAACCGACTATTTTTGAATATTATAGAAAGCACTCATCGCCAAGCAAAAACGCCGCTAATGCGTGGTGGCTTGCGAATGGTTTGGGGCAAAATCCTGCTTTGAATCATAGTAAACATGAGTTGTATGGCTCGCAATACGGGGCTAATTTTTTGCAATCGTCGTCTATATTTCAAAATTATGGTCAAGACTATTTGAATAATATTGTCAACTTGGGCGTTGATGATTTGACGCGATTTCATACTGTAAACGATTTTTTAAATAATAGTTTTGATAAAACAGCAGGTGAATTGCCAGGTATAATAAACACAGGCCCTGACAGAGATTTGATTAAACAATTTATGAAAGAGACGGTCGATGCAACAGCGGCTGATGC
>JAYVJZ010000250.1:0-7071 GCA_043768865.1 Sphingobacteriales bacterium
GGGTTTTTAATTGGCGTCAGTTCTGTTACAGGCAGCTCGTCAGCGTTTCCATACACGCTACATGATGACGAAAAAATTAAATTTCGTATTCTAAATTCTCTCATACATTTCAAAATTGTATCGAGGCTACCCAAGTTGGTTTTCATATACAACTCAGGCTCTCGCACGCTTTCGACTACCGATTTCAATCCAGCAAAATGTATAATTGCATCGATATTAGTATGCTCAAAAAAAATTTTTTTAGTTGCAGTATGGTCTGTCAAATCAATACGATACAACTCAATTTTTTGATTTACTATTTGTTCAATGCCATGCCATATTTCGATTTGTGAGCGTATCAAACTATCGACCCCGATGACCTCGTATCCGTTATTGATGAGATCTACCACGGTGTGCGAGCCTATATATCCACAACTTCCGGTTACTAATATTTTAGGCATTTTTTATTTTATATTTTAGAAAGGTACACTTCATGTACTTTTTTCAACCCATCGGCGAACGGCGTAAGTTCTCTATTTAATAACATTTGCATGTTGTCTATGTGTGGTAATCGCCGCCTCATGTCGCCCTCCTCTAGTGCGGGCAGGTGCGCAAGGATACTTTTAGAATCAATGCAGGTGAGTATCTCAGTTGCTATTTCGTTTATAGTAAGTTCGACGTCAGAGCCAATATTAACTACATCATTGACAAACAAATCTTTTTCCATTGCATTGATGCAGGCATCTACGTTGTCTTGTATGAAACAAAATGTTCGTGTTTGCAAACCGTCGCCATAGATTGTAATTTCTTCATTGCGCATAGCTGCATGCATAAATTTTGATATGACAAAGTCCTCGCTTTGTTTTGCTCCAAAAGTATTGAAAAATCGAAATATGGTATAATCCAAATCGAATTCTTTTTTGTATGATTTCAAGTAGGCTTCACCTACATTTTTTACAACTGCATAGGGTAACCGGGAGTTGAGAGGCGTTGTGAGTTCATGCTGCGGGTATTCTATACTTTCGCCATATACCTCACTGCTGCTTGCGTATAGTACGCGCCTTACGCCTGTGTAGCGAGACAAATCCAATATATTCTTGATGCCTTGTATGTCGTCTAACACCATCACAGGTTGGTTAAGTGTTCGTTGCACACCTACTACTGCCGCATAATGAAAAACATAATCGAAATTATTAGATTGCATGATAGGGGCAATGTCGCTGTATTTGTTCACATCACATTTTATAAACTTCCAATTGCGTAGTGCTTTGTTAGGAAGGCGGTCTAGCGATCCTGTTAATAAATTATCAACAATTACTACGTAATATTCGGGGTTTTGAATGAGTGTTTCTGCGAGGGAACTTCCTATAAATCCTGCTCCGCCCGTAATTAAAATTTTAGTAGAAAATGCCATTTTTTTGTAAAAACTTCTTTTATAAGATGTTCAAAAATAGTATTATTCATCGTAACTTTACTACATTTTTTTTTCATTTTTTGATATTTTAATCCCATTAAAGCAATAGTGTACTTACTCTATAATGCAATTTTAATTATAGTAAACATTTGATAAATAGTAATCGAATTAAATAGTATGTTATTATTTTTTTTGAAAAATAAGTGTAAATGTTTGTCGTAGTTGCTCTTTTGCGTTTTTAAATGTTTTATTTTATATGCACTTCAATTCCATGTTTTTGTGTTTATGTTTTTGTTATTCAATATTGTTGTAGTGCTCATTTTTTTAAAATTTTACGATGCTCATTCATTTTTTTTAAACAGTTTTTATATCCGTTAGTTTTGTTGTGTTTTGGTTACTATTGAGATGGTTGCCGTTGTCGTTTTACTTCGTTTTATTGATTTTACTTAGCCGACCGTATGGTGCGTGAGGTGCTGAGTGTAGCTCCTTTGCATAGAGGTATTTCCCTCTATGTAAAGAGCGAGAACGGAGCACCGACCGAGCTTTTTATGATTAAGGTTGGGGCAATGAATAATTTTATTTTAAAAAGCGAAGGCACGCCCCGATTGTATTTTACTCAATTATTTAGTACTGCGTTGCCGTTACTGATATGGTTTCTGTCGCTGAACTGTTCCATTGTACTGTGATGGTGTTGGTGTTTTGGCCCATGAGTATGGTGCCATTTATAATGTCCCAAACGTATGTTGTGCATGGATTGTAGAGGGTTGTGAAGGTTTTAACGTTGCCGATGCAGTTGATTGTATCTCCTATTATTGTTTGTGTGAATGGTAAATTACAGAGGGTTTTGCAGAGGGTGAGGTTGGGTGTTGTTGAACGTTGGTGCCGGTGCTAATAGTGTTTGGTATGCCTATTGTAGGGATAGCCGCTAGCCCTTGCCAACATGGCGGTTGAGGCATATTTAAGTAGTAGGTAGTGTCGTTGAGTGGGGTGGTTGAGGTGGGTAATATTGTTCCATTTTTATTATTACCGTATTGATAATGTCCTGTACCTGTAATCGTATATTGCCCCAAACCGAAGCCTGTCGAGGTTATTTCGTTGCCTACTATGTTGACGCTGTCGCCGGCACCTGTGTTCATAAATATTCCAAATAGTAGTGCGCGGTTTCTAAAAAGTGTGTTGTTAGGGCCGTTGATGCCGTGTGAGTTGTCTATGACTATGTTTTGGAATATGTTGCCCTCAAATAGATTGGCGTAGGCATAGTTGCCGTGCATTGCAACATCGCCAGCTGCATTGCTCGGAAAGCTTGTCCAATAGGGGTTTTTGGAGTAATTGTAACCATATACATTGCCGTTGCAGCCGGCTTGTATCAGTGTGCTGTGGCGCAGGTGATCGAATATGCAATTTTCGGTTTTGCATAATGTGGTTGTCATTTGGCATACAACACCGTAGGCTTGGCCGCCTCCGCCATATGCGAATGCATCTTTGAAGTGGCTGTCGTTGACTTGGCATTTATATGAATTGTCGAATACTACGTGTCCAAAATTTGTATTTTGTGATTGGATTCCATTTATCCAACTGTTCGTTGTATAAGTGAATAATATATTGTTGGTTTGTCCTGTTGTGGCGTCTAAACGTTCGATATATAGGCATTCTACGCCGACGGCTTGCATCATTTTTACGTGTTGTAATGTGGGTGTATTGACGTTGTAATAGGTCGTGTGTAGGGCATCTTTTAAGGTAATAGTAGTTCCACTTATGCCTATTATTTTGTTGTACTGCCCTATTGTGTTTGTTGCCCATGTGGAGGTGATTCTGCCTGCATCTGCTTCTTTTATTTTCACGTAATCGTTTATACTAAACCCTGTTGCATCTGCTACTTGTAGCACGTAGCTGCCTTGTGTAAAACCTGCATATATATTCGTTGTAGTAGCCTGTAGCCCTCTACCAGCTGCGGTTATAAAATTGGTCGAACCGCCGCCTCCATTGTATTTTAATTTTGAATTTGTAGCTCCAACGCCTCTTATTACCACACTGTCTTTGAGCGATATTGGTGAGGTTATCAAAAATGTACCTGCCGGTATTTGGACTACTCCTGCTGTGCCTGCGAAGCTGTTTATTGCATTTTGAAGGGCGGTACTACAATCTGTTATACCGTCTCCAATAGCCCCAAATGCAGTAATATCAACTGTTGAAGTTGGATAATGTGGAGTAGCACCTGCTTTGTGCCAATCTACTATTCTACTTGTCGGTATTGATTGTGCTTTACTATTTATGGATAATAAAACGAAGCTGAGTAGAATTAAAATTTGTTTTTGAATTAAATCTTTTGGTTTATATTCTGTATTATTTGATTTTCTTTTGTGGTTGCGTCTGCTACAAGTTGTGCTGCTTTCGATAAATAATCATTTTTTATTTGTTCATTTGCGAGTGTGTTGGCATTGATCTTTACATTCAATGCAGCGCCTATAATAGCTGTTCTTATACAGAGAGCACCAACGCCTGCATCGCTTATGGAGTTGGGGTTGCCGTGTGTTACCATAGCTTCAATCAAATCAAAACATTGGTATGAGAGTTGCATCACTTGCCAAGGTATTTCGCAGGCGTGTTGAGTTGCATTTTGAATAGCTGCGGTTCGTTTTTGTTTTTCATCATCAGTTGTTTTGGGCAGATTAAATGCAGCCATTATGTTGTTGAAGGCCTGAGTGTCTTCATCAACTAATGCTACTAATTTATTTTTTAATAGTTGCCCTTGTGCGGCATATTGTCCGAACTCGTTCCATCTTGTGTCCCACCCTTTTTTATGTGCCGATAAGTTGGCTACCATAGTGGCTAACGAAATCCCTAAAACCCCCACGTAGGCTGCTATTGAGCCTCCCCCTGGGGCTGGACTTTCGCTTGCTGTCTCGTTTGCAAATTCAATTAAAGAAAGGTTGATTAATTTTTTTGGTGCTGCATTTTGCATTGCATATTCTATAATCTTAGTGTTAGGATTGAAAGGACTGAGTTCATCTAACCCCATCGATTTGATAGCTATTCGTATCAGTTCAGCATCGCTAACGCCTACGCTTCGCTGTTGTTTTTCTAAAAAATAACAACCTGCGTCAAGCATACTTTTGAGGGGTAGCAACCCAATCAATTCACTACCTGTAACTCGCATTCCTCTTTCAGTTGCACTTTTTACGCACGCATCAAACGCTATATGGATAGGCGTTTCGTTGATATTGGTGAGATTCATTGATACTTGAGCAATACCGTATTCTTCGATATACCAACCGATGCCTTTGAGGAATTTGCAAGTGCCGGGTACTCTCAACTCAGAGCCATCGGTTTGTTTTATAACTCGACCTTGCTCTCTGACGTCAAACGCTACAGCATTGGCCCTCCGTGTAGAGGTAGTATTTAAGTTTACATTGTAGGCTATCAATATATCTCTAACGCCTATGACACTGGCCCCGCTTCGTTTGTTAAACGTTTCGCCGTAGTCGGGTTTCCACTCTGCTTGATTTATTTTATCGGCAAATCCTTCGTATTCGCCCGAGCGGATAACGGCTAAATTTTTTCGATCTATGTTCGGCTGAGCATGTTCGTATAAATATATTGGAATACCCAATTCTCTTGCCACTCGAGCGCCTAATCGTTGTGCAAACGGAATCGTCTCTTCAATTGAAATATTAGCAATAGGAATCAGCGGGCAAACATCGACTGCGCCCATACGTGGATGTTCGCCTTTGTGCTTGGTCATATCGATGAGCTCCGCTGCTTTTTTGAACCCCTGAAACACAGCCTCGATAACGCTTTCGGGGTCTCCCACTAGTGTTACAACAGTGCGGTTAGTAGCTATACCTGTTTCTACATCTAATACTTTGACGCCCTCTACTTGCTCGATAGCAACTGTTATTTGTTTGATAATTAATGGGTCGCGCCCCTCAGAGAAATTTGGCACACATTCAATAATTGGATTCATATTTGCGTTATTATTTGTACAAATATACTTTTAACTTTTATGTTTTTTTTAAATTTCTGTATCATTTTGTTAGGTATTTTCATTAATACTTATATTACTAAACATTCGTATAATTCAATTAAAGAATTGCCCGAATGTCATCAAGCTATTATCAGCAAACAATTTAATGAAAGTCTTGCTAGTGCTTGTGTCTTTCATATTACTAATCATGTTAGAAGTACTAAAAAACTTCGTCAGCTCGACGCAGCTAATGCATTAATGTCTGCTGCTCATTTGCATGCTAACGAAATGATACTTTACAACTTTTTTAACCACAAGAATACCTTTGTTTTAGCACATTTAACTTTCGTTGATAGAATTAAATCGAAAGGAGGGGTGTTTGATTACATGAGTGAAAATCTTGCAGAACGTTACACCTACAATATCGACCCTACTCAGCGTTATACCATCAGAACCGAAGCCGGAATAACTAAATATTATTTCCTCAAATCAAAAAAAGAAGTAGCACCCTATACCTATTGGCAATTAGCGGAGGCCCTTGTGAAACAATGGATTGACTCGCCACAACATTATAAAAACATGATGAATGTTGAGCTAAAATATCTTGGAGTGGGCATTGCAGTTAGTGAAAATAACCAACGTGGCGGGCATTTTCCAACAGTAAAAGCAGTGCAAAATTTTGGGTATTAATATCTTATTTTTGGAGCATGTTTAATAAAAGGAGTTCGATTGCAAACGCACTAATTACAGTTCTTTTTTTTGTAGTATTGTTAAGTTTAAATTATGCTTTTAAAAATTCTTATTATTGGCTGAGGTGGCAGGGTTATGATGTAGCAACTACTTTTTTATGCGAATATTCTTGTAATACCTGTTTTATAAAGCAGCCTATCAACACATTAAGCAATATTTTGTATTTGTTTTTTGCATTGCAATTATTCAATTTCACTCGATATGATTATTTGAATTATCACACCAACAAATCAAATTTATTAAAAGCAAATTTTCAATATAGTATGTTTTTTTGTTTTGCGATGAGCTTACTTTTTATTGTAAGTACCGTTTTTCATGCTTCTATGCTTCAAGTATTTCTTCGATTCGATATGCTAGGTGTTTATACTAGTTTATTTATTCCTTTTTTCTTCACTATTCATAAGTTTCTTAATTTGTTTTATTATAACAATAAACCTCTCTACTCACCGTTGATTAGTATTTCTTTTTTGCTTGTAATGTTGGCTAGCATTATGTTTTGTAGTTATTATTTTTGGAACTTAGCCTCTTATTATATTGGAAGTTTGTTGTTGCTACTTATCTTTTTGAGTACTTTTTATTTCAATAAATACTACGTAGTATCCTACTCGAAAACTGCAATCTTAACATCCACATTGCTAGGTATTTTTTCATTATCCTGCTATCAGTTTGACTATCTTTTGTGCAATGAATTGAGTTATTTTCAGCTGCACAGCATCTGGCATGTAGGTTCAGCCGTTGCGTTATATTTTTTTTATTTGTTTTTACGTAGCGAAAAGTGTATCGTTTTTTAGGCAATATCAATACGTTGAACGATATCATTGATTGATATTTCGTTGCCGATAATGGTATATTTGGATTGGCTATAAAACCTGCTTCTTTTGTCCTCAACATATTGGAGCTTGGCTCTCAGATCACTTTCATCAATACAATTACGAATAAGGGGGCGCTTAGCAGAGTTGTTCCA
>JAYVJZ010000251.1:0-2611 GCA_043768865.1 Sphingobacteriales bacterium
CTTCAATCTTTTCATTTGCATAACGAACATAAATCAACGCAGTATTATGTTGATAAAATGAAGGTCGGTATTCGGGTTGCATTATGCACAGACGCAGGCACACCCGGCATCTCAGATCCGGGATATTTGTTAGTCAAAGCATGTTTAGACAATGGAATATGTGTAGAATGTTTGCCCGGTGCTACGGCGCTTATACCCGCTTTGGTTTGCTCGGGATTTGGTTGCGAAAAATTTATATATGAAGGATTTTTACCTGTTAAAAAAGGTCGTTCCACACGTTTAAAAATATTAAATGAAGAACAGAGAACTATTGTATTATACGAATCTCCTCATCGGATAGTCAAACTCATAGATGAGATTGTGTACTATATGGGACCTACGAGAAATGTAGTCATAGCAAGAGAATTAAGCAAAAAATTTGAAGAATACCACAGAGGGACGGCACTCGAGTTGCAAGATTTTTTAAAAACACGTGAGCTAAAAGGGGAAATAGTAGTAGTGATACAAGGAACAAACACTAAAAAAATTAGTTAAACCTAGGACTGACAGGAGCATTAGCCAAAGCAATATATTTGCCACCGAGGCTTGCCATACTGCGTCTCCACAAAGTCCCCACTTCAGGGTGAAATAAGAGCTCTTTAGTAGGGTTAGCAACCACCCAGCTGTTGTCGTTCATCTCTTCTTGCAACTGACCAGTGTCCCACACCGCACAACCCACATAAAACAATATCTGATTAGAAAGGATTTTCCTGTTGGCAATGAGTTTTTTTATTTCTTCAAAATCGCCTCCTTCATACACACCCTCACATAAGTTAACTGAATTAGAAATAAAAGGGATTTTATGAATAAAAAACAAAGAATTTTGTTCAACGGGGCCTCCTTCAAAAAAACGAGCATTGAAAGGAGGCAAATCGTCAAATAAGTCATTGATAGAGGCTTTTAAAGGTTGGTTTAACACCAAACCCATAGCCCCAGTAGCGGCAATATCGCAACACAATATAGTTGTTCTATTAAAATAAACATCGTCCATAAAAGGTTCTGCAAGCAATAACTGACCGGGCGTAGGCAACATTCTATTAATTTTATAAATTTAAATTTTTTTTACCACTCTGACGAGGTAGTTCCCAAGCCAACTAGCTGATCGTAGCGACCCGAAAACGGACGATAATAAAAAAAAGCTTGATATTCATTTTCAGTTGCTTGATAATTGCCTTCAATAAAATCGGTATCATCGCTGTTTTTACGAACTGAAATATCTTTTATTAAATAATTATAAAATCCTTGTTTCAAAAATACAGAGGCTTCATAGCGCTCTTTTGCATAATTAAATTTTAACTCATACTTAGTATCTGGCACATAAAAATTACCTTCAAATACTATATACAAGCGATGATCTACCAGTGGTGCTTTCAACTCTAAACTAAAATGTACATGGCAATATTCCGCATCTGTAGCACTCATATTTGTTTCATTAAATTCAATTGTATATTTCCCATTAATGTCTCTAAGCACGCTATAGCTTGAGTTGCCGCGCAGTTTATCCGGCTCAACAGTAACTTCATTTGACTCAGGTAGTATTTCAATTTTTGCAATATTTCTTGCTTTAACACGTATGGTTCTGATATCAAAATCACGGAATTCATTACCTGCGGGCAATACCTGTGTATTATCATAAATCAATTTTTCGCCTATTTGTACTCTTGGATTTTTGAGTAACAGTGCTTTGTCTTCTCTAAAATTTTGCATGATTTTTAACAAACATTGCTTTTCAATTTCGATAATATTCAGCTTAGCAACAGTAACTTCTGCATCTAGCTGATGATGCGTTGTGTATTTGCTAGACACTCTACTACGATTGGCTTTCAGAGATATAGGCACCCGCTGATCTACAACATAAATACGTACTTGCCAGGCAGGATCTGTGTCATCGTTTATGTACACTCTCATTAAATAATTACCCGAAACCAAGGGCCTCATTTCAACATTAGGAAATGTAAAACTGTAGTGCACATAACGCACTTTGGTATTCATTGAGTTTTGAATAATAGGCACGGGCAAGTTATTAAACCCAGATAAATACTCATTTTCAAATAATTCACTTCTGCTCCAATCGGCGTTGCAATGCAATAACTTAAAATTATATTGTATGCCGTTACCGTTGATTTCGTCAAACTGAAATTGTATAGCATCTGACGAAGCAAGCGCTATGACTGGATTAGAAGTAGGTACTCCATTCACCATCAACTTTACAGAACCTATATCATCAAAAAATATATACGACTGATTTTTATTAAAAGCTGAACTGTCATTAGCCGACCACTGAGCTAATGAAGCGTTCCAATTGAATAAAAAAAATATTAAAAATAAAAATTTCATTTGATTTATACTTATTTTACTTCAAAAAAATGAAAAATAGTTGTGCCATAATTTCTCTTTTTTACAAAATTAGGATGACTATCAAACACATGCTGTGGGTTGGTTTCAAGTATAAATGTGCCTTCTTTTTGTAGTAAATTATGCTCAAAAATCAACGGCGGCAAATCGGGTATATTTGGGAGCGGATAGGGGGGGCCAGCAAAAATAATCTTGTACGAACGGGTGCACTTTTTTG
>JAYVJZ010000252.1:0-2487 GCA_043768865.1 Sphingobacteriales bacterium
GGCGTTGTAGTTGGTGTGTGCGGTAGAGAAGGGCATATTGCCAGCGCTGCTGTGCGAGCCCGAGTAGTAGTCGGGCATATCGTTGCCCCAGCCTTTTAACCCTCTTGTGCTTTTCGATTTACCTAATAACGCCTTGTGTTTGGCTCCCTTTTCAACGGCATGTTTGAAATTTTTAGCTTCGCCTCCAAATTTTTCAAACTTTTGTTCCATTTTTTTAACCCCCGCCACACAACGCTGATGCACGGCTTCGCTTATGTTTTTTGATTTAGCCTCGGCAGGCGTGTAGTATCCTACCGAAAATCCTTTAGCGATGTTGCGTACATTTAGCTTTACTAATAGCAAAAATGCGTTTCTACAAAGTACCGCAATAGGCATTACTTTGAGCAGTGGTTTTTTTACTTTATCTATTACCTCTTTTGCTTTATCGGCTACGTTTTTAACGCCTGATTTTACTTTGTCCATCGTGTCTTTCAACCAGTTGCCCGCCAATCCGTCGAGCTCGTTATGATACTCGTAGCTTAAGGTGGTGTCGTTGAGGTAGTCGGCGATGTCTTCTAAATTCGCATTTGCCTTAAACACAAATTCGCCCTCGTCGGTTACATCTTGCAGGGCAGGCATTACATGCAGCATTTTAGCCTGATACGCAGTAGCATTAAGGTTTACCATGTAGTGTGTTTTGCGTATTTCGCAAGCAAGGGCGTGTTTGTCGGTGCCCGTAGCTTGCTTGTGCAGTGCCAGCAGTTGCCCTTGTCCTTGCAGTAGTTTTTTAGTGGTTGCCGTGGCAGGTGCTATAGCTCCTAATCCGTTGATGCAGTCTTCGCTTGTGCCTGATAATACTTTTATGTCCATAGGGTCGTGTTTTAAAGTTTTTGTAATGTGCGGTGGGTGTTCGTCGAACTTCGTCCAGACACAGTCTACTACGGTATTGTCAAGCATGGTATAAATATGCCCGTAATTCTCCTTACCATTGAATGCAACGATGGCATAATGCGGCCTGTAGCCCATGTTGATAAGTAGCGATGCCGTAAATATAGCCATGTCCTCACAGTCCACGCCCGTGAGGCGATCGGCGAAAGAACGTGCCGGGGTGCGTATCTGCTCACTGCCTGGGGTGTCTAAATGGTAGCTTATGTTTTGCTTCGTCCATGACCATACATTGCTTGCTGCGGTGTATTTATCTGCACTGTACAATTTTTTGGCTAATTCTTTGGTTTGCGATAACGTAGCTCTTGTTACCTGTGCTATTATCTCTATTGTTTGCTTCAAACCCCCACGTGCTGCCAAATGCGTACTATTATTGGCGGCAGGTAGGGCATCGTAATACATGCGCTTGCCTGCTTGTGAGGCTTTGCTTGATGCGGCTTGTAGTTCAAATAATTCAGGCATAGCGTAATTACGATTTGTATTTGTTTTTCGTATTCGTGGTGGTAAATATTTTCACTATTTTATATAGCAAAAACGATAGCCCTCCAATATTGATAAGTAATTGCAGCAATTGATTGAGCACCTCAACATGCGATACGGTGATAATCAAAAGAGTTATTAATAAATCAAATAAAAAATTTCGCATAACGGGGTTTATTTTTTGGAATTGATGTATTCAATTTGGCAAAGCAAATCACATTCACTTTCGGTAATTGTGTGGTTCGATAGATGCTGAGCCACAAGAGAGGCGAGTTTAGCCCACGTACTATTTTGGACAAACTCGGTATCTTCGTCAATACAGTCTAACATAATGTGTATCATATCTTTGCGGCTTTCGTTTGCTTGACGAAAAAAACCTAAATCGGTAATGGCGAGGTCTAAAGCGGCACGCACTTTTTCAAGAAATATATCGTCCCATCCGGTAGAGGTAAGAAGTACACAAAGGTCTAATTTTGGATTTTGGAGCAGCTGCTTCAATAGGGTTGTAATCGTTATAGCAGGTGCGATAAAAATATTAATTTCGTTTGTAAACAAATTAACAATGAAATGAAAAAAAATAAAAAAACGTGATTTCATGTAGGTTAAATTGTGAATTGTGAATTATTGAGTACAAAAATACAACCTGCAAAAAAGGGCTTGTAGCAATAGTTTATTTTCTACCTCAAAATATTAAATTCTACCTCAATGTATTTTTTTAAAACCTTGCCCGAAACCTTACCCGAAACCTTATTTGTGTTTTGATAAGGTTTTGAAACCTATTTGTAAATCATTGATTATCAAATACCATTTTTTGCAACCTTGCCCGAAACCTTGCCCGAAACCTTACCCGAAACCTTCCTATAACACTAACCATATAAAGCAAATAGTGCAGCTACTTGTTTTGGGGTAAATAAATACATATCCGTGTCTAAAAACAAAGCACTCGTTGTGCTATCTTCTTTAATCCATTTAGAAAGCGTTTTGGCCGTAACGTCATATTCTTGTGCCAGCTGTTTTTTGTTCTTGCAAGGATATACTGTAGGGTCGCCAAGGCGCTCGTGCAGCATATTTAATAAATCATAA
>JAYVJZ010000253.1:0-2125 GCA_043768865.1 Sphingobacteriales bacterium
GCTTGCAGTAGCTTGCATCACTTGGCCTAGATTGGTTAATATATAACTTTGTTCATTCAGCAGATGCAGGCGGTTATACGCCAAAGCATAATGATCAAAATACAAGGCAGAGTCCCATACGCCGAGCTTTGCGTAGAGTAACCCAATATTGCTATATAACCGCAAATATTGTTTTTTTTGTGTTTCCGTTTTGATGTTCAACAGGCTGTGCATTAATGCTATACCTGCTTCACACTCCCCAATATCACACATAGTAACTCCTTTTTTGTTGCCTATCTCAATGGTCTTATAATTTAATTTGTATTTTATGTTCAATGTATAAGCCTGATCATACATGCGATGCGCCGTTTCAAACACACCACCAAGGTCAAAACAATCGCCCAAGTTGATATATGCATCAATCGCTTGTTTGTATTGAAAATTAGCCTTCGCTTCTGCTAAAGCTAGCTCCGCATAATAGCTGCTCAGGGCGGTGTTTTCGTAATAATATTCTACCGAAAGAGAATTAAATAATGCAGCTAATTTTTTGGATTGCGTGGTGTTGATGCGCTGCAACAGACTATCAATAACCACAGATTGAGCAGAGCAATTGTGATAATGCAGGTGGATACAACTAGCAAGAAATACTATTACTAAAAACTTCATATAAAAAAAATGAAAATACAATGTTTTGAAATCAAAAACACATTTTTTTTTACTATTTTAAAACTTTTTTTTGTAGCATAATATAGACATAAGCTATAGGATTGTTTAAATAATTAAAAAACGCAAACCGAAGAAGACAGTATTTTTGAACAACATTAGAACACGTCTATTCATTATTTATTTTGACATAGTATGTTTACATTATTTTTATTTTTTTTAGCACAATTATGATACTTACTTTATTACTGCAAATCGGCGATTCTGCTCAAGGAGAGTTAATTCAAAAAGCAATAATAGCAGCTCCTCCTAAGATGAATTTATTAGAATTAATAGCGAAAGGGGGGGTGTTGATGATACCAATTGGGTTGTTGTCATTGCTAGCCGTGTACATGATGGTAGAGCGTTGGTTGTATCTACGCAAAGCCGGTGCCGACACACCTCAGCTGATACCCACTATCAAGGAGCAACTGCATAACGGCAATCTATCGGGGGCAAAAGCTACCTGCAAATCGATTAACACGCCTATCAGTCGTATGCTTGACAAGGGCATTAGCCGAATAGGTAAGCCAATAGATGTGATAGAACGGAGTATAGAAAACGTCGGCAAAGTAGAGGTTTATAAAATGGAACGAGGTTTGAATGTGTTGCAAATTATTTCAGGCATAGCACCGATGTTTGGTTTTTTGGGGACCATAGCAGGTATGATTATCACTTTTTATGATTTATCGAACGCTAAAAATTTAGAACTAGGGGTTATAGCAGGAGGGATATATGTCAAAATGATTACCTCTGCCTCCGGCCTGATAGTCGGGCTTTTCGCCTATGTAGCTTACAATGCGCTGCACAGCAAAATCAATAGCGTAATACATCAAATGGAGCTAGCCACTATCGATTTTTTAGATATTCTGCAAGAGCCCGCCAAGTAGGGTATTGACCAATCAAGTTTATTTTATTATAAATTAATCTTATGAATCTACGCAATCGATATAAAGAACAACATGCAGAAGTTGGCACCGGCTCGCTTAATGATATTTTGTTTATTTTACTACTTTTTTTCCTAATCGTATCAACCCTCGCTAATCCTAATGTTATCAAACTCGCACTGCCTAATGCAAGCGGTAAAGATGAAAGCAAGCAGACTGTTGTAGTTAGCATTGATGCCAACAATATATTTTATATTGGCACCAATGCAGTACCTATCGATAGTCTTAAAGCCGCTGTAGCACCGTTTTTGATTGAACAACAAGACCCTACTATCGTTATCAATGCCGACAAAGCCGTAGCCTGGGAGAACGTAGTGAAGGTGATGAATGTCGCCAAAGCATTGAAGGCAAAGGTAGTAGCAGCCACTTCGCCTATAGCACCAGCCACATCGACTACTACAACTTCGGTTGATGGGCCGGTGCTATAGCCCCTTCTGTTTTCATATTAGTTAATTGAAATAGTTGCAGCACTTCGTCCCCTAGTGTTATATAATTAC
>JAYVJZ010000254.1:0-5171 GCA_043768865.1 Sphingobacteriales bacterium
TGTTTCATTGTGTAATGATTGAGCCACTAGTTACGTGAGTACAAACCGTGAGAAGTAGTAATAGTACCTTCTCAAAATTAATAAACCCCAATACCAGCAGGGGTTTGAGGGGTGATAGCGGAGACTGAGAGATTCGAACTCTCGATAAACTTTTGGCCTATACACACTTTCCAGGCGTGCTCCTTAAACCGCTCGGACAAGTCTCCTTTATTCTTAATTTTTTGTACCTACTGCGTTACAAATATTTGTAAAAATATCATCAACATTACCTAGTCCCACTATATGAGTTACTTTATTTTGAAGTTCATAATAAGATGCTACGGGTGCTGTTTTATTTTTATATTCGTTTATCCGCTTGTTGATAGTTGTTAGATTGTCATCGCTCCGACCACTGTGCTCACCTCGTTTTAGCAATCGTGCTGCTAATTCTACTTCTTCGACATTTAAAATAATTACTTTTTTGATATAGCTATCACGGCTCAATAGCAAGCTGTCTAACGCTTCTGCTTGAGTTATAGTTCTTGGAAAACCATCGAAAATAACACCCTTTATTCCACTGTGTACGTTCAAAGCATTGTCAATCATGCCTATTACGATGATATCAGGCACTAGTTTGCCTTCGTCCATGTACGATTTGGCCTCTATGCCTAATGAAGTGGCATTAGCTATTTCGCTGCGCAGCAAGTCGCCTGTTGAAATATGCTTGAGACCGTAGCGCTCTATCAATTTTTGTGACTGAGTGCCTTTGCCGCTGCCAGGTGGACCGAAAAGTATAAGATTTAACATGGCTTAATGTTTATGACTTAGAGTAATATAGTAGCGGAGTTAGGTTTTTTTTATTGTTTTATGTTTGGTAATAAACAAACGCTAAAATGCGAATTTACGAAACCTAAATTTAATATGATTAATTAGTACGATTAAAAATTGGTTAATCACAAAACACTTCTGCTCATTTCGCTCTCAACGTCTTGCTAGAGTAGTCATAATTAAGCATTTCGCATTTTATATTTTTAATTGATAAAAATAAGAAAATACAATTTGACTTATGTGCTTGCTTATGATTACCTACTGCATATAGGGTAGTTGAAATGCTGTGTGGTGTGCAAGATAGCGCGTATTATATGCAAAATGGGATAGCTGTCGGCTGAACGTAGGTGCGAAAGGTACTTTTTAGTATAGCTCATTTTTTTTGTTTTGTTAGCTACATATCTTCTTAATAATTATAAGGATACTATTGAAAAACAAGGAGTGAGCGTATCTCAAAAAAAATAGCGGGAACCGAAGCACCGGCCTAGCATAAGAATAAATTTTACGATTAGTTTGCCTTAATTGCGTTTGCTATGATCCTCCCTACTGCGTATTATGAGTTGTATTTATGTTATTTTTTATATGTTGTCTTTGTTGCGTTATGGTACTATTTTGCGAAATCGTTGGTGTGATTTTATTGCTTGGTTTGTGCTAACTTTGCATTAAAATAAGTAGTATGTCATCAGAAAAATTTAGAGAAAAAATACAAGCTGGCTATGCGTTTAAGGGTGCGTGCATTACCCTTGGTGGGGCCGTATATAACAACGAAGTACAGTCTGGAGTGTTGGTGAGTGCGGCTTTGCGGACTATCAACCGTCATGGTTTGATAGCTGGGGCGACGGGTACGGGCAAAACCAAAACGATACAAAAACTGACTGAAGCCCTGTCAGACAACGGCATCAGCGTGTTGATGATGGATATAAAAGGGGATTTTAGTGGGGTGTCGCAGGCGGGTGCGATGAATGAGCGTATAAAAGAACGCCACGACAAGCTGGGCATCGCTTGGAACGCTCAACAATATCCGGTTGAATTTTTGACAATTTCGAAGGAAAACGGGGTACGGATGCGTGCTACTGTGTCTGAATTTGGTCCGGTATTGTTTAGTAAAGTGTTGGGCTTGAACGATACTCAGGCGGGCATTGTATCTATTATTTTTAAATACTGCGATGATAATAAATTGCCTTTGTTAGATTTAAAGGATTTTAAAAAAGTGGTGAATTTTATAACAAACGAGGGCAAAGACGAGATTACAAAAAACTATGGGAATATTGCTACGCAGAGTGCGGGGACTATCCTTCGCAATTTGTTGATGTTGGAGCAACAAGGGGCTGAATTTTTTTTTGGTGAAAAGAGTTTTGAAGTTGATGATCTGTGCCGTATAAACGAGCAGGGACAAGGGATGATTAATATTTTACGGTTGAATGATATACCTGATAAACCACAACTTTTTTCTACCTTTATGTTAAGCCTTTTGGCAGAGATATACGCTACATTTCCTGAGGAGGGAGATGTAGATGCTCCAAAATTAGTTTTTTTTATCGATGAGGCACATTTGATATTCAATGAAGCCTCAAAAGCATTATTACAACAATTAGAATCTATCATTAAGTTAATTCGTTCTAAAGGCATTGGCATAGTGTTTTGTACCCAAAATCCAATAGATATACCACAGTCGATACTCGCACAATTAGGATTTAAAATTCAACATGCCCTGAGAGCATTCACTGCGAACGATCGTAAGGCGATAAAACAATGTGCTCAAAATTATCCTGAAACTGAGTTTTATAAAACCGAAGATTTGCTAACCCAACTTGGCATAGGTGAGGCGTTAATTACGGTGCTTGATGAGCGTGGAGCCCCTACGCCGCTTGTGCATACAATGTTGTGTGCGCCTGCGAGCCGCATGGATACGATATCGCAAGCCGAGTTAGATTTGATAGTGAGCAAGTCGCAATTAGCAAAAAAATACAACGAATTAGTGGACCGCGAGAGTGCATTTGAAATGCTTACAAAAAAAATAGAAATGGCTGCAGAGCAAGAAGAAACATCAACTACATCGGCGCCAACTAGTGCAAAAGCGAGTGCAAAAAAAGAAGAAGAAGGCGGTGTGCTTGATACGATAGGCGATATGGCTAATAGCAGCGTAGGCAAAGTGATCATGCGAGAAGTAACACGTGGGCTGCTAGGCGTACTTGGGCTAGGTGGTAGTACACGCCGCAAAACCACTCGCAGTAGAGGTTTGTTTGGTTGAGTAATGGGTTGATAACCAAAAAAATAATGGGTTGAATGTATGTTTATTTATGTGTAATTATGGTGTAATTTTCATGTAATTTTTACCTGTTTATTACCTGTTTGTTACCTGTTTATTACCTGTTTATTACCTGTTTATTTTACAGCGCTTTATAAATATAAGTGCAATTCTTGTCCTTAATTTTTTCTGTATAACTAACAATAATCAACCCAAACATTGTGTAACTATTACCACCAAAATAATGACACCCACCCAACTGCCTTTATTCTCTTCAACACAAAATTTCAAAAGCTTATCATAACCACCACAGTAACATCAACATGCCAAAGACAATCAAAAAAGAACTTAATACCAATGACAACTTAAAAAAAATCTTGCATTACTGTGCGTATCAAGAGCGGTGCTGGGCAGAGGTGCGCAACAAAATGAACGAAATGAATCTCTCGACCTCCGAAAAAGACACTTTTTTATATTATCTAAACGAAAATAACTACGTGAACGAACACCGCTACTCAAGTGCTATAGTCAGAGGCAAATTCAACCAAAAAAAATGGGGCCGGCTGAAAATACAATTTGAGCTAAGGGCCAAACAAATACCCGAAACCATCATCAAGCAAGCCTTTGAAGAAGATATCACCACACAAGCCTACGAACAAACTATCGAACAATTATACCATCAAAAGATAAACGAATGCCCCCACGCCACAGCAATAGTCCGCAAAGACAAAGCCATTAAATACATACTCTCCAAAGGATTTGAATACCCAATCATAGAAAGCGTTATCAAAAACATAGGCAACCCACAGCTACGCCTCTACTAATACCATCACCTATAACCTACACTCAGCAACACTTTTGACCTTCGACCTACAACACACCGACACACACACCCACGCCCGAGCAGGCCTACTAACCACCGACCACGGCAGCATACAAACCCCTATTTTTATGCCCGTAGGCACCGCCGGCACAGTAAAATCAATACAGCAACGCGACCTCAAGCAAATAGTCAATGCACAAATACTACTCGGCAACACCTACCACCTCTACCTCAGACCAGGAATCGAAACCCTACAAGCCGCCGGTGGCCTGCATAAGTTCATGCAATGGGACCGACCCCTACTCACCGATAGTGGCGGCTATCAAGTGTTTTCACTCAGTGGCACCCGCAAAATAAAAGAAGAAGGCGCCTGGTTTCAATCTCACATAGACGGCAGCAAGCACCTCTTCTCACCCGAACGCGTCATAGAAATACAACGTGCCATCGGGGCCGACATCATCATGGCATTTGACGAATGTACCCCCTACCCGTGCGACGAACGCTACGCCACCAACTCCATGCACCTCACACACCGATGGCTACAACGCTGCATAGACAAGCATCGCAGCACCCCCATGCCCTACGATTACCACCAAACCTTCTTCCCAATAGTACAAGGAAGCGTGTACCCAAACCTACGCAAAATAAGCGCCGAATACATCGCTAGCACCGACTGCGAAGGCAACGCCATAGGCGGCCTCAGCGTAGGCGAACCCGCACAAGACCTCTACGACATGACCGAACTCGTCTGCGCCATATTGCCCACACACAAACCACGTTACCTCATGGGCGTCGGCACCCCAGTCAATATCCTAGAAGGAATCGCCCGAGGCGTAGATATGTTCGACTGCGTCATGCCCACACGCAACGCCCGCAACGGCATGCTCTTCACCACACAAGGAATCATCAATATACGCAACCTAAAATGGAAAAATGACTTCAGCGTACTCGACCCCGGCCTCGACAACAACATCTCCAACCACTACTCCAAAGCCTATCTACGGCACCTAATGACCAGCGGCGAAATGCTCGCCTCCCAAATAGCAAGCCTACAAAACCTAAGCCTCTACCTATGGCTCGCCAACACAGCCCGCCAACAAATAATAAACGGCACCTTTCACACTTGGAAAAACGACATGGTCCTGCAACTCGGGCAACGCCTATAAGCCACGACCCGCAAGCATCAAAGAAATAAAATTAAGCAAGAAAAAAATAAAAATAGGGCGTGCCACCGCTTTGAACTACAGTAATAACTCACCCACCTAGCACAACAAAGCGCTGTCAGTGCCCGCC
>JAYVJZ010000255.1:0-7182 GCA_043768865.1 Sphingobacteriales bacterium
CTGTCCTGTGTCATAATAGAAAAACCTGCGTCGTTGGAGGGAGCAAAAGGAGCTGCAAACCGATAATATGCAAATGATAAACCTGCTCCTGTAACTAGCTTGAGTAGCGAAGTTCCGAATGTTTTTTCATAAAAATTAACGTTGAGGGTCGTGCTTTTGAGGGTATTTTTGTTTTTGTGGAAGGTGCCACTCAATGAGTTGCCAGAGGCATCACGCCAATCCAAAAGCCCAAATTCTATGCCTTTCCAATCCGCTTTTCGACTTTTGTTTTTTGATTGTTTTTTATCAGTTTTAGCGCTGCTATCGCTTGCTAGGGGAGCATTTTTATCTATTATAAATACCTCTTTGTTGCCAAACTTCATGCGTATTGTATCTGATTTATTTTCAATATTTGATTCCATTTGGCTATCGTTGATTGCAGCAGTATTTTCTTTGTTGATGCCGCTGTCAATTATATTGCCACTGCCTGATTTAGCAATGTTTACACTGCCTTCGCTTGCGATTAATATATCGCCGCTGCCTTGCAGATTAGCCATTATGTTTTCTGATTTTAAATCATTTGCATTAATGCTACCCGAGCCGGCGTTGTTCAAAACTATATTTTTGGCATTACCTAAAAGTACAATTACACCAGAACCAGAATTATTCACGTTGCAGCTGTTAGTTTGCAATGATAACGTAAGTACACCCGTACTTTGATTATCAATATTTATAGCCTCGTTGCTAAGGCTAACATCGCTGTTAATATACGCATTGCCGGTATTATTAATATTTTGCAGCGAAGCTAAATTGCTATACACATGCACATCTGTGCTTGAATTTTCATTAATAGTTAGGTTGCCGTTGTCGAGTTTCGATTGACTAGCAAGGCGTTCTTCATTGCCTTGTTGATATGTAACTTTAGTGATTGTACTTTGGTGCAGATAAACATTGCTAGCGCTAGTAATATTAAGGTTACGAATGCTTTGGGCATGTGCGGTAAGCGTTTGCAAAAGCAACGCTAAAAAAAGATAGATTAAATTTTGTAACATGATTTTTTAAATTTTATTATGAAATAAAGTTGGTTATGAAGTAGAGTTAGTTATGAATTAAAGTTAAAATGAAAAATAAATACACTAAACAAATTATCGGTTGTATGAAAGTTCAAATTCACCAAGCCCTAATTTTATATCCTTTACGCCATTTGCGCCGATGTTGGCATTCAACTTCTCATTAGTGATTAAGCGTATTAATTTACTTACATTTTTGGCATTACTATTTGTTTCAGATACGTGATTTGTTTTGGTTTTTTTGCTCTCTACTGCATTAGTGTAACTGTACCTTTGCACCTCCATAACACCAGCTAATATTGGCTTTGATGGATTTATTGAATCGTATTTTGACTTTAAATCTGGGCTATTATTTTTGAAATCAACAGATGCTACTTGTGGTATTTGCTCTTGCAATAGTGTTGGTTGTTGTATTTTTTTACGTATTTCATATTGCTCTTTATCTCGTTTTAATTGTTGTTTTTTATTGATTGGTGATAATTTTTCCGTCATCGTATTTTCCTCTTCGATTTCTTTAATTTTATTGACAGTAGTAGGTTCGATAATCTGGCAATTCGGCGCTTCAAGTTCGCTGTCAACTATGCTGTCGAGTGTATTATAAGTCAAATATAAGGGTTGCAATTGACTTTGGTTGGCAGGAACTAAAATATCATTTTGGGTGGTTAATTGAATAGGTAATTTAACAGCTGTAGGCTTCAACAAAAAAGCTAGAATAGCCAACACAACTAGTGCTGCGGCAATAGAAACAAATCGATGCAAGAGTGAAAAAACCCCTTTATTTTCTTTTATTAGTTTTATTTTATCAGTGTAACATAAAGCTAAAACGGGGCTGAGCTTGGTTTGACGCAGTTGTGAATACATGGTTTTAGTTGAAGATTGCAGTAGATATTGATCTGCGTCAGCACACTCTAGTTCGGTAGCTACACCTTCTATTTTAGCTATCAACACATATAATTCATAATTCATATCTGCTATCTCGCTTTTTTTCAAATTTAATTTATCTGTTAATTGCATCTCCGACGGCATTAGTTTGGGTAATAAAGCAACTGATTGCAACTTTGGCAAATTATTATTTTTTAAAAATAATTCAAGCTCTGTTACCATTTCAGGTGATAGTTCGCCTTCATAATAATCCAAAAGTGCGGCTTCGTAATTCGTTATATTCCATTTTTCCATGAGATAGTAATACTATTTTTTTCTTTATTAATTGTTAAATAATAGTTTCCACACTGACCAAACGCTCTCTCAACGTGGCTCTTGCCCTAAAAATATATACCTTCACTTGGCTTTCAGTTAAATTGGTGATAGTACCAATCTCTCGGTAATCGTACCCTTCTAAATCTCTTAACAACACAACAATTCTTTGCATTTCAGGCAGCGTATCTAAGGCTTGGTATAGCAGTTGTTTCAGGTCAGGGGTAGTTTCTTTATACAATGGTTCCACTTTAACTTCATCTAATCGTGCTATTCGTTTTTCTTTGCGTAGTACATCTATCATTCTTCTATAGGCTGTAGTAAACAAATACGACTTCGCTTTGCCTTCTAACACCTTTTCTTTGTTCACCCAAAACCGCTCAAACGTATCTTGCACTATGTCTTTGGCTTGCTCTTCGTCATTGATATTGTGATATACAAATCGATAGAGGCCGTCAGCTTGATTAGTAACGTGCGTATTATATTGGGTTATAGTCAATGTATGATAGGTTATTTAGGTGTAACGTTTTATCAAAATAAAAAGTTACACTCTATTGATATTTTTTTAAATTAATATAATAAAAAAGGCTACCTCACTTATAAAATGAGATAGCCTTGATGCTATGCCGGTGGCAACTATTTATGATTAATAATCCATTCCACCGCCTTGCATTGGAGGCATTGCAGGGCCATCTTTTTTAGGTCTTTCTGCAATCACACATTCGGTAGTGAGTATCATCGACGCCACTGATGCAGCATTTTCGAGGGCAACACGCGATACTTTAGTAGGATCGATAACGCCTGCTGCAAACATATTTTCGTACCGCTCTTCTTTAGCGTTATAACCAAAATCTTTTTTGCCTTCTCGTACTTTTTGTACTACTATCGAACCTTCTATACCGCTATTTTCAGCGATAGTACGAAGTGGTGCTTCTAGTGCTTTTTTAACTATTTGTACCCCTGTAACCTCGTCTTCGTTTTCGGTTATCACTTTGTCTAAGGCATCGATAGCACGTATAAAAGCTACGCCACCACCAGGCACTATACCCTCTTCAACGGCAGCACGTGTTGCGTGTAGGGCATCGTCCACTCGGTCTTTCTTTTCTTTCATTTCTACTTCTGTAGCTGCACCTACGTATATAACCGCCACTCCACCGCTCAGTTTGGCTAAACGCTCCTGCAATTTTTCCTTGTCATAATCGCTAGTTGTGGTTTCAATTTGTGCTTTTATTTGAGCCACACGTGCCTTGATAGCCTCTTTCTTACCGCTACCATTTACGATAGTAGTATTGTCTTTATCAACTATTATTTTATCTGCTTTTCCTAAAAACGTTAAGTCGGCAGCTTCTAACTTATGACCCATTTCTTCGCTTATCACTGTACCTCCTGTCAATATTGCAATGTCCTCTAGCATTGCCTTGCGACGATCACCAAATCCAGGTGCTTTGACAGCACATATTTTCAACGACCCACGCAAACGATTCACAACCAAAGTAGCCAAGGCCTCACCTTCTACCTCTTCAGCGATTATCAAAAGTGGGCGACCTGATTGTGCAGTTTTTTCTAAGATAGGCAGCATGTCTTTAAGGTTGCTAATCTTCTTGTCGTGTATCAATATATAGGGGCTTTCCATCTCAGTTTGCATCTTTTCAGCATTCGTTACAAAATACGGAGATAGATACCCTCTGTCGAACTGCATACCCTCTACCACCTCAACATACGTTTCCATACCTTTTGACTCTTCAACCGTGATTACACCCTCGTTTTGTACCTTGCGCATCGCCTCAGCTAACATCTCCCCTATGTGTGGGTCGTTGTTGGCAGATATCGTACCTACTTGCTTTATTTTTTCATAATCATTGCCTATTTTTTGTGATTGTTTTTTAAGATTTTCAACCACCATACGCACAGCTTTGTCCACCCCACGCTTAATGTCAATAGGGTTTGCACCTGCGGTTACGTTTTTGAAACCTGCATTAACAATAGCTTGAGCTAATACGGTAGCTGTAGTAGTTCCGTCGCCGGCTACATCATTTGTTTTGCTTGCTACGTCTTTTACCATCTGTGCGCCCATGTTTTCTATCGGGTCTTCAAGCTCGATTTCTTTGGCTACGGTTACCCCATCTTTGGTAACTGCAGGAGCTCCAAATTTCTTCTCAATCACTACATTGCGTCCTTTTGGACCTAGAGTTACTTTAACGGCGTCAGCTAACGCATCGACACCTCTTTTTAGTTTTTCACGTGCTTCGGTGTTGAAGTGAATTTGTTTAGACATAATAAGTTTTGATTATTGTTGTTAATTAATTTAGTTTTTTAATAAAATATAATGAGATTAAATCGTTGCGAAAATATCACTTTCACGCATTATCAAATATTCAGTGCCTTCGATGTTCACTTCTGTGCCAGAATATTTACCATACAGCACGTTTTGTCCAACTTTCACAGTCGTTGGCTCGTCTTTTTTGCCGATTCCAACAGCGATTACTTTACCACGTTGTGGTTTTTCTTTTGCAGTGTCGGGTATAATGATACCACCTGCAGTTCTTGTTTCGGCTGGCTCGGGCAATACTATTACACGGTCAGCGAGTGGGGTCATAGAAAATGATTTTGCCATAAAAGTTTTTTTAAAATTATTTTATTTAATGATTGAAAATGTTCGTTTTCGATTGTTTTGCATCAATCACAATGTATGCCACAGGATAATATCTGCCAAGTTAGCAGGTATTGTCGTAGTTATAGTCGCACAAAATGACAAATTTAGCACGCCGTTGTTTCTAAATTGATACATATTATAGATAAACGCCACCTAGTTTCTAATCAAATTATATTATCGATTTGTGTTAATTAATCAATTCTAGTTAATAAATTAAAGATAAAATTAAGTTTTTTTAACCCCACTTTTATATTTTAGAATTAATAATACTGTTGTGGATTTCGTCATGCTTTGCTTGCCTATAGTTCACTCTATTAGTTTAACTAATTACAATTTTCATATTTTATTGAATTACAACTTATCAGTTTGAAGCAATATCGCTTCAACTATTTTTTTGTTTTTATTACTATTCAAATTTACTTTAATTGTAATGTCAAAGTACTAAAATATCATCTTACTTATTAGGTTTTTCTAGAACACAACTTTTATTTTAATTACTTTATTTTAACAGAATACTCCTAACACAAGTTGCCGAGCACTAACGATAACCGTTTTGCAAACCTATTTTTTTTCCGCTAATTATAGCCTGCGTTCTCCTTTATAATGCATTAGGTTTGGCAATTAGTTTAGGCAGATTATTTTACTAGTATTTAGATATAAAAAAATCAAACGGATTGTTCAAATAGCGACAAAATATTGGCTTTGACGAGAGTTTTAGAACTATTTATTTGAAAGATTTAATATCAAATGTGTTACGTTTAATTATAACGTACATGGCTTTTTTCAATTTGCAGTAACTAATTTTTAAAAATGCGTTTTGATTTTAATTGATTATTATGGAGGTCTCAATTTTATTTTTTTACTAATTTCTTGTTTGTTTCAATTTTATAGTTTTATTTTGTTGCATTAATTTTAAGCATAACCTAATCAAACAAATTCATTTAATTAAACTAACATCTATCATGAAAAAACTTTTTACTATTGCTGTGTTTGCCCTTTGCGGTGTCTCGTCGTTTGCTCAAACACCAATATGCGTAGCTGACACGGCTTATGTAAGCCAAGGCGTGGGCGTGTATCCTAAGCCTGATTCAACTTGTGCTGCGCCATGTACTGCCGTATCATGTCCTCGTACTAACCTAATGCAAATAGAGCGTTCAATGCCTGTTAGCATGGTTTTTACGGCGGTTGTCCCCAATACTATCGACCCTGGTACGGGCCCTATTGCTATTACTAAAATTGGAATTAGCAATGTTGGTATTATCAATCCAGCAGGGGGTGCCTCGTTGCCTTTGCCTATGGGCTTGTCGTATCAATGCAGTCCTTCTTCTTGTGAATTTCCTGCTAATACCAACGGATGTGTAGTACTTTTGGGCACTACCAATGATCCTGTTGGCTTTTATCCTTTGGAGGTTAGTGCAACGGTTTACAACTCGTTTGGCTTGACTATTCCTATTAACTTCCCTAATACTTTGATTCCTTCAGCGGCGGGCTGTTATATGCTACAAATAATAGAGCCGGTTACGATTCGTGAGAATATTAGTTCTTATATCAGCTGCAAACCAAATCCTACGTCATCGCTAGCTACGCTTGGATTCAATCACCATGCAAGTGGTTCGGGCACAATCACAATTTTGAATGTTAATGGTCAAGAAGTTAGCAATCAAAAAGTAGAGTACAAACAAGGAAACAACGAACTTGGTATCGACTTGTCTGCCCTTACAAATGGCGTTTATTTTTATAAAGTTAATTGTGGCGATGTTACGTTTGTGAACAAGCTTATTATCAACAAATAAATACCACTTATTGTTTTTAAAAAAAAGACTGAGCTCCTGTTCAGTCTTTTTTTTTTACTTATTTTTTCAAAAAGATATAAAATTGTTGTGTCTTTGAATTTTTAGTATATATTTGCAACGTAGTAGAAAACAACATTGCATCGTTGCTATTTCAAATTACTACGCAGTTACCTCCAACACACATTCTCAATCAATTTATCTATTTATTTTATTTACTTATTTATTATTTAATTTCATAGATTAATAAAATCACATTATTAAAAAAATATGTACAACCCAATGCAGTTAAATGAAATGCCTTTGCAGCAGCTATTAGAAGTTGCACAAGGACTCGATATAACCAATCCTGAAAAATATGAAAGAGAGCGCCTGCAAGAGATTATCTCAATAAAACAAGCCGTAGCTGCCGAATCGATTACCCTCGAAGCACCTAAAAAACAACGTGGAAGACCCAAACGGATTGCAACAGGCAGCGACGAAATAGTTGCACAGG
>JAYVJZ010000256.1:0-2308 GCA_043768865.1 Sphingobacteriales bacterium
ATACCTGAAATAGATGATACGCTTACCACTAAGCTGCTTTTCAATAAATTAAGGAAGTGGCAACCTTTCGTAGATTTCAACGCAAAGCAGCCCACAGTAGTAGAACACGAATCGTTTATGCGCGACCTCTACAATCAATTTTTGCTCAGCGATGAGTATTTTATTCAACTAACGCTCGATGAGTTTCCAAGTGCTTATGACGACGATGATATCGTAATGGCACAAATAAATATCAGCATCCGCAATGCAAAAAAAATAGATACTCCAGCACAAAATTTTCAACTCGCACAGCCAGATTTACGCATCATTCAACGCATGTGCCACCCGATAATCACTAATTTAATTGAGCACGAATCAGAATTCAACCAAATCATACGTCCTTTTTTAAAAAATTGGGATTATGACCGAGTAGCAATACTCGACATTTTATTGATGAAACTAATCATTACAGAATGGCTCTACATGCCTGAAATACCCGTAAAAGTTTCGCTAAACGAATATTTAGAAATCGCAAAAGCATTCAGCACTCCCAAAAGCATCGACTTCATAAATGGCATCATGGACCCGCTATTAAAAGAATTAAAATCAACACAAAAAATCAACAAAACAGGCGCCGGATTAGTTGATAATTAAGCATAATCGCAGTAGATTTAACCATCAATAAACAAAATATAAAAACCTATGCAACCCTTACTCACACTCCTTATGATGCCCTCTAAAGAAGGTTCAATCGACTATAGCTTCCTCATAATGATGGGAGGTATTTTTGTAATCATGTATTTTTTTATGATACGCCCACAATCAAAAAAAATGCGAGAACAACGTGATTATCTCAGTGCTATTCAGAAAGGCGACAAAGTTATTACTACTGGCGGCATACATGGAAAAATCCTTAACATAGACGACAAAACAGTGCTTCTAGAAATAGACACCAACGTGAAAATGAAAATAGAACGAAACGGAATATCTGTAGAAATGACCAAAGCCATGCACGACGCTACAACCAAAGAATCAACCAAAGAAGTAGCCAAAAAAGATGCTTAAAGTTGGAATAACTGGGGCAATAGGCAGTGGCAAAACTACTGTATCTAAAATCTTTCAAGCCTTAGGCGTACCTGTGTTTTATGCTGATATTGAATCCAAAAAAAATTACGCATTACCACAGGTTATGCCCCAAATCGTAACGTTATTTGGCGACCAAAGTTATACTATCGACAACCAACCTGACACCAAACACATTGCCAAATTGGCCTTCAGTAACCCTGCGCTGCTCATCGCTCTCAACGAAATATTGCACCCTTTGTCTAAGCAGCAGTCTGCGCTATTCATGCAAAAAAACAAACATTTTGCCTATGCTATCAAAGAGGCAGCAATCCTATTTGAAACACAATCCGATAGCGATTTAGATGCCGTGATTTGTGTAACCGCAACGCTCCAAAGTCGCATTAGCCGTGTGATGCAGCGTGATTGTTGCACACAAGCTCAAGTAGAACAACGCATGCAAAAACAATGGTCGCAGGAGGAAAAAATAGCAAAATCACACTACATAATCGACAACGAAGATACCGAGCTTACTCCTCAGATTATACACCTGCACAACATACTGCTACAGCGTTCTAAGCAAATGAAACCTATTGCATAAGATGGAATATCTAAAAAAGTACAATTTGAGCATATCCCTTTGCTAACCATAACAGTTCCGCATACTAAAGTTCGCTACTTGCGGCAATAACAGCTCAGTTGTGTATGTACTATATCACAAAAAAAGGCAGCAACTAGGTGATACTATGTGGCAAATGACTAATTAAAAGTATAAATTACGTTTTATTATCACAAGCCAAATTATGTTTTCAAATTATCCTTGCAAAAACAACGCACTTGCTTTTAAAAATAGTAAAAAGCAAAGATGAGCATTCATTTTTATAGACTAGATTCAACAAACAAAATTTATAAACAATAAGAAAAAAAAATTAATAAATAACTGTAAACAAACTATATTTGTATTTCACTAAAAATATTGCATTATAAGACCGCTCAACAACTTTAGAAAACGTCCTGAAAAAGTTTTAGAACACAGGATCAACAACCTTATCAACTGTGCACAAGTTCGGTTGGTAGGAGACAATATCGAACCAGGAGTCATGTACACAGACAAAGCCATGGCACTCGCTAAGAGTATGGAGCTTGACTTAGTCGAAATAACAGCGAACGCAGATCCTCCTGTTTGCAGAGTCGTAGATTATAACAAATTCTTATACGACAAAAAGAAGCGAGACAAAGAGCTCAAAGCCAAGCAGACCACTCAAGA
>JAYVJZ010000257.1:0-2595 GCA_043768865.1 Sphingobacteriales bacterium
TGTCAATGCCTTTCTTAGACAGTTGATTCACCGTCGTGTTTGCTTATAATAATCCAACAACATTATAGAACTCTATCACAAAGCCGAATAAGAAATATTGGTGAGCTAAAATTGATTTAATAGATTAATAAAAACTACTTAAACACGAATTTTTTACGTACATTATTGCATTCAAATTCACAATAAATTAAAGTAAAATATATTGTATAAAACTTAAAAAAAGCAGATGAATAACCCTTAACTAAAAACTACAAAAGACTAAAAAAAAACGCCAAACATTACACACTTATCACTGGAAATAATACCTAAAACAAAAAAAGCAATGCCACCTCATGCTGCCCTGCGCTGCTGCTCTAGCTGATACATGCTGCTTCACAACCGTTTCGACCAATTGAAATAATACACCGAATAAAACCCAACCTTGCCGTTTGAATTGAGCACTAACGCAGGTGCTGGAAATTTGAAAATAGAAGCCGCTTCGAGTACCATTTTCAGAAAATAATTATCCGTTTTTATCTTCGTCAAATCAACATCAGGAGACAATATAAATTCGCTATACCGCTGCAGTTGATAACGTTTATAATGTACATTGTCCGCCTGCCAATGATTGGAATAGCCACCCAACATACCCTCTGCACTGAAGCCCACTGCGACATTGAGCCATTTGGGAAAGGTAGAATTATCTGGCAAAAATGAATAAATATTAGCTGAAAGCCAATACACTTGAGCGTTATAATCCTTCATAGTACGCTCCATAAAACGACTACCATAAAGGCTTTTGACGCGAGCATCGATAGCTACATTACCCTGCGGATACATCGGCTGCACTGTATTGAATTTTATCCGTATGCGCTGCTCACCCCATATCAATTGTTGCGAAAGAAATACACCGCAACCTAGTGTATTAGCAGCTATATCGGGCATCGAAAAGCCCCAATTAGCACTATGCCCGTCGAGCAGCTCCATACTCAACTGATAGCTAAAGCCAAGCCCTGCCCCTATCCAAGCTGCCTTGCGCGGCGATACGCCTGCCCAATTGCCCATGCAATATAGCCATCGCGATTCAAAATAGCCTGTCATGATGTGTCCTGCTTTATCGATGTGTCGCCATTCCCCAAAATCGTTGTACCATTTAAACTTTGACTTTGGGTAATTTTTATACCACAGCTCATTGAGACCTATCAAAGTGCCGCCCCACATGAGTCCACTGACACCATATATGCTTGCAGTTCTTGTGTTACTTTGACTGTATTGCCCTTGTAGAGGTTGTAGCAATTTTGCCTTGTATAACAACAATGTTTGTACTTTGATTGTATCTTTAGTTTGCACTGTCTGTGCTTTCAAAGGCAGGCTACATAGTAGTTGCAGAATAAATAAAGGAAAAAAAAATATAAGGGAAAAAATACTTTTCATCTTACAAAAGTAATTAAATATAACGAGTACTGTCTCCCTGAATATCATTGAAAAAAAAATCGTTGTATGATACCTAAACATAAGCAGGAGGATAGTTCACACCACTATTAACTTTAAAAAAACCTGATGTCGTATCATTATACTAAAAAAACTATGCCAATACCGTGTCTTTGGCTGCCTGTAGTATCGAAAGTACTTGATTTTTGGTTGTCGCCTCTGCATAAATACGCAGCACGGGCTCAGTGCCAGAGAGTCGCAGCATTACCCAGGCAGTAGCATCGATATGAAATTTATATCCATCTATAGATTCTACATTAGCTACTTGATATTGCCCAAAAGCGGAATATTCATTGGCTTTGCAGGCTGCTATAATCTTTGTTTTTTGCTCAATGCTAATATGCAAATCCCACCTTTCGTAGCAGAAAGCACCCGTTATTTTATATATATCGTTTATGATTTCAGATATTTTTTTGTTAGTTGTTTGCATTAATTCTAACAACAACAAGGACATCCAAATACCGTCGCGTTCGGGTATGTGTCCCTTTACGGCTATGCCTCCACTCTCTTCTCCGCCCACTAGTACATCGTCTTGCAACATCACCTCGGCTATGTATTTGAATCCAATAGGCGTAACTTGACAGGGTATTTGGTAATGCTCGCAAAGGCGCTTTATACGCTCGCTTACAGAAAAAGCAATGACTACTTTACCACTCATTTTTTTAAAGTTATGCAAATAATAAATTGTTAATAGTAGGATATGGTGAGCATCTACAAACGCACTTTTGTCGTCGTAAAAAGCTATTCTGTCTGCATCTCCGTCGGTGATGATGGATAGGTGGGAGGGGTTATTTACTAACTTATTTTCTAGTTCTTTTAAGTTGCGTTGAAGGGGTTCGGGAGCTTGATTATCAAAGCCCGGATTGAACTCACAATGAAGAAAATGTGTATTTTTAAATATTCGTTTGGCTATGAACTGTCCTGAACCATACATTGCATCGTAGGTGAGTAGAAGGCTTTCGGGTTGGAGCTTTGCTAAATCGAAATGCTCTTTAACATAGTGTAAATATACTGTTTCGATATCAAAATACGATACTTTGCCTTCGGCTAAACATTGTTCAAAGTCAATGATAGGAGTATAATATTGATCGGCAATCAGATTTTCGATTTTTGTTATTTCACTCA
>JAYVJZ010000258.1:0-3359 GCA_043768865.1 Sphingobacteriales bacterium
TGCGAAATATATCTTGTGTTAATGCAGACACTGCCAAAATAGAAATAAAGGTATATGACAAAAACAACGTCGCCCACATTATACCTTATGCCAAAAAAACGATACTCGCTGGCGACTCCCATTTGGTAGATGTCAAATTTTCAACATTTCAATATATAGGAGACAATATATTGACTATAGACGTTAATTCTGACAGGGCGATTGCTGAGAAATATCGATTCAACAATTTCGCCTCACTCAAGTTCAAAGTGATAGGGGACAATACAGACCCTCTCGTGGACGCTATGTTTGATGGCATTCACATCATGGACGGAGATATTATATCTCCATCACCGGTTATAAATATTATCTTCAAAGACGAAAATAAATATATGCCAATCAACGATACTTCACTTTTTAGTATTCAAATTAGAAAGCCTGATTTAACATTTATGCCAGTGTTTTTTGCGGATCCAAATCTATCCTATACCCTACCTTCGACTAGCAATCTTAACAAAGACAACAACGAAGCACGCATAGAATATAAACCAAAGTTCAACGTTGACGGGCGTTATGAATTGATTATATCAGGGCAAGATCGCTTAGGAAATACCACCTCTCAATACGCCTATCGTATTGGCTTTGAGGTAATCAATAAACCAATGATAAGCAACTTCCTCAATTATCCTAATCCATTCACCTCATCTACTCAATTTGTATTTACATTAACAGGAAGTACCATACCACAAGTACTCAAAATACAAATAATGACTATAACGGGGAAAATGGTGAGGGAAATAAATGTGCGAGATATGGACGGCATACACATCGGCAAAAATATTTCTAAATTTACTTGGGACGGCACGGATCAATATGGCGATGCCCTCGGCAACGGGTTATATCTCTATCGAGTAGTCGCCTTCCTCAACGGTAAAGAAATGAATCATTACGCATCAGGTGCAGATGATTTCTTCAAAAAGAAGACTTTGTTTGGAGGCGAAAAAGACACAGAGTATGGTAAAATGTATCTGATGCGCTAATTTTAAAAATAATCAATAAAAAGGCGTCTAAATATAGACGCCTTTTTATTACAACAAACAAATCAAAATTGAATTATAGTTTGGACGTAGCTTTTTAAAAAAAGCGAATTTCAAGGTGATAACAAATTAAAATATGGCCAAAACTTTTTTAGATTTTAAGTTGAAATAAGTACACGTTTGTTTGTAAAACAATACGATTCTTTTATTGATTTTTGAGAACAATCACAAGACAGGCATCACAATGTCGCATTGCAAGTACTGTACCACGTACCTCGAGAGCTAGCATGTGTCCCAAGGTGCTTTTGCGAAGCATCGTAAGCTCCTCGCCTATCAGCAACCCACGTTCCATAAATTCCATTCGTTGATTTTGGTCTAGCATATCATGCACGATAGCTTTTTCATTCACCTGCAATTCATTCAGTTGTATATATTTGGGCGTACTCATTATATTTTTATGATACTAGCTTATTTATCGTAACACTACGTTTTTTGACAATTTTTGCTTAATATAATAATTAAAATAAAGTAATTGTAGCGCTTTATCAGTGTTGTGATTGAGAAGTTCCATGTTAGTTCGATGCGTATGATTGAGGAATGTATCGTCCATCAATCCCTCGCTGCCAAATAATACAGGAAAATAATTATGTATTGATTTTATGCACAGCTTATCAATGCCTAACGAATGAAATGGAAAAGCAAAAGGAACTAGGGTTTGATTTTGAAAATTACGCTGTATGAATAGAGTATCTTTTTTTATTTGGTCTTCTATTTCTTGCGTATTCAAAGAGCTAAACAACGGGTGAGATGCACTATTAGCACCAATTACAAACCCTTTATTCTGCATAGTTTGTAACTGTGAAGTAGTTGCATATATAGGGTTTTGTGCAAGATATGCATCTTTGGACTCCTCGGCAACATGCATTAGGACGTTGATTAGCTTCGTATCTTGATAAGATAATTTTAACAAATAATCATTTATATTAATAACTTGTAAACGTTTCTGCAAATTCTTTTTTATGTTCAATATCCTGTTTGACTTTTCAATTATTATGCTCACCTTATATCGAAACATCATATCGGCGTTATCAACAAAATCAGAATTAACAAAAATAGTGGCAGGTATGCCTTTGCGTTCCAATATGGGCAAACATATATCATATACCTGAGCCAAACCGTTGTCAAAGCTGACATGAAACTGATTTTGATCGTTTGAATTAAGAGCGGTCTGCAAATCAACCGGTTTGAAATATTTCAACATTACATCTAAATCATTTTCAAATTGAGCTGCTGTGCGAGGTGTATTTACATGTTTGAGGTGCATCAATTCTACATCGCTTACTGCATGATAAAATGGGAAGAAAGTAGTTTTCTTTGTTTGCTTTATTAAATAAGGCATTCTAAACATAGGCGCGATAAGAGAAGAAATAGACGGCAACAATTGATTAAAATTTAGGAAAATGAAAAAGTATAAACGTAACGAAAGTACATATTTTTATGAAGTTTGCACTACAAACTAAGGTTAATTTTTGGTTAGTCTAGCACAGAATCGGTAGTATCATCTTCCAACTTTGGACTAAGATTATCAAGTATATAAAATGAATTGCTTGCACAACTATAAACATTGCGACATAGATTATTACCCAACACAATAACGCAACTATTATCTATTAAACGCCTATGAAATGCAGTGCGGTAGCCATGCCACCACCCGTTGTGATATACTATTTTGCTTGTAATATGATGTTTGTCGCCGGCTTCGTATATGCGCCAACCAAGCCCGTATTTTTTAAACCGATTGGGTTCAGTTACCGCATTTGAGTAGGCTAATTCAATTAATGTAGAGGATATAAAACCATTGGACAGCGCCGTATGAAACAAAAACATATCTCGAACAGTTGAGTAGATGCCCTTATCGCCCATTATCCCATCTTGATAATTATCTCCAATCGGTTTACCGTTCACATAAGCCCCTTTAGTTGCATTTTTATATTGTGCAAATTGCCAAGGAGTAGTGGCAAACGTACTGTACATCTGCAATGGCGTAAATATATAAGTGGCTATAAAATTACTAAATTTCATGTGGCTCACACGCTCGATAATACTTGCTAACAACGAATAATTCGTGTTGCAATACACAAAACGACTATCGGGCTGCAGATTGATAGGCGGTGGGCATTCCACCAAATAGGTAAGCAATTCATTGTTGTCCATATAGTCATTGTCAAGGCGGTCAAAATAGGTTTCATCAGTGAAATATACATAATTAGGCAGTCCACTTCTGTGTGTAAGCAATTGGCGAACAGTGATATTATGATATGGCAACTCAGGCAGGTAGCGATT
>JAYVJZ010000259.1:0-5815 GCA_043768865.1 Sphingobacteriales bacterium
GGGTTGCCGCAGCATCCACAACATGAAATATCCAAAAAGCAAATGCGAAATTTTGGGGGAATGGTGTCATTTACTTTAAAAAATAATAATCTTGCTGACGCAGTAACTGTGCTAAAAAGCACACAACTTTTTGCATGTGCAGAATCGTTGGGTGGTGTAGAATCGTTGATTGGGCACCCTGCCACGATGACACATGCGAGCATTCCCAAAGCCGAGCGTGAAGCGGTGGGTGTAGTTGATACCCTCATACGCCTCAGTGTTGGTGTTGAAGATGCTGACGATTTGATTGACGATTTGCGCCAAGCATTAAAAAATGTGTAACGTTGAATTTTGAATCAACGCAACTATTACTCGAAAAAAATTATTCTTTTTTTCACACGTATGATTTCGTAGCCGATGATCCTATCTGCATTCCACATCGGTTTACGTTGAAACAAGATATAGAAATTAGTGGATTTTTTGCAGCTATTTTTTCTTGGGGTTTACGCAAAACTATTATAAATAAATCTACCGAGCTACTGAGCTTAATGGACAATGCACCGTATCAATTTATTACACAACATCAAGATATTGATCTAAAAAAATTGATTGGATTTAAACACCGTACTTTCAACGACACAGATTTGTTGTACTTTGTGGCTTGGTTGCGACATCATTTCATGGCACACAGTTCGCTGGAGCAAGCCTTTTGCCTTGATACAACGTCTATGTTTACTAGATTAGTAGCGTTCAATACGTATTTTTTTTCATTGCCTTATGCACCTCAACGAACCGCTAAGCATATCTCTAGTCCCACGACTAACGCTGCTTGTAAGCGATTAGTCATGTACCTGCGTTGGATGGTAAGGTCAGACGACAAAGGAATAGATTTTGGAATTTGGAACACTATTCCAACTTCACATTTGGTTATACCACTTGATGTTCATGTCCTAGCAGTTGCTCAACAACTTGGAATTAGTATGAATAATAAGCAAACTTGGAAGGCGGCAGAAGCCATTACAAATCAACTAAAATTGTTTGATGCTAATGACCCAACTCGTTTTGATTTTGCACTTTTTGGCCTTGGCGTGCTACAAAAAAATAGGTTTAACAAATAATTTTTTTAATAGTTTTCACTATAATTTTTAAATCAATCCAATTGTTTCTAGTTGCTATATACGCTAGATTTAATTCAATTTTTTTTGGCATAATGCAATGTGTATAGGCACTTATAGGGTCTTCATAGCTTGCTAATAATTCGTTTTCGTTGCTGAACATAATCGAGGCTAGGTCGGTGATTCCGGGTTTAACATTCAAAACTTTTTTTTGCTCTTCGGTATATAAATTAACAAACTCTGCTACCTCGGGTCTTGGCCCAACTAGACTCATATCTCCTTTGAGTACATTGAAGAGTTGAGGCAATTCATCAAGTTTATATTTTCGTAAATAGTACCCAATTTTTGTTATTCTTGCATCTTTGTTTCCTATTGTCAATTTACTTTCAACATCTGAGTTGGGGATCATAGTTCTGAATTTCAAAATATAAAACGGCACTTCATACCTCCCTATTCGCAGTTGTTTGTATAGTATTGCACCTCTGCTATCTATCAATATAAGCAGGGATAGTAGTATTAAAATAGGACTTAAAAATATACTACCAATAGAGCTAAAAGCCACGTCAATCGTGCGTTTAACCCACATGCTTTGCTACTGATTTTATCACTGCATTTTGCACTTTGAGCACATCTTCTTCTTGCAGATGTTGATGTATAGGTAATGATATTTCTTCGCTGTATAATTTTAAAGTAACGGGATAGTCTATAATGTCATAGCCCATGTTTTTATAAAATGTCAATAGGGGAATCGGTTTGAAATGCACATTCACCGCCACATCTTCATCAAATATTGATTGTATAATAGCGTTTCGTTTCTCAACAGAACAGCCCTTTATTCTCAGTGCATAGACGTGGCAACTGCTATTTTTGGTTTCTGTATCTTGAATTGGAGTAATGGCCCAATCATATTTTTTTAAACCATTGGTGTAGGTTTCAAATATTTTTTTACGAAATGGCAATCCAATTTTTTGATATGTATTCATACCCGCTATGCCAATGGCAGCAAGCATATCAGGCATATTGCATTTGTAACCTGCCTCTACTATATCGTACTCCCAAGCACCTTTTTGCATCTTTGCCAAAGCGTCCTTGGTCTGACCATGTAGGCTAGTTCTATAAAATTTTTTATATTCATCATCAGCATCAAAGGGTAGGGGCAGATTGATACAAATAGTACCCCCTTCGGCCGTGGTCATGTTTTTAACAGCATGAAAACTGAAACAAGTGAAATCTGCTAAGCACCCTGTTTTTTTTGATTTATATTCAGCGCCGAGAGAGTGAGCCGCATCGCTCAATACAAGCACCCTGCCTAATTTAATTTGATTGTCCGTCTGCCCCTCAAATATCTCTTTTTTAGATGCTACTAATTGTACTATTTCGTCATAATCGCACGGTAATCCAGCAAAATCGACAGGCATTATCACCTTTGTTTTACTGTTTATTTTTTTTGCGATTGCTTCGATGTTGATATTGAAATCGTGCTCATTAACATCTACTAATACCGGAGTTGCACCACAATGTATAACAACATTAGCCGTAGCACTATATGTGTATGCGGGTAAGATTACTTCATCGCCCGGCCCCACACCGAACCATCGTAGGACTAGCTCTAGCCCAGCTGTGGCTGAGTTTAAGCACAATGTCTTTTGGCAACCGCAATAGTCGGTTATCATTTGTTCGAGCTTTTTGGCTTTAGGACCTGTCGTGATCCAGCCGCTTTTGAGCGTATCAACTACTTCGTCTATCGTTGCTTGGTCTATGAATGGAGGTGCGAATGGTATCATTTGTTTTTATTTAGTATCAAATAACTTGAATAATTCATTTATTTTTTCAATAGCCTCTAGCTCTTTTTGTGAACTATTTTTAGTTTTATGATTTTCAATTGATAATTGTAATGCTGACATAGCGATAAAATCTTGTATGTCTCCATCTTGCGTTTTGGCCAATTGAAGGATTTTAGCATTCACTGAGTCTGCTGCTTTTTGTACTAAAGATAGTTCATCTTCGTTTAATTTTATACGATATTGGCGCCCATGTATTGCAATAGTATGCGCTTTCATTTTTAATTTATTTCTGTTTGAATTATATTGTTCAACTCAGCTAAACAAGCATCTACTTTGCTTTTTAGGTTGTCGGAGTGGGTTTTTTGCAACTGTATATTCGCCGTTTCGAGGGTTAGTTTTTCTTTTAATTCTACTACTTCATTTTCTTTAGTAGTTGCAATATTTTGTATCGCTTCTATCCTTGTTTTTGTTTCATCAGCTTCCATTTTCAAATATTCATTCTCTTCAGTTAGCTTTTTATTTAATGTAATAACCGATGCTATTTTAGTTTGCAAAAGTTCTATTTTTTGTATTATTTCTTCCATGATTTATTTATATTTTAAGTGTAATTCTATGATCTAATTTTAGCATTGTGCTCTTTCAAAAGTGTATCAGTTATTAGCATCATTGCTCCATCTACCTCTATATCAGTAAGGGTTTTCGTGTTATTTTGAAAACTAAATGACAAGGAATATGACTTTAGTTGAGCACCGATTTTATCATCTGAATACACATCGAATATACTTATATCTTTTAATAGGTCTAGCTTCAACTTATTAACAGTTTGTTGAAGGTGTCTAAATTCAACACTATTTTGTAGTATAATCGACAAATCTCTTTTTACAACAGGATATTTAATAGGTTCTTTATACGTTATAGTTTCATTTTTAGAGAGTGTGATTACTGTTTCCCAATCAACGATTGCAATAGATACAGGCTTTTTTAAGTCCCAATATTTTTTAATAGTTGGTTTGATTTCACCAATCCATGCTATCTCGATATTCTTCATTTTATAAACAATACCTTCTGCAATGCAATCATTTTCTATTATTGCTTCTTCTACTATTTTTAATTGATTTACTTGTTTTAATACCGCAAGTACCACACTTTTCAACCAATAAATATCTGCTTTTACATTCGTAGAATTGACTTCATTTTGTGAGGTATTGCCGTACGCACTTAACAACAAATGCTGCTTTTCAACGTATTTATTTTCAATTTTATGATAGACTTTAGAGAAATTAAAAAACCGTGCATCATGCATTTGATTATTTTGATTTAGGGCTAAATGTTCTAGCTCATTCAACAACACATGTGGGGTTAATATATCTAGTTCAGTGTTGATAGATGAAAGCAACGGCACGAATAGATGCTCATAATCAAAAAATATTTTTGCTTTATGACTTCTCGCTAAAGTATTCGTTATAGTTTCGTAAAAGCCGTGTACGACAAGTGTTTGTGCTATTTTATTCTTCAATTTTTCTGCATCTCTTATCTCTTTGTGTGCTTGCGAAAATACAAATTTTGAATGTATTGGTATTTTGTTCAATCCATAAATTCTCAATATTTCTTCTATCACATCTATTTCTCGTACCACATCTGTTTTGTTGCTTGGCGATTCTACAATACAATATTCATCTGTTATTTTATTAATTTTTAGTTCTAAGTTTTCTATTATTGTTAGTATTTCTTTTTTAGAAATTATTGTTCCTGTTATCTTATTCACCCTATCAAACCTTAGTTTGATAGGGTGAATAGTTTTTGCATAGGTAGTTGATTCATATAAATGTGATGCAATTTTAGCATCAGCATGTTCTACCAACAATGCAACTGCCCTATGTAATGCTGGCAACAATCTATGGGGATTTATTTGTTTTTCAAAGCGACGTGAGGCATCTGTTTTTAGGTTAATTCTACTTGATGTTTTACGTATTTGTTTAGCATCAAAGCAAGCACTTTCTAAGAAAATAGTCTTTGTAGTAGGGGTTATACTACTGTTTTGACCGCCTATTATTCCTGCTATACACAAAGGTTTTAAGGTGTCTTTTATTATAATATCGTTGGGTTGTAGGGTATATTTTATACCATCTAATCCAATAAATTCTTCTGTTTTATCTGCTTCAATTATCGTTATTTTTTTGCCTTCTATTTTGTCATAATCAAAAGCATGTAACGGTTGTCCATATTTCCAAAGTATATAATTGGCGATATCTATAACGTTGTTTTTACACCGCAATCCAACTGCCTCCAAGCGTTTTTGCATCCAAATGGGAGATGGTTTGATTACTACATCAGTAAGCACAATACCTGCATATATAGGACATAAAGTACCGCCTGAATTGTCAATCTCTATGGGTACTATTTCAATATCAACTGGCTTAAATATTGGCGGTTGTTTCCATTCGCAATAGATATTATTAGTCTTCAAATAAGCATATATATCTTTTGCAATTCCTTCTATGTTCATCGCGTCGTTGCGATTAGGCGTCAATCCGATTTCATAAATGTGCTGCACCTCAACATTCAAAACCTCTGCAAGTGCACGACCCACTTGTGTTTCAGTCGGCAATTCGAGTATCCCATTATGGTCAGAACTCAATCCTATTTCATCTTCAGCGCATAACATTCCATTGCTCTCAACTCCTCTTATCTTTGTTTTTTTTATTTTTATAGTTGCTGCATCAGTAGGGTAAAGTAGCGTATTGACTGAAGCCACAGCTACTTTTAGTCCCACTACTACATTGCTCGCGCCACATACTATTTGAAGATTTTCAGTTGTGTTATCGCTTATTTTTACTTCGGTGATATTTAATTTTTCTGCATCGGGGTGTGGTGCAATCGCAACTATTTCACCAACAACAAGTCCTTTTAGTCCTCCTTTAATACTCTCTTTTATTT
>JAYVJZ010000260.1:0-16458 GCA_043768865.1 Sphingobacteriales bacterium
TTGCAGGCCAACCTTCATCTGCTTCTGTTTGGTTCTCATTTGTAGCGCCCGGTCCTGGTCAATGCTCGATTTCAGTTACAAATGCACAAGACATTATACTTGGAGTGTTTAGCGGATCTTGCGGTTCTTTGACTAACATTTACTGTCAAGATAGCTTAGGAGTTGGCGGCGAAAGCGAATTATTAAACATAGCTGCTGCAGGCACTTATTATGTAGTAGTTCAAAGCTGGGGGTCAGGCAATATAGGTGCTTTTGACATACTCGCTACCAACATCTCAATGGCTACTAGTATTGAAGAAGCCTCTAATAACTCAAATTTTAGTGTATCTCCAAACCCTGCTAATGATGTTGTTTCGATTAGCTTGAAAGGCACCACTACGAGCCCTATTATATTGGAGCTACTTGACGTAACTGGTAAAATAATACTAAGTGAAAACGCTACTACGAACCAAACCAAAACTATTTCGGTTGCCGATTTAGCTGATGGTGTATATTTCTTGCGTGCAGTTCAAAATGGCTATTTAGTTGCTACACGTCGTATAGCGGTTAATTAAGCAAACCAAATTATTCATATCAACGCTCCTTGATTTTAAACTAATAAAATCAAGGAGTGTTTTTTTTATAAATACTATTTAATTCGAAATAGTCGTTTATGATGCATTAATTTTTAATTTTAAATTCTTCGACTACATAATACAAATCAGATGTTAATATAAAATTGGTATATTTGTGGATATAATTTTATATAATTGCCGCCTGCGTTCTACAAAGGGGGAGCTTTTTTTTAAACAATGCGTATCATTTTACTTTAAATTTATAACATGAGATTGACACTAATTAGTAGTATTTTTTTGATTTTATTTGGGCTTACTGTAACTGCACAGCAACCACTTGCTCAGAAGCATAACAGAGAACAAGATGAAAATATTAGAATACAAGGAGCTACCAAAGAGCCTTTTAGTGTAAGCGGAGGCAAGATTACCGGCTATATGTATAATGTGCGTATAATGATATTGACGGATAAAAAAATCTCAATAGATAGTCTTTTTGTTGGTGATGTATTTGTCAGTAAAGAAATAGCGCGTTATACGATGAAAGATTCTCAAAACAAAACATCTCTCCGCAAAAACGAAACCGTTCGGATAGCAGGTATGCTTAAAGATCAAATTAAAAACTTGTATGTCAAATGCCCTTATACGTATGATGGGGCGCTATTGATTGCCTATACGGTAGATGGAAAGCACAAAACTTTTGCCATTAAGAATGTAAAAGAACAGTCTGGCGATAAGGACAATATCAAAAAATAATTAGTTGGTAAAAAGCACTTGCAGCACGTCCCAACTGTGTAATTTGCCAAAGTCGTTTACGTGATGTCGGTAGTATATAATCATCATTTCAAGCAGCGTTCGACGCTCTGCGTTAGTAGGTTGAAAGCCTTGTGGGTTCTCATTTTCTACCAGCATTTTGTTTAATAATGTAGCTTGGTCGGGTTTCAAAAAATCGCCGTGCAATGGAAGTGTTAAAGTAAATTCACTTTCAATATAATCAAAATAATAAGGAAAGTTCAGTGAAGAAGAGGCTATACCAATCCCTAAATAATTAGACAGCTCGGATATAAAGTACAGATGATGATTAGCGACATTGGTTTTTGCCATATCAAGCTGCCGCATAGAAGTTACTACAAAATCAAACAAAGCTTCATTAGAGGCTTGTTCTTTCAGGGTTTTATATAATAATTCACTACAAAAAAGTGCGATTGCATTTTTCGTAAAATCTACTCCAATAGCATGATACACCGTGTTAATTTGTATCTCTTTGAGTAGCAAAAGGGACTGTTCTTGATTTTTTTGATACACTACCAAACCTATGTGAGTCATAGGTTGTAGCATACTGGCTTTGTTGTTTTTAGCACTCAACGCCCCTTTTATCATAATGGATTGCATGCCTTTCTCTCTGGTATAAACATGTGCTATTTTGCTAGTTTCGCCATATCGAAACGATTTGATAACGACGCCTTCTAACGATGCAATCACGCGTAATTTTTTAAGTCGTTTTCGACTAGTAGTTCACACAATTCTTCAATTTGATTATATACTTTAGCATAAATAGTTGCGTCAAAATACCACGGATCTATAATATCATCAGTACATTTTGAATTGTTGATACTCGTAAAAAAAAATAATTTTTGCTTTGAATTTTCAGTAGGTGCAATGTTGATAGCTGCTTGCATGACATCGTTAGCGAACACATATATTTTATCATATTCTTCAAAATGTAATTTAGTCAACTGTTGTGCTTTGTGTGGTAGTAGATTGATACCGTGCTTCTTAGCTGTTTGGATAGCATTAACATTAGCCCCTTGGCCTACATGATGTCCCTCTACACCCGCCGATGCTACGTTGTGAGGTAATTTGAGGGTATCTATTTTAGATTTTAAAATGTATTCTGCCATTGGAGAGCGGCAAATATTTCCAATACATACCAGTAGTATTTTCATTTATTTTTTAATATTTTAAGATATCAGAAGGGATAATTCCTGTTGTAAAACTAGCTATATTTTCTTTTTTTTGATTATAAATAGTTGCAGTGCCGAGGCTGTTATAATCTTTTGCATCTAACACAACTATATTTTTATTATATATACTAAGGCCATAAAAGTTACCTCCATTCGCCGCTATATACGGCGTTGTGGGGATTGAAGTGGCAGCAATTGGAAACGCTACAATATCATTATTTATATAAAATAGCGTATCGTTAGTTGCGTTTATACACATACGACTTGGGCGTGAGTAGGTACTAAATTCAAACGATTTTACAATTTGATTGTTGGTTGGATTTAACTGACAGAGTGACGGTTTTTTGCTTTTTGAATCATCGCCCGAGCAGAGCACCCACAGCATATCATTTTTATCAACTACACTACTCACCGACCCGTAACCTATCGGTATGCTATCTAGTTTGTTTGGATTATTGAGGGCAATAGACAATAAATATTCAGATTGTGGGCAGGTAATAAAAACTTTATTTTCAAATTTTAATAACGTCTCGGTCCAGGTGTTCGTAGCTAGTGTGCGTTTTATTTCGAGTGTTTGCAAATCAATAATATATAATTTATCCTCAAACAAATCGCTCACTAGTCCTTCATTTGCGCTAATTTGAATGATATAGCGTGGCGAGTTAAAATTCATATTTTTCTTAACTACACTCCCATTAGTAACATCAATTTTTAACAGCGTATTTGAATTATTGATAACGGCATACAATTCATTATTTATAAATGCTGCCGACTGCAGCACATCACCTATTTTATAGTTATTTGTAAAAATAGTTGGATAATATTTTTTTTCTTGAAAATTATAATATCCTAGGCTAGCGTTGTTGTGCGTAAAACCTCCTTCGTTGATCACAAAAAATCCCTTGTTTGCTTCTATTAACGGGGCTGTTGATGGCTCAACTTTATCCACTTTGCAACTTAAAAAAAAACTGAGTAGTAGTAAATAAAATATTTTTTTCAATGAATTATTTTTATTATTTTTAATTTGTTTTTGTACGTCAAATGCAGCAGCAGCAGTTGGTTGGTTGGATTGATTTGCACAGCATGATTTGTATTATCGGAACTTAATTTTAATAATTTTCCTGTCGCATCAAATACTTGTAACCTAGCCAAAACATTTGTCTTTACTTGTATTTCATCGTTAGTAGTATGCACATATTCTACCATAGTTTCATCAACGATTGTCGTATTATAATTGTCATTATTGATTACTCCTACAGCCTCTAAGTCGAATCCGCCTGACGCAAACGGAGTAGGGTAGGGGTCGTTAATGCTGTTGAAGTAGCAATCGAAGCTCGCATAGTCTGCGTTTATAGTTCCTATTACGTCTATGACTTTGACAAATTTAATAGCAGAAATATCTATAGTATTTTCGTATTTTAATTCATCTAAATCAAATGGAGTACCAAATCCTGATTTGTATTTGCCAGCTATATTATGCAGCAGTTCTGGCTCTGAGTCGCCAAATGTATCCGTTTGTAGCGTATCTTGGGTGAGCGAATGGCTACAAAATCGGACATAGTTTATGCCATCTGTGCTTACTTCTACATGTGCTAGTTCTAAAAAATTTGTACTAAAAGCGTTTTCAAAAACCACAAAATCAAATCCATCTTTGTTAGAAATAGGATGTGTAAATTGCAAAATTGCTTCGCCTCCATCTCCCAAGCTCACCACCTCGCTATCGTAACTACCGATTGCACTCATATAAGAACCTACGGTAGTTTTGCCGAGTAGCGTATCGTCTATTTGTTGCCAACCTCTTTTTATTTCGCAGGCTGTAGCCCAATCTATTATTTGGTTTGAATTATAAGCAATAGCCGTGCTGCCCGCGAGGCCTGCAGCAGGTGCATACTGTGCTTGAGTTTGGGATACATTTAGGCTTATTATTAGCAGTAAATACAATCTCATTTTATTGTTTAATAAACTTATGAGAATACAATTTATTGTCAAAAGTAAACTGTACAAAATATACTCCGTTCGCTAAGGTTGTACAATCGATAGTTTGGTTTGAGATAGACACATTTTGAGTTTGACCAACTACATTTTTTACGCTTATTGATTCGATTGCATCATCAAATCGAACATATTGAGTCGTAGGATTAGGATAAAAGTTAAATGTATTTTCTGCTTCAGTGAGATCGCTTGGGTTGATGCGGTACTGATAATTATCGATGCAGAAATATGCAGGTGTATTCATTCCAAATGATCCATTGTCTGACGATTCTAAGACGAATTCTATGCTGTCTGTCTGGTACAACGAGTCCAAAGGCACGTCTATCCAGCCTTTTACTATATAGTCGTTAGTAGAAAGCGCTGCTCTATAATCGGCTAGATACACCACGATACTATCTTCTTTTTTAACACCACTTTGATATCCGTATAGTATAACCCTAAAATAGTCGGGGTCTGTACCTGTGACACCACCAAATTTTTTGGCAAATGAATCACCGTTTTTCATACTCCAATAGGCATAAGCATTGTTGTTGATTGAGATTTTTTTTGGAAAATGTAGGGGTGTGATTATTTTTGAAAACGAATATGAAACAAGATAGGTTTCGCTGCTATCGCCGCTTCCGCTTGCACTTGCATATTGATTGGTATAACCACTCGTTATGCTATCGGTTTGTGAACTCCAAGCCCAACCGTTCACCCAATAGCCCCCAAATAATGTGTCCCATGCCGATGGGAAAATAGTTGTTGTGTAATCAATACCTGCGTCGGCGGCTAGGTTTTGATTTTGATTAATAGCCCCTGAGAGGTTTTCAAAATCAATCTGAATGCTTTGTGCATTGCTAATGTTGATTGCAATCGTTACTAGTAAAAGTGTAAATAGTTTTTTCATTTTTTTTAAAATATAAAGGTTATTAATAATTCTATGTTTCTGTTTGGCATGTAATAATTTTGAATGGATTGATACATTTTATTTTGTAAATTATTGACAATGAGTTCAAGGTTTATTTCACCGATAGTTGTGATGACGTTCCTTGATATACTTGCGTTGTATATATTGTAATGCGGCATTGCAAATGAATTGTCACTAGTAGTGAACACCTCTGATGTAAAGCAATGTATAAGTTCTAATTTGTACCCTTCGACCCTACACAACAGGCTGCCCGTATAGCGATGCTGCGGTGTATAGATGAGTTGTTGAGGGGTGTTTATTTTGTTTGTGATGTTATAACTGTACATAAATCTAGGTTGCAACAAAATATTTTTTAAATACTTTCTCAACATTGGCTTTGGGTTCAGCGTAACGTCTAACCCACGACTGACGACAGTTTTTAGATTTTGTGGAGACCAATTACCATTGTTAGGCAGCCAGCTTATCCAGTTTTCTACTATTTTAAAATAAGGAGATACACACAGCAACATTGGACTAGTTTCATTTTTTATAGTACTATTTATTCGGTTGATATTGACCGCTAGTTGAAAGTTATACCCTTGTTCGGCATTGATATTTCTGTTGCCAGCGAGCTCCCAATAGCGTTCGTTAATACTCGGGAGACGCACCGTTTTATAAACCCCAACTTCAGTATTTATGTTTTTATTGAGAATATTTTCCTTAGTAGTAGAATATTTTAAATACCCGTTCCAATAAAGTTTTTGGTCATGTATCACTCCTATTTCACTTTGCAATACTGTGTTTACGTTATTTTTATGTGTTAATTTGAAAGTTGCATGAGTTCTTATAATTTCAGGTTGAATATAATAATGCTTGGAGGTGGCAGTTATACTTTGTACTTTGAACTCACTTTTTGCACTAATTTTTTGAGAAATTGTAATCGAAGTATTCATAAAACTTTGCACCTCATTTGCCTCGCTTTTTGATACTTCATTGGCAATGCTGTTATAAAAATCTAAATTAGTTCTAGCAAACATAACCCCGACATTAAAATCTTGGTTGAGCAACATGAACTCACTAGTGGCAAATAGTTTTAGCTGCGTGTCGTCCTGATAATCGCTACTTGATTTTTTTGTAATTGGTGGGGGCACTAGCCGATGTAAGTGCTGATACCAGAGACCTACCAATAGTTTTGTCTTTTTGAATACATCTAACGAACTCGTGTGAAACAAAGCTTTATGATTAGATGCAACATTCTCAGCAGCTACCTTATTGTTTTCAATCAAATAATTGAATTTGTTGAGATTGTTTTGAAGCATCAACGACGTTTTATGAGTTGTTTTCTTATACTTCGACTCATTTATAACTGCTAATTGTACGTTCTCAACACTATTAATTTTGCTCGAAATTTCAATTTTATTTTCAATCAATGCCGTATTATCAACACACACAGTACCCCCTACAGCACTTTCGCTATTTTGATTGACCTCAATCGCATTAAAAAAATGAATAGGAAGCATTGCAAAATCATACGTTCCCAACATAGGATTGTTGAGGTTAAAATTCATATAATTGACTTGTGTTTGTACCGACGATGACCCTCGCATACTCAGCGTAGCCAGACTTCCTGAACCCGACGAACGCAATTGTAAATTAAAGTTTTGTAAAAGTACGTTTTCGTTATTAATATATTTTTTATGTTTTAACTCCAAGGTCTGCTTGCTTCCTTTAGACGCTAGACGGTGAAATATCGATATAGGCGCAAGGGTACTATCGGCGTTTGACGGGGTTATCAAAGTGGAAGGTATTTCAATATTTTGGACTTGTGCAACTAATGACGCACAACCAAAGCAAGGAAGCAAAATAAGTAATATTTGTGCAATTTTATTTTTCATACCATAACAGTTACTTTTTCCCGAAGTAGGATTGTTACTAAATTAGCGTAAGGCAGGTCTTCTGACTTTGTTCCTACTCCCGTGTGCCTTCCCATTTATAATAAACAAACAGTGGCATAGTACACGAAGTATTTTTTAGAACTTACAGCAGCGGGAACTGTCGCAGATTTACACTGCATTCCCTATTAAGTATAACTTTTTGGTTATACACCTTAGCGTATGCAATATTAATACTATTTTCGCAATATATTTTTTTAATCTCAAATACAATCACACCTTGGCCAAACTATATTTAATACCCACCTCCTTACACGAAAACGATACATTTACTATCAGCAATGCAGATGCTGCTATCGTTTCAAGCATTCGAACGTTCATAGTTGAAAACGAAAAAAGTGCTCGCAGAGTGCTTCGAGCCTATGTGCCACTGCCTCAACTTGAGTTATTGCCCTTAAATGAACACACCCAACCGGAACAATTTTATAATTATTTAGCGGCTTGTAAAGAAGGGCTTGATGTAGGGTTGTTGAGTGATTGTGGCTGCCCTGCGGTATGTGATCCGGGTGCCGATATAGTCGCTATGGCACACACACTCGGCATCGAGGTAGTGCCTATGGTAGGCCCTTCGTCTATTTTGTTAGCACTGATGGCGAGTGGACTCTCAGGTCAAAAGTTTGAAAACAACGGCTATGTGCCTATCAAAGAACCCGATAGACAAAAAAAAATCCGTGAAATAGAAAATAAAAGTAGAGTTGAAAATAGCACTCAGATTTTCATTGAAGCACCATATCGCAATCACCAATTATTTGAAGTACTTCTCAAAACCCTTCGTCCACAGACCCGCCTCTGCATTGCCGTTAATATCAATACCCCAAACGCAATTATAAAAACAAAAGAGGTCGCACAATGGCAAAAATCAAAACCTGACATCAATAAAAAACCATGTGTTTTTCTTCTAATGGCATGATTTTTTCATTATCTAGCTCACTTTATTTATATAAAATTTGAAAACGTATCGCCCACTTTTTGTTTTTTATTTTTTAATATTTTACATATTTGCCTCTTATTTTTGGTGGGCTTATTTGTTGTTAAATAAAAATAAACTATTGCTTCAAGAGCGAATATTTATAGCACAAAACCACGTCAATCCAAATCAAAACTTAGAATTAGTTTCTCAATTAAACAACGATTATGCTCGTCAGAGGCTAATGATAATTGGCGAAGGTGCGGTTTTTATTATTTTAATATCGCTCGGTGCATGGCAGATTCGTCGCTCTTTTCTGCAAGAGATAGAACTCAACAAGCAGCAACGCAATTTCTTACTCTCTATCACACACGAATTGAAATCGCCGTTGGCTTCAATACAACTTTCGCTGCAAACTATTACCACTAAAAAGCCCACAGAAATTCAAGCCGAACAGCTGATGCGCAACACGTTCAACGATGTGGACAGGCTCAAAATATTAGTTGAAAAAATATTAATAGCTACCAAAATCGAAGCTCATCAAGAGCAATTTGTTCAAGAAGAGGTCAATTTCTCAGAATTATTAATTGACCATATCAACATTTTGAAATCAAGCCTCGGCAAGCACTGTACTTTTATAACTAACATCAAAGACAACGTATATCTGAACGCTGACCCAACAGCATTAGAGCTTATCTGTAGTAATATAATAGAAAATGCAATCAAATACTCAACTAGCAACAAAACTATCGCTATTGATTTAACCCAAAAAAATGACAACACCCTATTGTGTGTCAGCGATTTTGGAATCGGAATTTCCATAGAAGATAAGAAACATATATTTAAAAAATTTTTTAGAGTGGGAAGCGAGGAAACCCGCACTAGCAAAGGGACAGGGCTCGGCCTCTACCTAGTCAAGCAGCTAGTAGAAATGTATAAAGGCAGCATACAAGTTACAGATAATCACCCCTGCGGAACACGGTTTTTAGTTACTTTTTTTAAATGACAATGCAGGTAATCTGTATTGGTTTTGTAGGGTATTAATTTTTAGTTTTGAAGTATTAAAAATTTACAGTTATGGAAAAACGTATTCTGCTCTTAGAAGATGAGGAACATTTGAGCGATGTAATCAAAATGAATTTAGAAATGGAAGGCTATGAAGTGGTCGCTGTCAATGATGGAAAAAAAGCAATCAAGGCCTTTGTAGAACAACGTTTCAGTCTTGCTATTTTAGATGTTATGGTGCCTGAACTGTCGGGCTTTGATGTATGTGAGCAAATACGCCTCGACGATGCCCACATTCCTATTATATTTTTAACAGCCAAGGATAGTAGCCTCGACAGAGTCAATGGACTCAAGCGAGGGGCAGACGACTACCTCACCAAACCATTCAACTTAGAGGAGTTTATACTTAGAGTTAAAAGTCTTTTGAAACGTGGAGCGACCCTTGACGTAGCCGACCAAAACGAAATGCTAGAATTTAACTTTGGCTCTAATTATGTTAATTTTTCAACCTTTGAAGCAATAGGTATAAACGGTAGCGTTACCCTCACCAAAAAAGAAGTAAAACTATTGAAACTACTCATAGAACGAAAAGGAGAGGTGGTTAGCCGCAATTTAATATTGCAAAATGTGTGGGGGTACGATGTTTTTCCAACCACACGTACTATCGATAACTTCATCCTCAATTTTCGTAAATACTTTGAAACCAATCACAAAGAACCTATTTATTTTCATTCTGTAAGAGGTATTGGATATAAGTTTACAGAAATGTAGCCCTTTTGCTTGTTTATTCTATACACATATAGAGTGATATAGATGTCGGTTTATTCCAAAAAAAAGCCCTGAATTTTTAATAAAAATTCAGGGCTTTTGTAAAATCTCATTAAGCTTAATTCAATTTCTTTGAACTATTCTTTTTCCTTGATTTACCATTCGCCTTTGCTGCTTTTTTGGTTTTTTTGAATGCCTTACCGTCCTCCATTTCATTGCCACCTTGAGAGCCCACACGTATCATAGCACATCGAAACCCAATATCATCAGTGCTCATTTCCTCATTCAAAAACCTACGAGCACCTGGTGCAAGATAGTAGGCTCTGTCCTTCCACGATCCCCCTTTGAACACACGCGCCTTGTCGCTAATCAAAGTAGATACGCCGTACTCGTACGATGACCAACTGCTCGAATCACCATCTAAATGATCAATATTGTACCCACGCTTATAATTACGACGGTTCATAGCCTCTTCAGTCGTAACATCACGGTAGTTTATTCTGCCCAATGAATCTTTTTCGGTAGGTATGCCATCTTCGTCCAATTCCTTAGTTTTAAATACATTGCCACGATACGGGTTCATGTCCGCTGCGTCGCCTGATGTCAAAGGGCGATAATTATCCAATACCCACTCATTGACATTGCCCGACATATTATACAAACCATAATCATTTGGCATATATTTAAAAACAGGAGAGGTAATCACCGCATTATCATTCATCTGCCCAGCAACCCCCATATTATCACCATTACCTCGCTTGAAGTTAGCTAAAAAATCCCCATGCCAAGCACCATGCTTGTTGTAGCGGCTCGTGGTAGAACCCCAAGGATATATTTTTCTATCCGTAATACGCTCCTCTTTTTTTGTCTTATTACCAATCAAGCCGAGTGCCGCAAACTCCCACTCAGCCTCTGTCGGCAAACGATAACTTGGCAATAACATCCCATCCTCAAAACGCACCTTACGCTCCCCACTACCATTCGGATTTATATCCTTCAAGTTCTTGCGAACACTGCCTTCATACTGCCCCAACAAATAGGATTCTGTATTAAAATTATCCTCATTAAACTGATTTGGATTCACATTCAAAATACCCTTATCAATCAATATTTGCTCATTGACCCTATCCGTCCGCCACTTGCAAAACTCATTTGCCTGCATCCAACTCACACCCACCACAGGATAATATTGATATGAAGGGTGACGCAAATAGTTCTCTACATAAGGCTCATTATAAGCCAACTCATCACGCCACACAAGCGTATCAGGCAATGCCGCACGCACTACCAATGGATAATCCGCCGAATAGACACGCGTGAGCCAATATAAATACTCCAAATAATGAATATTTGCCACCTCCGTCTCGTCCATATAAAACGACGCAACCGTTACCCGACGTGGTATGCTATTCCAATCATACATCACATCTTGCTCCGTATTGCCCATCGTAAATGTACCACCCGTAATCAACACCAACCCTGGTCCTGTCGCCTGACCCTTATATTTTGTATTCACTTCAAAACCGCCATTTTTAGAATTGTTATAATTCCAACCCGTAATCGACGATTTTGTTTTCTTACACGAACTCGCACCCAATAGGAGTGTCAGCCCGCCAAGCAGTAAAAAGAACGATGATGTAGTAAATTTCATCTTAGTGATATTTAATTTATATATAGTTAAAGTCTTAACGCAAATATAATAAAAATTATTATACAAACAATTTTAATTTCATAAAAATACGATGCAGCCGATACGATGATGCACCAAATAAATAATAAAAATACCAATTTGGGCGTGCCCTCGCAATGAACATTAAACTTCCCAATACCCTACGTAGGCGAGGTCGGTCTTTCGGCGCCCGCTCTTTATTTGAAGTGCTAACCTGACCGTGCACATTTACTCTAAAAACATACGTAACTATAGCACTTCAAAAAAAGGAGCTTTGCCTTCGCCCTCACGCATACCCTACGGGCGGCCAAGCAGCCACAACTTTATATCGTAGCATCTATTATTACTTTTTTCAAATCATTATTCTTACTGTTTTTATGCTATTTTCATGCAACTTTTCGTTCTATTTATTACAACCTATGCCATTCTGTTACAATCGCATTACTAAAATTGTTTTTCACTTATACTTTACGGATATCCTACGTGCGGTTTGGTCGTCCCTCGCGTGCGGGCCGCGCAGCGGCCCGCACGCGAGGGACGCAGGCCACGACGAACCCCACCTGCTGGAGGCGTAGGGTGAGGAGTGGCCTGCGTCCCTCGTTTAAGTGAAAGCACCGCCCACAGGCGGGGCTACCAATAGTTGGTTTACCTTTTTTATTACTACCTTATTTTGTAACTATTGCCACTACAACCGCCGAATTGACAAAGTGCCTGTTCACTTTTGCGAGCAATTATCAGTTGGCTTACCTTTTTTATTTCTATCTTATTTAAAGTAGCATTAGCCTCAACCGTTGTAACTTCGTTGCACATCTAATTACATATCCATAAAGTACCGTTGCATCTGCATTTCAATCGGCTAGCAGACGCAAGCGTTAGCCAATGAATGCGTGAGCTCCTTTGATAGCAGCTACTTGAAACATCAGCCACCTGATGCGTTAGCCAATAAATGCGTCAGCCGACTGAGGCATAAGCAAAGCATGATGGGCTATCAGTGGAACTCAATTTATTTAAGCGGTATTTCCGCTTTCAAAAAAATAGCTTGAACCACGCATCGACTCACGTCTCTACTGCATTCTCAGGCAAGCGTGGGACACGCCCATATACTACTGAGTATATAATTTAATTTTAACGAATTTTTTAACTGTTGTAATGCAAAATGATACAAGTCGCAATTAGGGTTTGTCATAAATTTTTAATAAAATTATAATTTTAATGATAGACTTTCAAAAAATCCGTATATTCGTTAAGCAATAGCAGTATAAATTTATTAAAGTTTAAACAAAAAAAATATGAAACATCTTCATCAACCCAACGAAAGCTGCCAACGCGCAGCGACGACAGGCACTCCGCATTCCGCATTCCGCATTTAAGTTTATTACAGCTTACAAAAGTACTACTTTTTCTTATGGTAGTCAGCACTAAAAGTTATGGGCAAGGGGTTACGAACAGAAATTTTGTCAAAAGTTTTGCGAATGATTCAATGACAAATTATTTATATGACAAAACTAAAAGCAAAGAAGTTTCAGACTCGATTTATATGGTAACAAACAATATACCATTTAGCTTTTCAGATTTTAATAACACTTTTTGTTTTTCACACTTAAATGATGAAAATATTCCTATCTATAATACTAACTTATCATTTGGCGATTTAAATAAAGCTAATATGCTAGCTATTTATAGCAATGTTGAAAAACTATGGAATAATGGAGATTTTGGTTTAGATTTAAAAGGCACTAACATCGTGTGTGGGATTTGGGAAACAAATGATGGAGCTGCTAATACAGATATTTGTAGTACTCATCCTGCTTTTGATGGAAGAACTCTGCTTGTTGAAAGTACAGGTGATGCAGATTATAGCGAACATGCTTCAAACGTTTCAAGCATTCTTGGAGCATCACCTTATATGTATTATAATAATCTAATCAGTAACTTAGTTGGTGTTATAAATTGCAATTCTATCCTGCAAATTGCTGAGTATTTAGATGAACCCAAAGGTATTGCATACAATTGTTTAATAGATCAATATTCAGCATTAGGTGTCAATTCAGAACGAATTTTATTTGCTAGTTATGGTAATTTGGTTGGGAATCATTCTTATGGGCACTCAAATAACTTATATGGGTCTCAACAAACGCAAATTGATGAAATTTATTACAATTTTCCATTTTTTAATGATTGCATTGCTGGTGGTAATCATGGGCCATATTGGACACAAATTAATAGCTATTCTGTAACGAAAAACAGTATTTCTGTTCAAGGCATAAATGCTACTTCAATTTCAAGTTTAAATGAAAACAAGTTTACGGATTGCTATGTAAACGGACCCACTCCAGATTTAAGAATAAAACCAGATATATCATTTTGTGCTATTTATTTTAATGGGGCACCAGTTTGGTCAAATCTAAAACAAGCAAATCAGTGTAATGAATATAATGGAGCAAGTGGTGGGACTTCATTCGCCTCACCTGTTTTAGCTGGCAGCATTGCCTTGTTTTTAGAACATTGGTCAAATCAAGCTCCTTTTCCTGTTCCTGTTCCAAGAGCCTCAACGATAAAAGCAATGATAATTAACAGTTGTGATGAGGCAGGAGACGCTTACGGACCAGATGCTACTTTTGGCTGGGGCTTTTTCAATGCAGAAAATGTAATTAATTTAATGAACGAATCTTTTAATGCTGGTTTAGGTATTAGTGAGGAGAAACTTTTAAACTGTTTTACTTTTGAAAAATCAATTACAATTCCCAATAATAAAAATGGATTTAAAGCCACTATAGCGTGGACAGACCCGCCATCTTCGGTAATACAAACTACTTCTATGCCATCAAAGGTATTAGTTAACGATTTAGATTTCAGAATAGTATCAAGCTCCGGTGTTATTTACAAACCTTTTAGATTATCTACCTCATCTGGAACAACTTGCTCTATTACAGACAATGATGTAGATAATGTTGAACAGATTTACATTCACTCAATGCCGGCTGGAGTGTACAATTTGAAAGTATCTCATAAAGGGGTATTGCAAAATGGGCATCAAAATTTCTCTTTGGCTTTTGATAAAGTTGATAGAATATACAACACTCATCAGGCTGGCATTACTTTTTTAGAAAATGAAAATGTTGATGGTGAAGTAAGAACGTTAAGAGATAACATAATTGTTAAAGCAGGCAAAGTGGTAAAAATGAATAACTGCAAATATAGATTTTATGAAAATTATGGTGTAATAGTTGAAAAAGGAGCAACACTTATTGCTGATAATTGTGAATTCAAGTGTGCATCTGATAATTTACCTTATATGTGGAAAGGCATTCAGGTTTTGGGTGATGGTAGCATAGTACAAACGCAATCTGCTGACCCCTTAACTGGAATTGAAATAGACTCTAATCATGCAACATTGGTATTAAATAATTGTAAAATATCTGATGCGAAGTATGGAATAGTTACAGATAAATTGGTTGATGATATTTGCCATATAAAGCCTATCCTCTCAACATTGCACGGAGGAGGCATTGTAAAAATACATAATTGCATTTTTGAAAATTGTTATATTGGCGTATATTTTTCACCTTATGAACCTATCAGGAACTATGACAACATTTCACAAGTAACAGAGAACAATTTGTTTGTTGCAGATAATTATATCAAACAAAGAGGTATTAGTGATTTAGATGCAACAATGTCAGCTGCTGATGCTTTTGGATCAACTTACACATCAACTACTACTTTAATGAAACCTACATATGAATTTATTCATATCGATAATACTAATGGAGTTGAAATTGCAAGAGGCAATATTTTTAAATACATTCCATGGTATGACAACAGAAACAGGTACGATTTTTATCCAATTGGCATTAGCATAAACAATGCTGATATTGATATAACAGATAGTAATACATTTGACCATTTATATCAAGGTATAACAACAAGAGGTGATTATTCATGTAAAACAAAAGTTAAAAACAATTCATTTATTGCTTGTTTGCAAGGGGTTACTTCATTAAACCAAATAAATGATAGAATTAGTGATAATTATTTTAAAGTTGCAAATGGAAACAGTGCATACGATTTTGGTTGTATGTGTTACCCTTATGCTTACGTTGATATGATTACAAGTGATTTGCCATCTTATGCAATCAATATGACTGGATGCAATGGCTTTATTGTTAATAATAATGAAATTACATTAGACCATCCAGTTATTCCTTCAATGTTTTCATTTGATGCTACTGCTTATTTATCATGGGGAATTATAAGCAGAAATTCAGGTTTGAAATGTTATATAGTTAATAATAAACTTAACGAGGTAGCGTTCGGCTTTCAATCAGAGAGAGACAATGAGTTTCTTTATTTATCATGCAATGAACATGAAGCTCATATTAAAAAAAACTGGCAAATCAATCCAATTGCTTTTGGAAGATTTAAAAAACAAGGGGAGTTTTATCATGGTAATTTTGCTTCACCAAAAAATAAATTTTTAGATGCTGTAATGTTATTCAAATTGATAACATACATGCACAAACGCCTCTGGCTACTCCAGGTTTCATTGAATATCTAGAGGATATATCAAATCCTAACCCAGTTGAACCAACTTGCATTTCTACTACCTTACTGACAATTATGTCTGATAATACTATGACCTCATGTGATCCATATAACTTCCCTGATGTTACTGTATTTGTGTTAAACCATACTGTGTCTAATTTAGATGATAGTTTGCTTGTAGAAGATTTAGTAGAATTATTATTATCAGGTGTTTTG
>JAYVJZ010000261.1:0-2898 GCA_043768865.1 Sphingobacteriales bacterium
GTTGCAGATACTGTATGCGAAGCAGGAAGTCATAATCTGCAGGCCGCTGCAAGTGGGGGAGTGGTGTATTGGTTTTCAAATAGTACAATTGCAACACCCCTTTATGTTGGCACGAATTACACCACTATTAGTAGCTCAAGCAGTACACAATATTTTGTTGAAGAAAGAGAAACACCGCTGCCACAGCACGTTGGACCACCAAATAATGGTTTCGGCACGGGAGGATTTATAAGCGTTACATCACAATATGTACTATTCAATGTTTTGAAACCACTTCGACTACTATCAGTACAAGTATATGCAAACATGGCTTTGAACCGAACTATACAATTGTTAGATAACAGTGGTGCAATACTAAAAGACACTACACTTTTTGTAAATAGCGGTCCTAGTAGGTTGAATTTGAACTGGAAACTGCCTGTGCAAAACAACCTTCGACTCGGCGTCGCAGCCACAGCCGATATGGATAGACGCAACAGCGGAGCTGCATATCCTTATGAATTGCCGGGTATTATAACAATTACAGGGAGCAGCGCAGGAGCTTCATTTTATTATTTTTTTTATGATTGGGAAATACAACAAGAAACCTGTATAAGTGAGCGAAGCACCTGCTGGGCGTATGTTGTGCCAAGTCCAACACCAACTATCAATGGGGCGTCATCTGCGTGTGAAAACAGCACTCAAACTTATACTGTTGCTCCGGTGGCAGGTGCTAGCTATGTTTGGAGCGTTTTCAATGGAACTATAGTTAGCGGTTGTGGGAGCAGCGACACGAGTTGTACAGTAAGTTGGGGTAACATTACAGGTACTATAAACTGCTCTGTGTCAGTGCCTTAACATAACTTGCACGTTCCCAATCTTCCTATTTTGTCGGTTGCACTCATTAAAAAAATAAAACTAAATCAATCAGTACACCCCAATTTATAAATACAAAATCTAACCAAATAAAAAGAAAAAGTATGACTACGTAGTGGATTATTATCAATGGTAATAACGGATATTAATGTTGTGAGAATCATTGATTAGTTTAAGTGGCTTTTCGTTGTCTATCAATAAATGGCTGTTGTACTATTACAGAAAAACTATCTGTATCTGCTCTGTATGTAAACCCAATTACTTTGTAGGGACTTTCGGGAAATAAAATGTTAAGTATTGCAATTCTATCAAAAAATTGAATAGGTATGTCGTGGAATGATAAATCATTTACTTTAGTTACTACATTGCCATCATAATAAACCCTTGCTTCGCCACCAATATCTAAAATATCTCCGTACTTGGTTTCAAAATCTTCGCTTAAATATACTTGTCCATCTTTTACAAAACCGTATATAGTGCCGTTTGGGGTTCGGGCAAATTGTATTTGAGAAATTACTTTTACATTTTTAGGGTCAAAAATCACAATTTCATTACTACCATATTGAATGCCATCAAATTTTTTTCTTGCAAAATCCTCTTTAGCGTTTCCCCTGTCATAATTATCATTTTTTTTAATTACTTTGTCTAAAAATCTATAATACCCATCTTCATATTTTATTCTATCGTAATCAATTATTTTCAAATCGTCCTCTATCTCTACTGTGGTTTTAATACTACCGTATTGCTTTGCATAATCTTCGCTTGGCGATAAATAAACACCCTCTCCTAATTTATTACTCCCTTCTCTTTTGCCAAATTTAGTTTTAGTAAATTTGGTAAATATTTTATTAGTCCCATGATATAAAACTTGAAATTCTGTATTATCTACTTTTGGGTTTTCAAATTCTTTAACTTTTTCTATTGCTTTAGTTGATTCTTTTATTATATTTGCATCAAGTCCCTCATTTGTTTTGGAGCCCACAATGGTAGTGGGATTGCTGAAATATTTAAGGGCTTTTTTTATATCCCTATATATTAATTCATTATTATTTATAGATTGAATAATCCCTTTGGTGTTTTTACCATAAATAGAGCTTATAAAATTAATATCTGTTTCGCCTTGTTTGTTAATATCTATACTAACTAATACATTTTTGCCATTTACTTTTATTTCGGTTAAAATTGCAAATGTATCTAAATCATTTCCATTCAAAACCATTATGGGATTATGTAATGCTTCTAAAAGTCCTTTTAAGTCTTTTGAATCAAATCCGTATTTTTTTATTTTTGATAGCAGCTTTGCTCCAAATAACTTTATTGGTTTGTTTGGTAATCCTATTGCTTTTAGAATACTGGTTGGGTTGCCAAAGTTAAAAGTTATTTCATCAGCATTTTTTTCAGTAAAATTGTCTAATTGTTTATTAAAATCTTCGCTCAATTTAGTGTATATAAACATTGCCATTACATTCTCCCACGTATCGCCCATTATATCTTTTACATTTTCTTTGGTAAATGTGTTTATTGGTATATTGGGTAGTAATTTTTGCAGTTAGCTAATTAGCTTTTTGTAGTCTTGTTTGGCTATTGGGGTTACTCTATTGGCAAGTTGGCTATTGGCTTTTGCATTTAGCTTATTTTGCTTTTGCTCTACCTTGCTTATAAGTGCTTGTATTTCGGCATTGCTTATGTTTTGGATTATAGCACTTGGTACTCCTGCTTTGCGTAGGGCTTTTTTGATAGCAAATTTTAATTTTACAAATGCCGTAGGTTTATTGGTGGGTGCTTCAGCTATTTTAGCGATATATTCTTGTCCAATTGTGCTTCTTTGTGCATTGGTAAGGTTGGTTAAATTTGAAGTGCCTACATACTCTTTGGCTATTCTGCCTAATATCGTTTTTTGGGTTTCGGTGGCGTTATTTACCAATGCTATTGCGTAGCTATCCAATGCCACTCCCAATTCATTTATAACCCCCTCATGCCCTAATTGCTCGTGTCTATACGTGCCTATGGCTTGCCCCATTGTTGCAATGTTATTGGCAACCA
>JAYVJZ010000262.1:0-2824 GCA_043768865.1 Sphingobacteriales bacterium
GAAAAACTATCTACGCAAAAAGAAAAAATAACGACCGAAGATTATACGGTTATGCAGCTAGACACATTGCAAGATAATTTTAAAACATTCATTAATAAATACGGCATCAACTCCCAAACGGTAACATCGATACAAGAGCTGTGTGAGCTGCAAGCACGCTATGCCAATCAAGTAGATAGTGCGATAGTATGGTTAAAAAAAGTAGCCGACAACAACGCAATTGAGAAGCATATACAAGCAGAATGCAAGTTGGATTTAGGGGATTATTATTTGATTGAAGACAACATCTGGGACGCCTATATATATTATGCACAGGTAGATAAACAGTTCAAAGAAGATGCGTTGGGAGAAATGGCACGGTTTCGTAACGCTCGATTGTCCTACCTCAACGGCGATTTTGAATGGGCACAAGCGCAACTAACTGTTCTAAAAGCCTCCACCTCCGAGCTTATCGCTAACGATGCCCTTGACTTGAGTATTTTTATGCAAGACAATACGGGCACTGACACCGTAACCACTGCAATGCGTCTGTTCGCAAAAGCCGAAATGTTTTTGTTTCAAAACAAAATTAAAGAAACAAAAATGACACTAGATACAATAAATACAGCATTTCCAAATCATAAGTTGGCCGACGATATATTTTATATGAACGCCAAAATAGCCCGAAAGATGAGAGATTATGCCTCGGCTGTTGCTGAACTCGAAAAAATAATTAAATATTATGACGATGGTATTTTGGCGGACGATGCTTTGTTTCAATTAGCCGACTTATATGAAAATAAATTAAATGATGTAGAGAATGCAAAACGCTGTTTAGAGAAAATAATACTTGACAAATCGGACAGCGTATATAGCGTAGAAAGTAGAAAACGCTTTATGAAAATGAGAGGTGATAAGCTTTAAAAAAATAAATTAGCTATTTTAATAACACTATGAATCAAAGAAAAGGGTTGTTTTACGGTATCGATTGGCTCGGGATATTGCTATATTTGATATTTGTGATAATAGGGATACTCAGTATTTATGCCACCGAATACCGCGATAACACTAGCTTTCACATCAACACAACTACCAACTATGGCAAACAAATAATATGGTTGTGCATATCGCTTTTTGTAGGATTTATAATACTGATAATCGACAGTAAATTTTATAGCAACTTCGCATGGGGATTTTATGTAATTATAATTTTACTTTTAATCTCCGTTTTGTTTTTAGGCAAAACCGTCAACGGAGCGAATGCCTGGTTTGAAATCGGAGGAATGCGGCTACAGCCTGCTGAGTTTGGGAAGTTTGCCGCCTGCATAGCCTTAGCCAAATACCTCGGTTCTATAGACGTTAAGTTTGATAAAATCAGAACCCGAATCATCGCCTGTTTGATTATGGTTGTACCTATGATGTTGATTTTTGCACAACACGATGTGGGCTCAATGTTAGTATTTACAGCCTTTATTTTTGTGTTTTATCGTGAAGGTTTGCCCGCATGGGTGCTATTTGGCGGTATAGTTTTATTACTAATTTGTGTCTTATCATTAGTAATCAATAAATGGTATCTCATCGGCAGCATGGCTATTATAGCCTGTATATTAGTGTTTTTAGTTCGCAAACAACTACTCGAAATAGCAATTGTAGCAGGGGGTTTGGTAGCTATAAGTGGCATAGTGTTTGGAGTCGATTTTTTTGTAAATAACGTATTAGAGGAGCATCAACGCAACCGTATCAACGTGATATTAGGCAAAGTAAGCGAACGCGATGAGAAAACAATAGCCTATAATTTATACCAATCAAAAATAGCGATAGGGTCTGGTGGATTGAATGGAAGAGGCTATTTGCAAGGTTTACAAACTAAGGGCAACTTTGTACCTGAGATGAGTACCGACTTTATATTTTGTTCATTTGCAGAAGAACATGGGTTTATTGGTTCTACATTATTAATTATTTTATACTTGTTTTTCTTTATTAGAATTATGCTGCGAGCTGAGGAACAGCGCTCAACCTTTGGGAGAGTTTATGCTTATGGCGTTGCCTCTATTTTCTTTTTTCACTTCATGGTCAATATGGGCATGACGATAGGCTTGCTGCCCGTTATAGGCATACCACTTCCCTTTATAAGCTACGGTGGCTCATCGTTGCTAGCCTTTACTATACTATATTTTATTTATTTGAAAATCGATACAGACAGGTCATCGATATTGCGATAACAAAAAAAATTGTGCAAAAAAATATTAAGCAAAAAAATATTAAGCAAAAAAATTATTGAGCAAATGTAGTCACCACGCGGCTTTCAAAAATTTTACGTTCAAAAGCAAATTCAATTAATTTAGTAATCAATGCCGTATAGGCAACTCCCTCGTACTCCCATAATTTTGGATACATGCTGATTGAAGTAAACCCTGGTAACGTATTTATTTCATTAATATAAATTAATCCTTCGTTCGTAACAAAAGAATCAACCCTACTCAACCCTTCACAATACAACGCTTTATACGCTTTTATTGAGTTTCTTTTTACTTTGAGCAACCGTTCGACTGTCAAACTCGCAGGCACCTTTGTTTGTGCACCCTCCGCATCTAAATACTTCGCTTCATAATTATAAATCTCATATTTTTTGTTCGTAATAACCTCGCCGGGTGTGCTACATTTTACTTTGTAATTTCCCATAACGGCACACTCTACTTCTTGCCCTATTATAAATTCTTCTAACAATATTTTGTTATCATATACAAATCCATCATGGACAGCAGCCCAAAATTCCACTTCATTTTTTATCTTATGAACCCCAACTGAACTCCCACACGACGCAGGTTTTAGTATCATTGGCAGC
>JAYVJZ010000263.1:0-2194 GCA_043768865.1 Sphingobacteriales bacterium
TCCACCACGCGTTATGCCTACAACCGACGTACTTTCGACAAGATAGATGTTGGAGACAAAATACAGCTACACATGACACGGTGTATTTTGTGTTATAGATGCACTCAAGTGGCCGATCAGCTCACTCCCGAGCGTGGGCATGGCGTGATGAACAGGGGCGATGTAAGCGAGATTTCAACGCATATACGCAAAGCTATTGACAATGATTTCAGTGGAAACATGATTGATGTTTGTCCTGTGGGGGCCTTGACAGATAAAACATTTCGATTCAAAAGTCGTGTGTGGTTTACTAAACCTATGGACGCACACCGCAGCTGTGACAAGTGTACAGGCAAGGTTACGCTTTGGTATAAAGGCGATGATGTATTGCGTGTAACGGCTCGCAAAGACGAGTGGGGTGAGGTGAGCGAATTTATATGCAACGATTGCCGATTTGAAAAAAAGAAAACAAGCGATTGGATTATAGACGGTCCTAAGAAACTAAGCAAACACTCTGTTATTTCGCAAAATCATTATGAGTTGCCTTACGAATTGCCGCTTGCTAAAAAATATATTGGGGAATAATTTATATTCACTAAACATCAATAAATGCAAGTTTCAGTATATAGCAATGTTCAACTAAGCGATAGCGACCAAATGCCTTCTATCACGTTAGGCATTGACGCTCACCGTAGGGTTGCGTTTATTAATAATAATGAAAAAACGGAACATGATAACGTTTATTCAAGCAACGATTGTGGCTATAAGGTACCGTTCATCAATTTTGTTTTTAAATCAAATAATATAGTACATTCACATTCTTATACAATTACTTGCAAATCTGTCATACACTATTCACTTAATCATAATTCACTTTGGAACTAGCCTTTCTCCTCGAAAAATCTATATTGATACTCATTTTGTTTTTAGTCTCACTAGGCATTGCAGCCTATTCGACGTACGCAGAACGAAAAGTAGCGGCATTTATGCAGGATAGAATTGGCCCCAACCGTGCGGGTATTTTTGGGTTGTTGCAGCCTATAGCTGACGGAGTCAAAATGTTTATGAAAGAAGAAATAATGCCTAATTCATCGGACAAATTATTATTTATATTAGGGCCGGGGATATTTATGGTTACTGCATTGATGACAAGTGCGATAATACCGTGGGGAGGCAATTTAGAACTATTTGGTAGAACGATATCGTTGCAAGTGGCCGATATCAATATTGGTATTTTGTACATAATGGGAGTGGTTTCGCTCGGGGTGTATGGTATTATGATTGGAGGTTGGGCAAGCAACAATAAATTTTCATTGTTAGGAGCAATACGTGCGAGCAGCCAAATGATAAGCTACGAGTTGGCCCTAGGCATGTCGGTACTTGCTATTGTGTTGATGACTAACTCATTGAGCCTGCGTGATATAGCCGATTATCAATCCACAAGTGGTGTTTGGAATGTTGTAGTGCAGCCGATTACTTTTTTGATTTTTATAATATGTGCTTTTGCAGAATGTAACCGTACTCCATTCGATTTGCCAGAGTGTGAAACAGAACTCGTAGGAGGGTATCATACAGAATACTCAAGCATGAAATTAGGATTTTTCTTGTTCGCAGAATATGTAAATATGTTCATCAGCAGCGCGATGATTAGCACGTTATTTTTTGGGGGATACCATATCCCTTTTGAGGCATCGCTTGGTATAACAGGCAATGCACTGACGCTCCTGCAAACAGGATTTTTGTTTAGTAAAGTCTTCTTTTTTATTTTCTTTTTTATGTGGATACGTTGGACGATACCACGTTTTCGCTTCGACCAACTCATGCACTTAGGATGGAAAGTTTTAATACCCTTATCGATAGTGAACCTCTTATTCAATGGGTTGTTGAAGCTAATGAATTGGATATAAAAAAGTAGAACTATTTCTCATTTTAAATGCCCCTATATAAATCATAAATGACGCATGCTTACTAATCGATCCAAAATGGTATCCAACAAAGAAATGACTTTGATGGAGCGCAGTTATCTACCCGCTATATTAGGTGGTTTGGGCATAACTATTAAGCACTTTTTTAAGAAAAAAGCAACTATTAGTTACCCAGAACAGCTAAGAGATATAGCCAAAGTATGGCGTGGGCAACACGTGCTCAAGCGAGACGACGAAGGGCGTGAGAATTGTACTGCCTGTGGGCTATGTGCAGTGGCTTGCCCTGCCGA
>JAYVJZ010000264.1:0-2431 GCA_043768865.1 Sphingobacteriales bacterium
CACAATGTTTTTAGCGTGATATTCGGCATTCGTAGCGGTTATTTCTACTTTATTAACTGTTTTAGTCTCATACCCAATAAACGAAAAAATCAATTTATACCCGCCAATACCGACACCTTCCAAGCGAAAATTACCTTTTTCATCGGTAATCGTTCCGTTGATTGTTTTAGTAAAACTACCCCGTTTTAGCGAAATAGCGACGTATTCAAGCGGCTGCCCCGTCAATGAGTCCGTCAAATGCCCCTTTATGACGCCGACGGCTTGGGTTGCACTTTCTGATTGGCCTACCACCATTTGGCTAAGTCCTAAAAAGAGGATAAACAAAGCTGTTTTGAAGGTTTGAATTGTCATTGTTTATTATTGTTGTGCGTACTAAATGTGTTGTTTATTCCTTTTTTGTTGCTACAAAGATGTGGCTTGAAAATAGGCTTTCCATGGACAGTTTACAGTGTTTTGTTAAGTCATTTTTTGAGCTAATTACTGAGGGGGGTAAGTGTCAAAAATAAATTTATTTTTTATAATTTATTTAATATCAATTATTTATGCTGAATAAAATTATCTTATTTTATTTTTAAAAGAACACTTCGCTCCTTATTATTGGCCTATTTGTTAAGTTGTGTATTTGTACCTATGACTTATTTTATTTCTAAATTTTAGGCGATTGTACCTGTTTGCCTTTTATTTGTAAACGTGATAATAGTTGTGGCAACGATTAAAAAAATAATCAGTGTCATCCATATTTTCCAATCAAAATGATAGGCAAATGAATTGAGCCACTTACAGCTCAACTGATGGGCAAAAAAGGCGGCTACGCCCATTACCATTACTAATTGAATATTTTTTTCACGGCGCATACCGTTACTTTCTTGCACAATGATTGCTTTGAGACTGTTGAATCTTTCCTGATATAATAGCCCAATTTGTAAACATAGAAAAGCAATAAAAGCGATAGCAGCAATAAATAATAACCAAGTTAAAGCAACCTCTTGCTCATATTTTTTAGCGATATTATCTTTCAGATGTGCATAATGTGGCTGAATACCATAGCCATTAATTGCTAATAAAATGTTGTTCAGGATTTGAGTGTCCTTTTTTTCACCTGAAATGAGTATTTTATTGGCCAAATCAGGCTTTACGGCGACAATCAGTGGCTCTACTAATTTATGTAAGGTTGAATAATTATAATCTTCTATGACGCCTTGCACTTTGGCAGTTATTTCATTTCCGTTGTGTTTAAATGTGATTAATTGTTCTTGGCTTGTGTCCAAGTTTGTATTTTTTACAAAGGCTTGATTAACCAGTATTTTCATGAAAGTATCGGTTTTATTGGCCGACACATTGTTTTGAACAGTTAATTTCAAGACTCTTGTATAATTTGAATCCGCCCAAACGATGTTTGAGACAATCGTAACGGGTGTTTTAGCTGCCTTTTTTTGAAGTGTGAACAAATACTTTTCTGTTCCTTCGGTTGGTGCATTTCGAGAAAAGGAGACGCTACTTGATGCGTTTTTAGCTTGTAAAGCAGCAACTAATTTTTCTTTTTGGTCTGGTGTCATCGTTGGCGTTTCGACGACCCATATATTTTCATTGAACCCTAGCGGTTTTTGGTGAATAAAATTGAGTTGAAGCCTACTTGAAGCTGCCACGATTAATAGGAAACACGTACAAAAAACGAGTGTTCCTAGGTGCAATCGTTTAAAATCGGGATAATTAAACCGATTGTGGAGTACCGCCACAACGGCTTGTTCCCAACGGTATTTTGATAGATACACCACGATTAACCAAGTAATGAGTAAAACGCCCCCAATCGTGTAGAGGATAGATAACCATAACCTTGTATTGCCTAAATCTTGTGCGGTTAGTGCATAAGTAGGTGTGCCACTTAGCAGTGCCCTTAATAGCGTAAGGCAAATAATACTGAGGGGTATAGATAGCGTTATGACAGTGGCCAATTCTTTAACCAAAAGCGTTATTTTAGCTTTTCGGGAAAGACTTACCGCCATTTTTTGGAAACGATTGACCAGTACATTGATTAGAATGCCCAAGCCTAAAATAAAGAAAAGAATAGCACCGCTAAGTAATGCCTTGACGGCAGTAAAATTAGCCTTTTTGTCATCGAGTTCCCATGTAAATTCGGAGGTCAGATGAATGTCCGTTATTGCTTGTAGGCGCAGCCGAAATTCACTCTTAGGAATTTTTAAAACCCTTTGATAGAATTGGTAAATATCTGATTGAAAAATAGTGTGTTCCACATTAGGTTTTATTTTTAAATAGGAATATACGGTTAAACTATGCCATGCTTTGGCTAATTGGCTATTGGGTTTATTCAATACGGCATTCAAAGAGAAGAGGATACTGAGGGGTAGATGCGTGTTGCCTTTTTTTGTAAAAACACCGCTAATTTTATAGGCTTTGTTATTGATTTCTAGTG